>NZ_SJPT01000011.1 GCF_007860095.1 Novipirellula galeiformis | reverse complement strand
GCGAAGCCTACGCCCGCCGCCCCAAAACCACCCACTTCCAGAAACGAAAAAAGAAAAGTAAACCCAACGATCCAGAAGACCCAACGTCAAAGTGAGTGCCATTGGGCGTTAGCCCCGGTTGAACCGCGTGAACCGCGTGAACCGTGGCTAACGCCAAAACGGCTAATCTCCCGAAAGACTCCTGACCTACCTGCTTAGCGCTGCGTTACAGCTAGGAATCAGGGTGCCAGCCGTAGCCTGTGCGCGGGAATCTCATTTTTGACGCCGTCCCTCGCTTACGCTTCGGGTTATGATTTGCTACGTAAAAATGCAATCGCGTTACTTCAAAACGCGTCCGCGTTTAGACAAGCCAACCCGTGCGAATGTTCGTTGCGTTTGCAATGTAGCAAAACTTCGCGGATGGTTGGAACCGGCCACGTGCTCGATTCTGTCGATCGTTAAGAGGCATCGCGTGGCTTGAAATTGAAATTGCGACTCTGCGAGAAAAACTCGATCGGGTTATCGTAAACCACTTTTCGAATCAACGATTCCCGATGGCCGCGGCGGCGCAACTCAAAAATCAAATCGGGAACTGCCGTCGGTTTGCTGGGTCCCCAATCGCCAGCGGAATTTGCCAGCAATCGTTCCCCACCACACATCTCGATCATGTCGGCGGCCCTTTCGGGCGTACATTTTGTGACGGGATAGAGCGTCATTCCGGCCCAAAAACCGCGGTCGAGCACTTCGGCAATGGTGTGCTCTTCGACGTGATCGACTAACACGCGAGAGCGGTCCAAGCGTGAATCATCCGACAGCATGTCAAGAATCATCCGCGTCCCTTGGAACTTGTCTTCCAAGTGGGGCGTGTGAATCAAAATGGATTGCTCATGTTTGATCGCGAGTTCGAGGTGCTCGAGAAAAATGATCGATTCATTCCGCGTATTCTTGTTCAAACCGATCTCGCCGATTCCCAACACATTCGAGGCCTCTAAGAACTCGGGAATCATCGCAATCACATCGCGTGAGAGCGAGACGTTCTCCGCCTCTTTGGCATTGATACACAGCCATGTGAAGTGCTGGATACCGAAGGCGGCGGCTCGCTTGGGTTCGACCTCCGTTAATTGACGGAAATAGTCCCGGAACCCATCGACACTTCCTCGATCAAAGCCAGCCCAAAAGGCTGGCTCGCTCATCGCGACACACCCCATCCTCGCCAACGTTGCATAATCGTCGGTGATCCGAGAGACCATGTGAATGTGCGGGTCGATGTAATCCATAGCAATTTAGCTCAAAATCAAAAAGTCGTAGGAAAGGCAGGATGGGGCCCCGAGCGTGTCGAACGAACGACCGCTGAGGTGTTTGGTACAGGTTCGCGATCAATCGACCTTCAGTTCCGATCGCCATGCGGGGGAGTACTTTCGCGAAAACAGCAACTGCACGCGTTCGGCTCGATCGGTTTCCTCGCTCAGCAATAACCGAATCGCGTCATGAATCTTATCGCGTCGCGCGCTGATGTCTTCATCGAGTGGCTTGCCCTCCTTCAGAGCTCGATCCACTCGATCCAGAACCGCCGCGATCTCAAGTACCTTTGCGCGGACGTCCAAAAAGGATTCCTCAAGGATGATGTTAGCGGGTCGCTGTGTCATGTTACTGCAAAGGGTTAAAGGTTCGTTTCAAGGCAGGTAAGAGCGAGCAGGCGGCCTGTTAAAGAGGGATATCGACAAATCGGCAGCCTCCCCAACGATCATTATAGCGCAAACGGGCCGTCCGCCGGAACCGACAAAGACTCGCGCCCCGGTTACCACGGTTAACCCTGCTGGTGGGGACAATCGCGTTGCCGGGGTTAGGCAAAACGCCAAAGCGCGTTCCGATTGGTCGGATTGTTTTGCTTGTACCGACTCAGGGGGTAGGTTCCCGGACGCGGCGAGGGACATTCGGCGCAGTCGAGCGAGCATTTGCCATCGATGGAGCTAGATTTTCGAGATCGCACGCTGGTGAATCTGCTCCCCGTGACGCGTCGGAAAGATGCAAGTTCCCCTCCACACCGTCTCAGAAGAAAAAGCATGCAAGGCCCGCTCTTAACTTTCGCGACGCTCGCTGAATCACGCAATGCGGCTGCCTTGGACCTGTTGTTGGTTGCGATGGAAGATCCTGAAGAGAGGGTGCGCACCTGCGCCGTCGCCGCTTTGCTGCAGCGAGAGGAGCCACAGTGCGCCGAAGCGGTCCTTTCCCGCTGGAATGTCTTTCCTCCCGAATCGTACAGTCTGCTTCGAAAACACAAGGCATGGATCACCCCGGCGATCCTAGAATCGCTGCGCGACCAGGACGCCAATCTGGTTCATGCCATCGGTGCGACCGAGACGATCGGACTCCACAGTGCCATCGTGAATCTGATCCCTCTGGCCGAAACCCATGAATCGGACATCGTTCGTGACGCTGCGTCGGAGGCAATCCTGCAATTGGCTCATGAGCTTGGGCATAACGCACGCGCGAATCGCGACAAGCCATCGGTGCGGGCGCCCCTGATCACCGCGTTGGCGGAATCAACCAAGCGAATCGCAAAACATAAAAACGAACGGCTCGTTGACGCGTTCTTAGTGGGCTCCGCCTGGGCCGATGCAGAGTTGCGTGCATTTGTTTCAACCTCATCGGAATATTGCCAATTGATTGGCAACCGGTTGGCAACCACCCAGCGTGCCGGAATCGTGGAGTTGTTGGCGGGGTTCATTAGTCGCCGCAAGGTCCCTCATTCCTTGTTAGAAATTTTATCGAATCGCACGGATGATGTTTTTCGCGATTCGCTATTGCGTGCGATTGGTGACGAACCGAGCGTAACGGTTTTGAAGAATTTGCAGGAACTCGGCATGCCGAAGTGTTGTGCCGAAGAAGAGACGTTGATGGACGCGATTAGCGCGAACCATCGCGCTGCGGCGGTACACATTTACAATCAATCGGGGGCCGATGCGCTTGTGTACTTACGCACCATCGTCGCCGCACTCAAGCGAGATGGCCAAGGTTGCACCGCGGCGGCAGTCTCAGGCATGATGAAATGTGTCGTTCCTGAATATGAAGTGTGGGGCCCCTCCGCAATTTTGATCGCCGCTGACAATCAAGCTGCGATTGCCGAAGATCCAACCGCAACGCTGTTAGCCAATTTGATCGACTTGCTTGACCATCGAGACCCCTCGCTGGTTCGCTCGGTTCGCCGCATCCTCGCTCCGCTGCACGCCGAAGCGATGCTGGAGCGATTATCAGGCATGCCCGAGGCAGATCGACGTGCATTGGGGCGAATCGTGATGACCATCGATACCGAGGCCATTTCGCGGATTCGAGATGGATTGCGGCACCCGGTGCTCGGCAAACGACTCGATGCGATCGCCGCGGCCGACGCCTTGGCCGCCGTCGACCTATTGAGCGAATCGTTTGAGCGAATCTCACGTGAAGACCACCAAGCCGCACGGGTGCTCGCTTGCCAAGTCATGTCGCGAGCGGAAAGCAAAAACACACTCAATCTACTCAAAGAGATGTCGGGATTACCCCCTTGCCCGGTCCGCGATGCGGCGATCAAGGCAATCGAAACCCGACAAGCAATGGACGCGCTCTAAACGTTGCTCATGCGACACCGGGTGTTTCCCATGGTTGCGGAATCCCAAAGCGTTTCAAACACGCCTCATTCACTGCATTCACCTTCACTGCATTCTCGAATTAGCCATGTCCCATCTATCGTCATTCCTTTTATTCGCGGAAACTCGAATGGGCGACGTTGCGCTACGCTACCAAGACGCCGCAGTCGAAACGAGCGACTCCACCCCGTGGGTCTGGATCGCGGCCGCAGTGGTGACCGTGTCCGCAATCATCGCGTGGCAAGTGCACCGCAGTGCGGCTCGCAATGAACATTGCGAGCATTCTCTGTTTAGCGAATTGTGCCGAGCCCATCGCATTGGAAACAAAGGCTGCAAATTGCTGCAATCGCTGGCCACGGCGGCATCCCTCGAACAACCCGCCACGCTCTTCTTAGCCGAGCATCACTTTGATTCGGCGTTAACGGTCGCCAAAACCAAAATGAAACTAAACGGCGATCAATTGGCCACGATCGCCATGGTCCGGCGCTGCATGTTCACGGCTTAAGAACATTGTTTGGCCGTGGCATTGTAGCCCCCACCTCTCCACGGGCCCGACACGCGGTGTTCATCTCCGGACGCGTCCGTTTTCGAATTTGGCCGGGCCGTTGGCCCTTAGGTTCCTAGGCATCGAAAACCTGGCCCGTTGGGCTCAGGCTCGGCAAATTGCGAGGCTTTCGGCGCGGAGTACATCGGTGGGCGCAACTTCAAAGCGAACACGCCGGATGATGATGTCCTCAAAACGTCGGGGGACGCCTCGCCTTCCCGCTGACACCAAGCAGTGCGATCTAGAATTCATCCAGAATAAAATCGGCGATCGCATTGAATCGCTCGACTTGTCGAAATCGCTCGGGTTCGCCGGCCGCGTGATACGCGTCGTTCACAAACGTCGCAGGAGGTTGGCCGATGACGGTCACCCGATGCGGAGCCGAGAGGGCGAGCAAACCATCCATGCCAAAATACTTCACCGCGCCGGGAACAAACATCGGATCGCTGTGCTCGGTTAACGACGAAAATGAAAACCCGGCGGAATCGATGATCGTTTGCCCGATCGAATGATTCCCCAATTGGCTCGTCGCTGCGATTGCGATCGGTCCGCCCGTTGTCCCCACTCCGATCATTCGGATCTGCGGTGGAGCCACAAGCGTGCTGGCATACTTCACCAACGACAAAACGTCATGAGTGCGTTGGACAAACAAAGGATGGTTGTATCCATGAGTGAATCCCGAATAAAGCTGCCAACCGACCGTCCCGGTTTGCTGGTACCACATCCGTTGTGAGTCCGCGGGGATGCCGAAATCTTGAAATTCACCTTGTCCGAATAGATCCGCCACCAACACGCGGTAGCCTTTTGCGGTCCACTTCATGACCGCTTCGTTGACGTTGCCATCGCGGAACGCAGCGGATTTGCCATGGTCCGACAACAGAATCATGACGCCAGCGAGCGGCGTTTGGGGATCATAAATATCGATCATCGGGATCTGTTCACGAGCTTCCTGATGGGTCAACGTTCCCGCATCCATGGTCAATCCGGATTGTTGGGTTTGCGTGGTGACGTCAAAGGAAACGGTTCCGACTTGATCATATCGGCGTCCCAGAATGGTCTCCCACGCCCCTCCGACCACACGGCGGAACTCCGCCAGTTCGGCCGCGTTTTTTGGCAGCAGCGAATGCATGATTTGATCCGAGTCAGCGGTCATGCGTTTGAGCAAGTTGATCTCGTGCACGTCGCCGATTTGGTCATCGCTTGGACGCGGATGCGATTGCGTCCAAACGGTCGCCTCGTCGATCGAAAGCGGAGTGAAGTCTCGCTCTTCAATCGTTTCGTGGCCCAGCTTGAAATGCTGGTTGAAAAACGCGTACATCGCGGCACGATTGACGTAATTGTAGTTGTGCTGGAATTGAGTATGAAACACCGCGGTCAAGTGACCGGGAACCCCAAGCATGGTGTAGAGGTCGCGTAGCTCGGGATAGCCTTTGGTTTCCAAACGGAGAGTCCAATCGTCGGCCGCCGTCAAGCCAAGCGCCCGCGGTGCGATCGCGGCTGCGATATCGATGTTGCCTTGATCGATTCGCAGTAGTGAGGCGTTCTCGCACGTACAACCTCCTTGCATCTCGGTCGAAACCATCACACATGGCATCGCCGCAGCGATGCGTTCATCGATGGCCGCGACGATCATCGATTGCGTGCCTCCGCCACTAGCTCCGGTCACTCCGATCCGTGTGGGATCGACATCATCCAATTGGAGCAGGAAATCGATCGCACGCACCGAGTTCCACGTTTGCAGCCCCATCATGTTTTGCAGTCGCAGGTCGGCTTGAACGCTGAAGAACCCCCAATCTTTGGCTGTATCGAGGTGCGACCACTGCTGAGGGCGATGAGCCAATTGGATCGCATCGGCTTCGCCGGTCATGTCGTACGAGAGCACGATGCATCCCATCCGCGCCAACTGAACCGCCCGGGCTTGAATCGGATGGCGTCCTCCGACCTCGAATTTTTCGCCTCCAATCTCAATCTGCTGTTTGACTCCCGCTTCACCCGCGTCATACATGCGGCCGTCTTTCCAATGGCCATGCGGCGAGAGCACCGCTGGGAATGGCCCTTGTTTGCCTTTGGGTCGGTACAAGCTACCGGTCACAAAGTGCCCCGGGATGCTCTCAAAGAAAACACGATCGACCACGTAATCCTCGCGTTCGACGCGTCCATGGACGACCGCATTGAGCTCGGTCTTGGTCGGCAGCGGCCACAGCCCTTGCGAGACCAGAATGCGTCGTCGGATTTCGGCAGCGCGTGTTTCCCATTGCTGCTTCGACGAGACCACTTTGAAGGGAAAGTAGCCATTGAGCGTCCGCAACTCATCCAAGCGATGATCGGCGGGTTTTCGCTCGGCGGTGAACACGCGTGGGGTTTCCGCCAGCACGCTGGTGCAGACCGAACCCAGGGTTGCCAAACAAAACGTCAGCGAGAACGAAATCCGAGTGCATGGGAGCATGGTTGTCCATTCATCAAAGGGGGCGCCGGCGCGCTGGTCATCAAACGCGAGACATCAAACGCTAAGGCAATGTCAGTAACCGCTGTGATTCTTCCAACAAGAAATCGACGTCCATGAACGGTTCGTAGCCGATATCCTGCCAACGAACACGATCATTAGAATCAATCAAAAAAGTGCCGTGTAACGGCTGGTCTTCGAAATCGTCCCAGCACCGGTACGACTTGAATACGGCGTGTTCGGGATCGGCAATCAAGGGAATCGAAATTGGTTTGTCGAAATCGTCGATTCCGGTCGTTAGGGTTTCCGAGTCTTCGGTGCTGATCGCGATGATCTCGATTCCCGCCTCCTGGAACGCCTCTAGCTTGGGTGAGAGCGCGTGCAATTGTTCCATGCAGTGCAAGCAACCAAAGCCGAGATAGAAGACGACCAAGCGTGGACGTCCGCTGAGTTCTTTACTGTGGGTCGGTGTGCCATCGGGCAATTTGGCTTCCCAGGAAGAAGCTTGATTGGGTTCCCAACGAAAAGGGCCAAGCGACTCTAGTGGCGGGCGTTCGCCAAGGTCCTTTGCCGGTTCGCGTTTGATCCGCCAATCGCCTTGCACTCCAGCGAATTTTGCAATGTGACGGAGTCGATTCAGCATGGGGGTATCGATGTCCGCATCGGCAGCCAGCGTACGCAGCGTCTCAAACTGTTTCTTCGCTTCGTCTTTCTCGCCATTTCGCCACAACAGGTCGACCAAAATTGCCACGGGACGAACTTGGCCTTCACGTTTCTTTCGCTCCGATTTTGTGATCTCCAAGGCTGATTCCACGTCCCCCGCATCCGCCAACCATTGCGCTTTGATCAATGCATCGAGCTTTGCTTTTTCGGCAAGCGTTTTGACCTTTTCGGGTTCTTTGCGGTGGGTGGCGCCCGCCGCGGACGCACGGGCGATGATCGGCCGCAATGCTTTCAGATGCGAGCGTAGCTCTTCGGCGGTCACTGCTTTCTCGGCCGGCTCCGCTTCCTTGCCGCTGTCGTCATCGGATCCAGACTCTTGCTTGTCGGCTTTGCTGTTTTTGGCAGCCGATTTGTCCGCGAGGTCTAACAACTGGGTTTCCAAGGCGATTCGGCGACGAATCAGCGTGCGGAGCGTTTTCGCGCCACGACCCGCCTTACCCGTACGGAAATGAGCCACCGCCAACCACCCCAGCAACTCCTCTTCCTGAACCGCGTCGGACGTGAACGGCAAATAGAAGCCACCCGAGTGTTGGATCAATTCATCCCACAAACCGTACTCCGTAAACGATTGCAGCAAGCGTTCGCGCCCGTACTTGTAGCTGCCACGTTTCTTGAGCGTGTTGTAGCGTGGGTGTTGAGGAAGCGAGACCAGATTTTTAGCTTGGTCGACCGCATCATTGATGCGACCGATGAACAGCAGGTTGCGAATGAGCCACTCGTTGTTATGCGCAAAATTGTGAATTTGGTCCGGTATCAATCCCGCTTGGGCGATATGAGCATGATCCACTCGCGCCGATGCTTCTTGTTGCCACGCCGCGTCAGCATAACGGTGAAGTTTGGAATAGATATGCCCCGGCATATGCCACATGTGGGCGACGCCCGGCATCGAGGGACCGCATTTTGCCGACGACTCTAACGCCGACTTCGGATGCGCAGAATCCCATAAATGAATTCGGTAGTGATGCGCAGGATGCATCGGATCGACGGCAAAAATCTCGCTTAGCAATGCATTGACCGCATGCCGGCTGGCCAATTTCACGCCTTCACGATCGGAGAGCCAGATCCTCAGGACCAAAAACGCCTTGGCTTCAATGTCTTCGGGATACTCGTGCAAGAGTTTCTCAAGATCAGCGATGTAACGCTCCGCGCGTTTCCGTTTGGCGTCGACATCATCCTCGGGGGCGTCATCGCCAAATTTTGGCAAGTAGCGAGCGTGCGCTTCGATGTAAAGCTTCTCACGTTTGTCGGCGCCTTTGTCCTTCTTCTGCTCAGCTTCATCAATCAATCCTCTGGCACGTTTTGGATTGTTCGCATTGGCCATCGCCATGCCCCAGTAGGCGATAGCGAGCTCGGGATCGGCCTTGGCGGCTTGTCGAAACGATCGCTCGGCTTCGAGGTACAAAAACCCGTGCAATTGAGCGACACCTTGCTCGAAAAACTGCTGAGCCTCGTCGGACTGGGTCGACGTCGGGAAGTGAATCTTCGCCATCCCCGAAGCCTTCACCGCGCGTTGCCGGGGTCCCTCGTTGAACGCTTCCCCATGAAAGCTGTGCCCCGCGTCGGTAGCACGATCGTCGGCGTTGACATCGCCGTGTGCCCCCTCATGCGGACGAGAATTGGATGACGACTCCATTGCAAAGGTCGCGGGCAAGCTGCTTAGCAGGCACAGAAGTGAGCACGCAATCAAAAACCGCAAATTCATATTTGGCAGGAGGTTCAGAGGGAAGGGGGCAGTGAGGGTTCGCACTCGATTACAGCACCTGGGAACGACGAACCCGTGAAGTTCGTTGACGGTCCCAAACACCGCGACGGAAACGGAGCTCCGTCTTTCTATTTCCGATGCCACAGACGTCCTGTCTCAATCTACTCCTTCAATCCGACGGCTTAGCCAATCCGGCCGGCCGTTTAGTCAATCCGGCCGTGTAGGCAATCCGACCGTTTAGCCGCTTGTGCGGTCGCGGCATGATCGCGATCGGCGTGGCCGCTTTTCGCAGCGTATCAAAACGCCCCCCATCGAGCCCGATCAAGAGAACCTTGGGGGTTTCGGCCAATACCGATGGCATCCTTGCCCAACACGTCCTTATCCAACATGTCGTTGTCAAGCACGTTGTTGTCAAGCAAGCATCCCAAAGCTAAACGCGTTGCTTCGCACATTACTTCTTCGCATCAGGCACGCGATTGATCGTCCAGTAAATCTCTTCCTTAAACGCCTCTCCGTCGCGACCACGTACGTGCAGGATAACGTGCACTTGATCGGCCGGTTGCAAGTTGGCGATTTTCAGTTTCACCGACGTGCCACTGTCATCGAGCACCACCGATTCGATCGGGACGTCATCGACACCCACCTCGCCGGTTTTGACCGAGTATTGTTTCGAGCCGTAGTTCTTGCTCCACAGGTAGTTCCACTGCTTCACATCATAGGCATTCACGTCGGTGGCAACTTTGGGGTCAAGTTCGAAGTTGAATTTCAACGTCAATCCATCCGCTTGCACCGAAGCGTCGGTAATCATCGGATAATGCCGACCGGTGTAGCGAAGACGCTGGATCCCTTTTTCCTCCAAGCCAATACGTCCGCCTCCGTTCCAGCCTTGCAATCCCGTGGCGTAGACTTGCCCATCGACGGGATTGACGCGTCCCCGCATGATCCCGGTGCTGAAGTCAAAGGGCAAATTCACTAGCGCCGCTTGGCTCACGTCATCGAAATCTTGGATCATCAGGTACGACATCCATCCGCGACCAAAACTGGTGTGCAAAAGATGGTTTGACAGTGGCCCGAAACGTTTGTCATCGACCCAAATTTGGCCGCCCGACGAATTGTCCACTTCTTGTGGGATGAACACCAACGGCGGGTCAACCGACTCGGGAGCAACCACTTTCTTGATATCGATGTTGCCTCCATCGGGTGCCCATTTTCCAGGGATCGAATAGGTGGGAACCCAGCCGTAGAAACCGCCTTTTTTCAACAAGATCACTTTCGAAGCGGGGACCCATTGCCCTTGATTGTCGCTAGCGGTAATGCGCCCGCCCGGCATGCTGCCAAGGCCATTGGGGGTGCGGAAACCGGTCGACAACACTTCGCGATGCTTGCCATCGGGCGAGATTTTGAAGACGGCACCGGGGAGCGAAAAATCGGCACCGTGACCACTCTTGGAGTAGTAGAAGTTGCCGTCATCGTCGGTTTGCAGATCAAAATTGAAGGCATGAAAGTTAGTCGAGACGTCAATGTCAGCACAAAAACTTTCGTAAAAGTCTGCCTCGCCATTGCCGTCTTGGTCGTGCAGTCGCGTCAACCGATCTTTACAAGTGAGATAGATTTGGTCGTCGACAACCTTGACACCAAATGGCTCATAGAGTCCCCCGGCAAAACGCTTCCATTTCAATTCCAACAGGTCGTCATCGATTCCCGAGACGATCCAGACATCGCCGCCGTGAGTCGCCAAGACCATCCGTCCATCGGAGAGGAAATCGAGCGAGGTGGTGCGAAACCAAGTGTTCCAGGGGGTGGATCCAGGAATGGTCAACGTGTCCAGCGCGTAGCCGCCTTGCTCGAGACCACGATAACCGACCGTCTTGGGTTCCTCGGGCCAAAGCGTTGGGCCCCCCTTGGTCAACGAGACAAGATCCGCCGTCGCCTTGAAGGAGCCGGCAATCGTTTTCAGTTTTGCTTGGTCGCGGCCTGCGGTGCGAAACAATTGCAGCACGCGTGATTGGGTGTCCGCGGGAATCCGCAACACGAGCCGGTTCTCGGAGTCGGTCGTTAACGTGGTTCCATCAGCATCACCGGCGACGACGGCAGATGCCTCGTCCGCATTTTGTGCGACACACAGGATCAGTTCCTCACCCGCACCGATTTGGAACTCGTGCGCGATGACGTCGCTAGCGGCGATCGTCGGCGACTCTAAAATTTCACGCCCGTCGATCGTGTAGCTCAGCGTCACGCGGTCGTGGTGCAAGTAATGGCCACGGTAGTCCATCCACTTCGCTGGAATCGGCCCGCGAGGCAGAAAGCCTTCGCGAGAGTAGTCGAGCGTGCCACCGTGCCCCCAACGCCAACCGGCCAGTTCCGAAATCGATTCACCATCGGGATCCGCAGTCCCTTCGCCACGCGGACGAACGTGTTGCGTTTCGCTCAGATCAAGGAAACCGCTCCAAAGATCGGCTTGATCCATCGAGTGCAAATTGTAAGCGATCGTGATTTCGCCCAACTTCACATTCAACACACTGCGGAAATCACGGCGAAGTTGGGACGCCAACGCGGGACCAAAGTCACGCTCGACGTTCTCGATCTCCGTCCCGTTCTTTTCCCCTTTGGGCAACGATTGCAAAAACGTGGGCGTCACTTTGACGTAATCGGGATTGTTGCCCTTCATGAACGCTTCGCGGATGTAATGCACCACTTGGTAGCGTTCTTTGGGGGTCAAATGAGACATCGGTGCCATCAAGCCGTTGCCCTTGGTCAACGTCATGAACATCTCATACGGATTGGCACCAAACTTGAGTTTCTCCGTACCAAACGCGCGTGCGGTCGATAGCGCAGGGGTGTTTCCGTCACTGCCATGACAATCGAAACAATAGCCGTGATAAATCGCTTTGCCCGCTTCGAAGTCGCGTGATCCGAAGCGTCCGATGATCCCGGCATGATTGAGGTCGACCGAATCGTCTTTCACCTTCAGCTCTTCGGGCGAAGGACGCAATTGGGCGGCGCGCGTTTTGCCTCCCCGAGCCACTTCGATCACATAACGCGCCAAATCGAGAAACTCACGTTGCTCCTTTAGCGATGCGATCAACCCATCGGGCATCATCGACTTGTCGTTCTTTTTGATGCCTTCAATCTCATCTTGCGGCAAGACGAAATCGTTCGTCAGATCGCTTGCCAATCGCATCGTGATTTTGTCGTCATCTTCGCTGGCGATCAAACCCACGTGAACCTGTCCGTCGACCGTCAACACCGTGAAGGTTTCAAACCCCTTGCGAATGTGCCGTGAGGGAAAAAGCAGCGATTCGACGAGATACTGATCCGTTAACTCGGTTCCCAATTCGGCGAGATTCGGTCCCAAGGGAGACATTTGGTCGCCGCTGCTATGGCAATTCACGCACCCTGCGGCCGATTTAAAAAAGACGATCGCCCCGCGGCGAGCATCACCCCGCTGCTGAACTTCGCTGGCCAGAAAACCAGAATCAACGTTCTTGAGCTGTTGTTCGAGCGGCTCGGCTCGTCTTAACAATTCAGCGTGCAGGGTCAGTGCAGGCGCACAGAAACAAGCGAAAAACACAAGGAAAGCAAAGCGGATCATCATCATCTTTGTTTGCGGATACTCAGCACGCAGAGGTGGTGGGAATGGGGTGGGTAGAAACCAGGTCCAGACAGGAAGCCCTATCATAATCACGTGGCGTCATGAAGTGATTGACGCCTTTATCGCGCGACCCATGATTCTAACCGCGTCTCCTTCACAATACATGCCCAGAGCCGCAAAACGTAGTGATCCACGCGAATCCTCCCAATCTTTTGCCATACCCCACCCCAGACTGCAGGCCTTGTAACCCCCATCACAACCGGAAGGGTCGAGAGTTGATTCTGGCGTTTTTTTGCTGTCGAGCGCCTCCATCGCACGCGATTGAGGCCTCCCAATTAAGCTGTAAGACTCTTTTCCATCACTTTTCGGAGGCTCGGTCCCGTGCCGGACTCGATGATCGATCTCGCCAACCGCATGTTCGTAGGTCCCCTGTGGCCTGCCTCCCTCCTGATTTGCTTGTTGGTCGTCTATACGATCTTGGCACTCATTGGGTTGGTGGATTTCGGGTTCGATCTCCCCGACGTTGATTTGGACGTCCCCGATGCGGGGATCGATCTGCCCGATGGCGAGATGGTTTCGGTGAATGCCGATTTTCTACAGGGGCTCGGGGGAACCGTCGTCCGCTGGACCAATTTTGGACGCATCCCGATCGTGCTCTGGGGCGGCATCTTTTCAGTCCTCTTTTGGGGCATTTCCTACTGGCTTTGGCACACCTTTGACGCGGCGCGTTATTCACCCGATTGGCTGCCAAGCATCCTGTTGTCGATCCGCAACTTGGTGATCGCAACGGGCATCACCAAAGCCGTCACCCAGCCGTTGCTCGGTTATTTCGTCGATCCGCCCTCCTATGACGAAAACCACATGGTCGGTGCCAGTTGTGAAATCACCTCCCACACGGCCACGCCCGAGTTCGGGCAAGCCAAGTTCCGCACCAACGCCGCACCATTGCTGTTGAATGTGCGCACCGACGGAGCGCATCTCCCGAAAGGGACGGAAGTGCGCATCATCGGTTTTGAGAAACAAAAACGTATCTACATCGTGACCCATCTTCCCTCGGAGAACGCATCGTGACCTCGTCGTTATTCATCGCCGCGATCAACTGGACCTCCGGGCCCATGTTATTGCTGTATTTTGTCTTGTTTGCCCTGGTCGCTGCGATCGCGACGTTCAAACAGTACTTCATCGTCGTCGGCCCCGACCGCGCGATCGTCAAATCGGGTCTCGGTGGGCTCGATGTCACGACCGCGGGCGGCAAGTTCATCGTGCCGATGTTTCATCGCTACGAGTTCATGGATCTGACGCTGAAAAGCTTTGAGATCCATCGCCAAGGCAGCGAAGGGCTGATTTGCCGAGACAACATCCGCGCGGATATCAAAGTCGCTTTCTTCATTCGAGTTGATAACACCGACGAAGAAATGAAGGAGGTGGCCCAATCGATCGGTGCCAAGCGATGTAGCGAACTCGAAACGCTCCGCGAGCTCTTCGATGCAAAGTTCAGCGAAGCGTTGAAAACCGTGGGCAAGCAATTCGAGTTTGTCGACTTGTATGACCAACGCGACAAGTTCAAATCCGAGATCCTAAAGGTCATCGGTACCGATTTGAACGGTTACCGATTGGACGATGCGGCAATCGATTACCTCGAGCAAACGCCGCTGGGAATGCTCAGCCCGAACAACATTCTTGACGCCGAGGGGATCAAGAAGATCACCGAATTGACCTCGATGGAAAAGGTCAAAGAAAACCAATTCACTCGGGACAAAGAAAAGACGCTCAAGAAACAGGACGTTGAAGCGGAAGAAACCATCCTCGAGCTCGAACGCCAACGTGTCGAAGCGGTCGAAAAACAGAAACGCGAAATTGCCGAAATCACTTCGCGTGAACAAGCGTCTGCGGCCAAGGTGCGTGAAGAGCAACGGCTCGAAGCAGAGCGAGCTCGAATTGCGACCGAAGAAGAACTGGGGGTCGCCGAAGAGAACAAATCACGACAAATCCTCGTCGCTCAGCGGAACAAGGAAAAAACGGACGCCGTGGAACTCGAGCGTGTCAATCGAGATCGCGATCTCGAGATGACCGAGCGATTGCGTGTCGTCGGGGTCGCCGACGTCGAAAAAGAAAAAGCGATCGAAATCGAGAAACGCAACATCCAAGAGGTGATTCGTGAACGAGTTGCCGTGGAACGTGCCGTCGTCGAAGAGAAAGAGCGAATCAAAGACACCGAAGAGCACGCGGCAGCCGACCGCTTGAAAAAGGTGCAAGTGACCGCAGCTGAAATGCGAGCCGAAGAGGAACGGATCCGCATTACCCAACAAGCTCAAGCGGAGAAAGAATCAAGCAGCCTGCTCGCGGAAAAGGTTCGAATCGAAGCCGAAGCCCGTCGCGACGCCGCCGAGAAAGACACCGCAGCGAAGAAAATGCTTGCTGAGGCCGAAGCGGCAAACGCAGCCGCTGCGGGGCTGGCCGAAGCGACGGTGCAAGAAGCCAAAGCATCCAGCTTGGAAAAAGAGGGCAGCGCCGAAGCAACCGTGCTCGAACGAAAAGCGATCGCCGAGGCCAAGGGAATCGAAGCCAAGGCCCAAGCGACCGAAAAGCAAGGCTTGGCCGAGGCCAACGTGTCTCGCGAAAAGTACCACAGCGAGGCAACCGGCATTACCGAAAAGGCCGAAGCGATGAAGCAACTCGACAACGTCGGCAAGGAGCACGAAGAGTTCAAGTTGAAACTCGAAAAAGAAAAGGATGTCGAGATCGCCGCGATCGATGCTCAACGCGGAATTGCCGAGAGCCAGGCGGGCGTGATGGGCGAAGCCCTGCGTGCGGCTCGGATCGATATCGTCGGCGGCGATGGCGAATTCTTCGAACAGATCACGTCCGCCGTGAAAGGGGGCAAAGCGATCGACCGATTTGTTTACAACAGTCGGGTCGCAACCGACATCAAAGACACCTTCTTTGACGGCAACTCGGATTACTTTCGCGGTCAATTATCCGAGTTGGTCAAGCAATTCAACTTGGATGCCGACGCGGTCAAAGACCTCTCGATCGCAGCCTTGATCGCGCAAATGATGGGACTCGCAAAATCCGAAGAAATGCGGTCACAATTGATTAGCTTGCTTGGCGTCGCAGGGACGACCAACATCGCCGATCAAAAAGCGAGCCGGCTGTTAACGCCCGCGATCCCGGTCGAGAGCAAAAGCAAGAAGGGCAAAGCGTAGCGAGAGCGTCAGCCGCTGCCCATTTGCCTGCCCGCTCGCCCGCCCATTCGCCCATTCGCCCGCCGATTCGCGGGTGGGTGGGAAAACCGGCGGGCCCATGGAACGAAAAAACCCGACGCACGCGTCCCAGCTGGGTCGGCAAACTCGAACGCGCGATGCGGGTCGCTTGGCTCGAGTTCGCCCCGGGACGTTCACGTCGGGCTTTTCACTCAAAAATCAGTACTAAGCAAGGAAGCAGGAATGATTGGGTGAAATCCCATTAGCCGCTTGGGCGTTAGCCCCGCTTGAACCGTGGCTAACGCCCAAACGGCTAATCTACCCAAAGACTCCTGCCTACCTGCTAGCGGCGGGCCGCGTTGTCCGCTTGATTGGCGATTTGCAAGTGCCCGAATAAAGTTTGCTCACGACGAACAATGTAGAACTTTGCCTTCGGTCCGCGTTGCATGTCAGGATGCTCGAGAATCCCTGCAAGGTCCGCCATGTTGGAGGTTTGCCAACCGTGGATGCCTAGCAAAACGTCTCCGGTCGAGATCCCTTGTTGGTCCGCTGGCGAACCGGGGCGAACATTGGCAATGTACAATCCCCCGCGGTACTTCGTACGCATTCGCGTGTTCAAGCGACGGATGGTCGAATCGGCGACCGGTCGAGCTTGAATCCCGATCAACGACCACGCGAGTTCCTCCACTCCTCCAGCCACCGCTCCGGACACTTGTTCGGTACGCATCGCCAAATCCATTTGACGACCTTCTCGCTCAATCGCAAGCTCCAACGAGTCGCCTGGGGTGGCATTGAGCATTGCCAAAGCAAAATCAAGGCGATCGTCCACTGGCTGTGAACCGACGCGGACCACGCGGTCTCCCGGCATCAACCCATCCCGTGCGGCGGGGCTGCTAGCGGAGACATTGGCAACGGTCACGCCGTCGCCGTCGCGGGGTCCGCCGTTTGTTCGCAGACCTGTCACTAATCGCTTTTCATTATGCTCGTCGATCATCTCGGTCACGATCTCAACGACTTGGTCCATCGGAATGGCAAACGCGATCTGTTGTGCCCCGACGCGGACCGCGACGTTGACGCCGATCATGTCACCGTCAATGTTCAACAACGGTCCACCCGAGTTTCCAGGGTTGATCCCAGCACTGATTTGGATCAAGTCGTGGTACTCTTGAGCTTCGTTGACCGGCACGTCACGGTGCAACGCACTGACGATGCCCTGAGTGCTGGTGTGGACATAACCAAACGCGTTGCCGATCGCGATCACGCTCTCGCCGACCATCAAATCGCTACTCGTTCCTCGAGGGATCGTCGGCAGAGGACGATCCACGTCGACTTTGATCAACGCCAAGTCATTGCGAATGCGTGACGCAATCAACTTTGCCGAGGTCGTCTGGCCGTTATCGAGTGTGACGAGGATGTCGTCGACATCTTCGACCACGTGAAAGTTCGTGATCACATAGCCACGAGGGTCGATCACCACGCCCGTTCCCATTCCGTTTACTTGACGGAACGAGTCAGGCCCCGTCGCACCGGCCATCCCCGCCGCCGTTGCACGCACCGTTTTTTGACCGTGAATATTCACGACCGCAGGTGCGGCTCGGCGAATCGCAAGCACCGTGGGCGTTTGACGCGCACTGGAAACTTGAGAAATTCTGGCTGCATTGCCCGAATCACTCGGCGTTTGTGCGGCCATTGGCAGCATGGACGAAGCCAGCGAGAAGGCAACGCCAGCGAACATCGAGCGGCCGACAGCCGGACAACGTAGGGTTGTTGGTAGCATAAATCCCTAGACCCGAATCTTTCGGATGCACAATCTTCAGCGGACTCCACAACGCCCGCTGCCCAAATACCGGAATCACCGGTATGGCTGTTTGCATCGGAACAATCGGCTCATTCGCTTGATGACTTTGGGAGGCACGCCGCAAGGTTTACCAGGCTTAACATCAAACGCGTGATTTGCCGCTTTCCCCGATCGTCCGCATCAAAATGCTTAGCGATAATTGCCAGATAAAACGATTTATCCGGAGCCTCGTGGACCGCAGTCCAGGCTGTCGGCGGGTCTCTCTCCCGCCGATTTGTCTACCCAGTTTGGCTGAGCCAGAAACAAGCCAGCGAGCGACCGCGGAAGCCTCCAACTTCAAGCTGCAACGACGCGAGGGGCTAGCGTGATCCAACCCAGTCGAGCGGGCCTCAACGAAAGGCGTGTGCTCGAATCGGAAGCTCTCTCGGGGGCACAGGGAGCTTCAGGGGAGACGCAGCCCAAGCTCTGGCCAAGCTCTGGCCAAGCTCTGGCCAAGCTCTAGCCAAGCTCTAGCCAAGCTCTAGCCAAGCTCTAGCCAAGCTCTGGCTACGTCTGGCCCGTCTGGCTGAACTTGGACCGGCTGGGCACGCTCGAAACGGCGTTCGAAACCGGGAACCAATCGGGCGACCGGGAATACCGACCGGCATCCGGGCGCTGCCGCGTCACGACTGGGTCAATTCCCGAACCTTTTCGACCAACATTTCCGCGTCGATCGGTTTGCTGAGGTATCCATTACAACCACATTCGATGCAACGCGTCATGTCCCCCTGCATTGCGTCGGCGGTGAGCGCGATGATCGGTTTTTGGAAGCCCATGCGGCGCAGTTGCTCGGCGGTTCGGTAGCCATCCAAACGCGGCATCTGCATGTCGAGCAAAACCAGATCCACCAAGCGATCGTTGCGGAGCATTTCTTGAACTTGCTCCACCGCGTCTTGGCCATCCTCGGCTTCGGTGACGGAGGCACCGGCCTTGACCAAAATGCGTTTGCTTAGGAAGCGAATATCACGCCGGTCGTCGACGATCAAAACGCGGCATTGGAGCGAATCGGGTTGCTTGAACGCATCATAGTTGATGGGATGAGTCGTCAACGAGGGTTGCATCAACGTGGCGTTGCGGATGTCCCCAGGATCGATTGTGACGCTAAAGCGGCTACCTTTGCCAGACTCGCTAACGACAGAAATCTCGCCACCGAGCATTTTGGCTAAACGTTTCGAGATCGCCAATCCAAGTCCCGTGCCACCAAACGTTCTGGCGACGGTCGTGTCGGCTTGAGAAAAAGGTTGGAACAGCTTCTCGATTTGTCGCGGCGTCATTCCGATCCCAGTATCGATGACGTCAAAGTGCATTTTTCCATCACCGGCGACATCAAATCGGACCTGCAACCGCACACAACCTCGATCGGTGAACTTGATGGCGTTGCCCACTAAGTTGATCAGAATTTGCTTTAACCGCTTGGGGTCCGTTTCGATTCGACTGGGGATCAACCCCTCGTATTCCACTTCAAGCTCGATATTGCTTTCCTTGGCTCGCACCCCCATGATCGACCACACGTCTTCGACTAACCGGTTGGGGGCGAATTGTTCTGGCAGCACGTCGAACTTCCCCGCCTCGATCTTGGAGAGGTCCAAAATGTCGTTGATGATGTCCAGCAAGAACGAGCCGTTGGTGCGAATGGTGCGAATGTAGTCAAGCGTCTGTTCGTCGTGGATCGATTCGGCGATCAGATCGACGTAGCCAATAATGGCGGTCATGGGGGTACGAATTTCATGACTCATATTCGCAAGGAATTCGCTTTTCGATCGGTTGGCGACCTCCGCTTGGAGACGTGCGTCTTGCAACGATCGTTCGAATTCACGTTGTTCGGTGATGTCCCAATTGATTCCTGCGAACCGCCGCGTCTTGCCTGATTTCGACGAGACCACTTCGCCTATCGACGCCAACCAACGCTCTCCGAGTTTGGGATGTTCGATACGGAACTCGTGCTGAAAATTATCGCCCTGCTCTGTCGCAGCGTGCCATTTTTCAAGCAACTCGTCGAGATCATCGGGGTGGACCCGATCCAGCACCGCTTGGGTGGAGGGTTGGGTATGCAGTGGATAGCCGAGCAGATCGAACATTTTTCGCGACCAAAACACATGGTCATGACTCCACTCCCAAGCCCCCATTCCGCCGGCGCGCAGTGCCATTTTCACGCGTCGTGCATCGCGACGAGATTTTTCGGTGGTGTTTTCGCGTTCGCGCAATAGATCGCGGACCGCATATTGTCGCGATCGGTCTCTCAAGCGTGCCCGCAACGTGTTGACGAAGACGGCGACACGCAAGGGACGAGTCAGCAAGGTAACGTGGCCCAGTGACAACAGACGTTCGATCGTCTGGGCCGACTGTTCGCCAAGCGTGAGCAGCACGATGACCGGAAAATCCGACCATGCCGGTTGTTGGTCGAGGACGCGTTTAACGCGATCGATCGCATCACCGCTCAAATGCTCTTGAGCGATCAATGCCGCACCTTCCCCGGCCGCGATGATTTTACAGAATTCATCGATCGATTGACAAAAATCGACTTCGATTTCAACATCGCCTAGAATTTTGCCGCAAACGTGCGCGTCCTGCGGTGTCGGTGCAAGAATGGCAACGCGCTGACTGACCGAGGATTTTTCGACGCCGATCGGGTCAGACTTCATGCGTTCGTTCTGCCTTTCCTTTGCAACAATCTTTGCTGGTCCCCCACGTACTCAGGAGTCCCTGCCAAAACGCCGCGGAATTCGCGAAGCGGAGGACCGACAACCAAACCATGGTCGGAAAGTTTGAATTCGCGAATGGTCCGTTCGTGACTTCCGGTTCGTTTCTTCACCACGGAGATCGCTTGGCGAATCTCGCCCGCCGCTTCAAAGTAACGAAATAGAATCACGCTGTCCGCCAAATAACTGGTATCCACCGGAGTCTGCATCGATTGCCCCAACATGCCGTGCTGGGCAACCACCACCAAGGTAACAATCCCTCGACGACCAAGATACTGCAGCAAATCGTGAAGTTGAATGGTCAGGAATTTCTCGTGAGGCATCGAGTTGAGATAGCCATTCAAGCTGTCGATCGAAACCACGGACACGGCCCGCCCCTGGTCGTCCGGTTCCACCGCTTTGCGAATGCAGTCAGCAAATTCGCTGGGCGTAACTTCGCCGGGAGTCAAGTGATGGATGGCGATTAGCCCGGCATCAATGTACTTTTGCAAGTCGAGCCCGAGTCCTTTGCTGCGGGACATCAACGCATGCCGGCTTTCTTCGAATTGAAAAAAGACAGCGCGTTCCCCTCGCTCTGCTGCGGCCACCGCGTACTGAGTGACGGTGGATGATTTCCCGACCCCGGCCGGCCCCAACAACAGCGCGCTGGTCCCCGCCATCAAGCCGCCACCGAGCAATTCGTCGAGCGCCTCGTTGCCGCTGCTGCGTTGCTGCTCGCTAACGATCCCATCGACCGGTTCGAAAGTCTTTCGTGGAAAGACTTTCATCCCTCCACGAGTGAGCTGAACATCGTGAGTTCCGCCAATGAAATCACAACCACGGTGCTTGATGATCCGTAACCGGCGTCGTTCGCCACCGTAATCGCTGAGCAATTGCTCCAATCGAATCACGCCATGGGCAATGCTTTGCAATTGTTGGTCGCTTTCCGAACCGCCATGATCATCCAGCATCAACGTGGTGCAATTTCGTCCGACAAAAAATTGCTTGAGCGCTAAAATTTGCCGTCGATAACGAAGCGGACCTTGCGACAGCAAACGCATCTCCGAGAGCGAGTCCAAGACAACCCGTGAGGGGTTAAGGTCTTTGACCTTCTTTAGTACTCCTTGGATCGTGCTGCCGAGCTCAATCTCCGACGGCTCGAACATCGTGTATTGGGCTTGCGACTCTATCGATTCGCTTGGATCGACTAGCTCGTAAATTTCGATCCCGTCGAGCGACCAGCCATGGGAACGAGCAATCCCTTCGAGCTCGCGTTTGGTTTCCGATAATGTGACGTAAAGCCCCGTCTCCCCTTTGCGGACACCGTCAAGCAAAAACTGCATCGACAACGTGGTCTTGCCGGTCCCTGGGGAACCTTCAATCAAGTAAAGGCGATTTTCCGTTAAGCCGCCGTTCATGATCACGTCGAGCGAGGCGATGCCGGTGCTAATTCGACGGTCAATGGGTTGCTCGGACAGATTCATCAAATGGGCCTCGTCGATGGATTTTGTGGTTCACATCGGTATCAATTTTGAATCGCAACGATCATCAACGATCACGTCGAGACACTTGCGAGCCAATGTTACTATGATTGTCGACTTCGGGTTCAACCGAGCACGCATTTTAACCGCCGAAGTGAGGTTCTCGAAGCCCCGCACCTCGACGAGCATTGCTTCGAAACGAACCCCCACGCCTTTCGGCCATCGCGCGTTCGCTGGCAAGGGTGGCAAATCGGTCGTCGTGGATGATGAGCCGCCGCGCGGGCTCGCCCCAGCCATCCTCGTCTCCCAAGCGGTCATCATCGCCTCCGCCCTGAATGCCATTTTTTGCATTGTTCTAGGCGCTGCCAGACGCGAATGTCGACCGTAGGGAGGTGCCGGATAACACGACCGTCGTTGGCTGGCAATTCCGTCGGAAATTCCGCTGGCGAATCGCGACATTCCGCAACATTCACCTCCTCGCGACCGCTTGCTCTCCCCCGCGACCGGCTGCGGAGGACTCCCGCCGCCGGTCGAACCGATGCCTAAGTGCAGATGGCGTGCCGTTGGTGGAAATTCCTTACTCGGCACGGCGATTGCTAGATCGATTGAAATTCCCCTTCAACGCCGAACGCTCGACGGTAAGAGTATGCCTGCAACACCAACGCCTCCCCGCTGCATCATTGCGGACGATCTTCGCGCATCGCGTGAGTTATTGCGTGCCTGGATCACAGAGTGTGGGTACAAATGCACCACCGTGTCGAATGGCTGTGATGCCTGGGCCGCCGTGAACCACGCTCACCCTCAATTGATTGTCAGTGATATTGAAATGCCGGTGGCCAGTGGCCTCGACTTGCTCTGCTCGCTACGAAAACACGCATCCACCGACTTTCAATCGATTCCGGTGATCGTGATCAGCAGCCTCCGCGACGATGACATTCGCTCCTTTGTCGATGAAGCGGGCGGCACGTTCTTTTTGGCCAAGCCTTTGAATAAAAAAGTGACCCAGCGGGTCGTTCGCGGACTTCACGATTTGGCGAGCATCAAGAACGATGAATTCCTGTGGAGACCGGAGGAGCCGATCGAATCCGCAAAGCAGATTTCCCCGACCCTCAGGCGACTTTATCGCGAAGTCTTGGAAAAGGGTCCCAAGTTTCGCTGATCCTCCCTTGCCGCATCTGGACCACCGATGGGCTGAATCTGTTCGCCATGAATCTGTTCGCCAGAGCAGTATTGAAAGGCACTCGATTCAAACGGGCTTTTTTTGATGTCGCTACCGTCGCGTTCGCGGTGGTCCACGTGCTGGCGAACGTAACTACGGCTTGAATCCGACGTCATTGGTAGGAATGTCTAGAGAGCACAAAAACGTTGCTCCGCTTGGGAACATCCGGAACTCCCCCCCTGCCTTGCCTCGCTCTGCCCTACCCTGCTTCTTCGAGCCCCGCCCAGCCCCAGCCCGACTTGCCCTAACCCTCGACCAACTCTCCCAAAGCGATGCGAAGCGCTAGCGTTTCAGTCGTGCTCCGCAGCGTTTCTAGGCAACGAACCTGTCGCTCGTTGAGCGGCGCGGGAGCGGAGGGTGGCGGAAACGCGTCGGCCAGCCGATTGGCGATTGCCGCGAGCAAAACGTCGATCCCTACGCCGGTCGTTGCCACGGTTTGTATGACATCCTTCGCTGCGGACCCGCGGAGCAAGTCGCTTTTGTTGAGCACCTCGATCTGGGGAACCTGCGAATCACCCTTCACGATCGCCGGGGTGTCGGGGGTTTGAATCGCCAGCACTAGATCGGCCGTGCTCGCTTCACGAAGCGCACGGCTAATCCCTTCACGCTCGATCGACTCGTCGCTGTCGTGGATTCCGGCGGTGTCGCTCAGCCGAATGGGAAGTCCATCGATGATCGTTTCGGCGTGCAGGACGTCGCGTGTTGTCCCCGCCACGGGCGTTGCGATACTGCGGTCGTAACCGAGGATGGCATTGATCAGACTGCTTTTCCCCACGTTGGGACGTCCCGCCAATACGACGCGAAAGGGGGCCGTCAATCGCATCGTGACCGAGGCATAGTCCAGCATCGATTGGACCTCGCCGTGAAACTCCGTCAAATGGTCGTTAATCGCTCCGCGATCAAGAGGCAAGTCGGCAGCGCGATCAGCATCCCGACGGGCCGCAAAAACTCCAAGCCACTTTACGGCCCAATCGTGCATTGCACCACGGACTTGATCCATTGCTACGGCAGCCGTTCGCACGGTTTGGCACTGGGTGAGCGTGTCCGTGGCCTCGCGGATCAGCAGGGGACGAGCAACCGCGTCCGGCGATGCGATGGGCCAAGGATGCGGCCACGCTGCGTTGTCGACCGGAGTGATGCCAACCTGCTCTAGATCGGCGAGGATGCGATCGATCGCGGCGGAGCCCCCGTGGCAATGGACTTCAAAAAGATCCTCGTGACGCATGATCACGACAATCGATTCACTTGGAATCGCCGCTTGCGACGACTCGGCAACCGCGCCGTGCCAATCGCCGTAGCGGATCTCGTTGGACTTCAATTCACGCGGGGATGCCGCAGTAAAGCATTGCATCACCGCCGCGCGTGACGCCGGGCCACCGACGCCAATCACCGCAATCGCCGAGCGTCCCGCACCGGTCAGTCGCGTGCAAACATTTCCGTCACACGACGCCGCCGCGTGAAGATCGGCCTTGCCATCACCACAGTTTTTTTTAGAAGACATCGTTTTAGGGGTAACAAATCTCGCAAGTTGAATAAACTGACGCCACTGCTTCCTTCTGATCCTAAGCAGATAGGCAGGAATCATTGGGAGAAATCCCATTAGCCGCTTGGGCGTTAGCCCCGGTTGAACGTGGGAACCGTGGCTAACGCCAAAACGGCTAATATACGGAAAGACTCCTGCCCAGCTGCTTAGCCCCATTGGTTCATTGCACAAACGGTGAAATGGCAAACCCAAAGCCAAATCTCTCAACGATGCCCGCGCTGTCGAAATTAACCGACGAGCAGTTGTTGGACATGCGGATGTGCGATTTGAAGCTTTCCATTCGTGGCACGCCGCTGCAGAAACGAATTGAACAGTTAAACCAGGAATTGGCGAGTCGGGGGTTAAATTTTCGGCCGCATTGTTGGCTCAGCGACGATTGGTTCTCGCCCGATGACATTCCCGGGATCGCGATTCCGTTCTATTTAGCCAATCCGCGATTGGCGCGGCTGGAGCGAAAGCAATTGCTCGAGGTCGAGGGGGGGACCCAGGCTTGGTGCATGAAAATCTTGCGACACGAGGCGGGGCACGCGATTGATACGGCGTTTCGTATTCGACGCAAAGCACGTTACCGCGAACTATTTGGCCGCCCCTCGGAGCCCTATCCCGATTATTACCAACCGACGCCGTCGAGTCGTGACTACGTGCTGAATTTGGATATGTGGTACGCTCAAGCCCATCCTTTGGAAGACTTTGCCGAAACGTTTGCGGTGTGGTTGCGTCCGGGGACGCGCTGGCGGACTCGCTATCGCGATTGGCCCGCCATCAAAAAACTCGAGTTCGTCGACGAATTCATGAAGTCGATTGCGGGCCAGCCACCTTTGGTCCAAAACCGAAGAACGATCGACTCGGTGGGCCGGATACGGAGAACGCTTCGCACCCATTACCGACGCAAACGCAAGCACTATGGCGTCGATTATCCCAGCATCTACGACGTCGATTTGTGCAAATTATTCTCCTCCGAAGAAGCCCATCGTCGAAACGTGACCGCGGCCGCCTTTTTGAGCCAGATTCGCAACGAATTAAGAACCATCGTGGCGCATTGGACGGGGGAGTACACCTACACGATCGATCAAGTGATCCAAGAGATGATCGAGCGGTGCCGTGAATTGAACCTGCGACTCGGCGGGGCAATCGATCAAGTCAAACGGGACGCGATGATTCTTGTTGCGGTGCGGACCACTAGTTTTTTACATGAAGGACGACACCGTGTTGCGATGTAAGGAGTCCTGTGATCGAGACGAGGCCCCGCTCGGTTTCGTGCACGCCGTATGCGCCGGAACCATCAAATGAGCCAGCTGCGTATTCTAGTGCTGGTCCGCGACGGACATGTTCCGCCCTTGACGCTCCAAGGGATCAGCGACAAAGAGTTGGACGGATGGAAGGCCGAATTCGATGTTTGCGATACGCTGCGCCACATCGGTCACGAGGTCCTGCCCTTGGGCGTGTACGACGATTTGGCGCCGATCCGCAAAGCGCTCAAGGAGTTCAAGCCCGACATCACCTTTATGATGCTCGAGGAATTTCACGGCGTGGTCACCTATGACTTTGCCGTGATCAGCTATTTGGAATTGATGCAGCAACCTTATACCGGATGCAATCCACGCGGCTTGCTGCTGAGCAAAGACAAGGCACTTTCCAAAAAGGTGCTGACCTATCATCGCATTCCGACACCACGCTTCGCGGTATTTCCCGTCGGACGCAAAATCCGTCGCCCCAAGAAATTGCAATTTCCCTTGTTCGTCAAATCGGTGATTGAGGACGCTTCGTTTGGAATTGCGCAAGCATCGATCGTGCATAGCGACGAAGCGTTGGTCGAACGAGTCAAATTCATTCACGAGAAGACCGGCGATGATGCGATTGCCGAACAATACATCGAGGGACGCGAGTTGTACGTGGGCGTGATCGGTAACAACCGTTTGCAAACCTTTCCCGCGTGGGAAATGATCTTCGGCACGATGCCCAATGAAGTGGCCAAAATCGCGACACAGCAAGTCAAGTGGAACCAGAATTACCAAAAGAAACATGGCATCACCACCGAGGAAGCCAAGGACTTGGATGACGCCACCAAGCTGAAGCTATCCAAGTTGTGTAAACGCGTTTATCGAGCGCTGAATATGAGCGGTTACGCGCGAATGGATCTGCGGATGACCGCGGCAGGTGAGATCTACGTGATCGAAGCGAATGCGAACCCGAATATCGAATACGGCGAAGATTTCGCCGAATCGGCCGAAACCATCGAGATCAGCTACGAGATGTTGCTGCAGAGAATTCTGAATCTCGGATTGCGCTACAAGGCTGCTTGGATGACGGTTTAGGTCAAAACGCTCAAGCTTCGTGATGTCACGTCGCGAAGGCTCCAACGGCTGAAACGCATGATCGATTTTGATGTAGCGACCGGCGCGTTCACGGTCGACCGCGTTCTTGCGAACGCAGCTACAAAAAAATCGCCGACCGTTCTCAACGGCCGGCGATTCATCGGTATGTCCGAGGACGCTTTACGGCTTACTCGAGGATCATGTCGTCGACGGTTTGACCGCCGGGAATCATCGGCAAAACGTGCTCTTGGTAAGGCACTTGTACGTCTAGCAAGTACGGTCCCTTGTGTTCGATCATCTCGCGAAGAGCGCCTTCGAGATCCGCTTTCTTGCGAATCGTCGCGGCACCACATCCGTAGCCTTGCGCGATTTTGACAAAGTCCGGATAGCGTTCTTCGGCGTAGCTAAATCGATCGGCGCTGCTATTGCCCGCGGCTTCATTGTGGTGAATTGGGCCAAGGTAGGTATGAGCCCGATTGCGATCCATAAATCGGTCCTCCCACTGAACCACCATGCCAAGGTGTTGGTTGTTGAGCAGCAATACCTTGACGGGCAATTCTTCGCAGAAGCACGTCGCCAGCTCTTGGATATTCATCTGGAAGCTGCCGTCACCATCGATGTCAACGACCAACGAGTTCGGGTGAGCCGCTTGGACGCCCATCGCGGCGGGCAACCCAAAGCCCATCGTGCCGAGTCCGCTGCTGCTGTGCCACGTGCGGGGACGACGGAATTGGTAGAACTGAGCAGCCCACATTTGATGCTGTCCTACACCGACGGTGATGTAGGTATCCATCTCAGCGGTGATATCGCTGAGCGTCTTGATCGCATGTTGCTGAAGGATGCCGTCGAAGTTTTCGTCGTACTTGAACGGGTACTTGGCCTTCAAATCATCACAGTGTTGTTGCCATTCGGCGATCTCAGGCTTCTGAACGACTTTGTTCAATTCCGTCAACACTTGCTTCACATCGCCACGCACGGGGATGTGAGCTTGCTTGTTCTTGTTCAATTCCGAACCGTCGATATCGACGTGGATGATCTTGGCATCCTTGGCGAACGCTTCCACTTTGCCGGTCACGCGATCGTCAAAACGAACGCCTAGTGCGATCAACAAATCACAATCGCGAACGGCATAGTTGGCGTACGCGGCACCGTGCATGCCGAGCCACGACATCGAGTGCTCTTGCTCCGGAGGGATCGTGCCAATGCCCATCACGGTGGTGGTCACGGGAATGCCGGTTTTCTTAACGAATTCGCGAAGCTCCTCGCTGGCGCTGCCGATGACGACGCCCCCGCCCGCGTAAATCATCGGACGACGGGCCAGCTTGATCGCGGCGGCGATTTGGCGAATCGTTTCGCTCGGAACCGCTGCGGGGCTGGGGTCGTAGCCGGGTAGATCCATCGGAGGATCCATGTCGATCTCTTGCGTGCTGAGCTGGATATCCTTGGGCATGTCGACCAACACCGGCCCCGGTCGACCGCTGGTCGCGATATAAAAGGCTTCCTTCATGATTCGCGGCAGATCGGCCAGATCGGTGACCAAGTAGTGATGCTTGGTAATCCCACGACAAATCTCGACCATCGGCGTTTCTTGGAACGCATCCGATCCAATCGCCACGGTCGGCACCTGCCCTGTGATGCAAATCATGGGAATGCTATCAAGCTTTGCATCGGCGATGGCGGTCACGAGGTTGGTCGCCCCCGGGCCGCTGGTTGCCATGACCACGCCGACCTTGCCGGTGCTGCGCGAGTAGCCTTGGGCGGCGAATGCACCCCCTTGCTCATGGCGCGGCAGAATGGTGCGGATCGAATCGCCGAAACGGGTCAACGCTTGATGAAGCGGCATGCTACAGCCGCCCGGGTAGGCGAACAGCACATCGACGCCATGATCCACTAGCGATTTGACCAGGATATCGGCTCCGGTCATGACTTTGGGTTCAGTGGCGGCGGCTTTTGCAGTACTCATCGGTTACGTCAACACAAGAAAGGAAAGGAAACGTTGATTCAATTCAGTGGTAGATTTGCAGGCACAGCAATCTCCCCTGCATAAGAGGGGGTCACGTCCGTATCGGCTAATGTCACTCGTCGGCTAGAGGCAAAATGCCTGCCGCAGGTTCGCGACGGCCACTCCTTCGATCCGTTAAACCGAAAGCATGGCTTAAACGCCCCGTCATGGGATGAACCCCCTTCAAAACCACCACCCACAACAGGGCGGTCAAACAGCTACGCGAGGGGGCCTGGAAAAACTGGCGTTTACGTGGACGACCGAAACTCCGAACCTACCCATCTAAATTAGGTTCGTGCCCCGACTTAGGCAATGGTTAAATCGATTGGTGTTGATGAGTAGTTGGCTCAACTTAGCGGTGGTAGCGGCAGGGGGAGCGGTAGGTTCCATCGCCCGTTACGGGATAACCCTCGGGATGATGTCCATTCCGGGTGGGAGTTCGATGCTGGGAACCACGACCGCTAATGTGGTTGGTTGTGCCGCAATAGGTGCCCTAGCGGAATACAGCCTCCTTAGCGAGACCTTTTCCCCCCGAATCGTGTTGGGGTTGAGAGTCGGTTTTTTGGGGGCGTTAACCACCTTTTCGACCTTTGCCGCCGAGTCGATGCTGTTGGCGGGAGAGCAGCGATGGCCGGTTGCTGTTTTTTATGTTGCCGCAAATTTGTTTCTCGGCTGGGGAGCCCTGTGGTTGGCGGCGACCCTCGTAAAAGGATGGCTTGCATGAAATTGCTGCTACAAAGACTATTTTCACCGGTGCGGCCCGCTGGGCAGCCGATGTTTGCATTTTTATCCGGCGCCGCCCTCGTTCGGTTTGCTGTAGTGTACATCCTTGCCCTGGTCCCAGGGGTGTCCCTTGCTCAATCCTCGCTCGAGCCGACGGCTCCGTACACTCAAACCGAGGCGCTTCGCGAAGACGCGGCACTGCGCGCGATCGCGTTCAACCGCGACGGCAACCTCGCCCTGGCGGTCGGTAACCACGGAACGATTTTGCGATCCGGCGATGCAGGGCAATCGTGGGAAGTCCAACCGAGTCCCGTTGCCTGTCCGTTGGCCGATGTGATTTGGATTGACGACCGCAATGCGGTTGCCATTGGCGGCCAATACGATCGCATCACCGCCCTCAGCCGCGGTGTCACGCTGTGGTCGGACGACGCGGGGATCAGTTGGCGTCGCGGCACCGATAACGAATTACCCCGGCTGGGCACCCTCGCGGTGCGAGCACAGGACGGGGCGTTGATTGCCACCGGCGATTGGTCGGCGATCGCCGAGTCTCGCGAGTTCGAAAGTCATGATGGCGGACGCAGTTGGAGCGGCAGTGGCGAATTGGATGGCGTTCCTCCGATTAAGCCTGAAACCCAATCCTCGATTCGGTTGGCATGGGTCGAAGCAACTCAAACCGCCACCGTGATTCGCGACGTGTTTGAGCTCAAGTCGGGACGGTTATTTGCCGTCGGCGATCACGGCGTGATTCTCCACGGCGATCGTGAAAGCGGTCGCTGGACCGCCATTCGCGGTGGGAAGCACCATGCCTCGATTCTTGTCGTTGCCAACGATCCTGCGTCGATTCCATGGCCGTTGGTCGGTTCGGAAACACTCGAGTCGCATCAACGTGTCGCAATTCTGTTGCAACATCCCGAGACCGTCGGCGTCAGTAGCGAAGAAGCCGAGCGTCAACTCTACCAAGTTCGTCAAGCGGCAGCATCATTAGCGGCATCGTCGGTCGATACGATTGATCGATCCGCAGCGATCCAAACCGAAGCCCGGAATTGGATCGCGATTCATCGACCCACCGTCGTCATTATCGACGACACGTTGGCTGCCGCAACGGCTTCCGCATTTTCGCAAACCGCAATTTCGTCAGGCATTGCTCGAGTCATGCGATACGGCTTCGAAGCGGGCGGCGACAGGATGCTCCACCGCAACGCCATGATGCCCTTTGCGGGAGCATTGACGGGAGATATTTGGGACGACGCACTGCAAATCGTGTCGCCCGCACAGACGGCCAAGCAAACCATTTCGCTTCGCGTTCTGTATGATGCCTCGGGGAATGCACCGCGTGGCGAGTCGATCACCAGCGGGCTTTCGCTCGCTCAAGGGCAACGATTATCGGCGACCTTTGCGAAGGCAAATCGCCGTCAATTACAAGTCGTCCAAGCGAGATTGAGCGAATCAAAACGGGTCGAACAAATGATCCAAACGAGTTCAACCGCCGAGTTTTTCGGGCGTTCCTTAAAGTCGCTGCTGAACCAAACCGCCGTCAGCGATCAGCCACGTTTGGCCTGGTCCCTGCAATGCAAGCTCGCCGCGTATGACGCAGATGTGTTTCCTAATGCGATCCCGTTCCTACAGGTCGCCTTGTCCGAGTCGGCCGATCGATTCTCCGATCGCACGTTTGGTAAGTGGTCCGCGCTGCGTTTGACGGCGATCCAGAACAGCCAGGAATGGAAGACGCTCAACGCGGCGGCGGCACGCTCCTTAGCGGTCGCCTCGAGCCAAACGTCCGCCGCGGTCCAGCAAGCTGCGGTTTCCCCGTTCCAAGTCGAAAGTAGTGGAGTGGCTCAAGTCGCGGCGATATCGCCGCTGCGTGTTGCCGAGCCGACCACGGTTCAAGTGGGAAGCAAACGGGATCAGCAAAAACATGGCGAAGTCGATTTGGCATGGGAATTCCATCCATTGGTCTTGATCGCGAACGAGGCAGCACGGCAACGTGGTGACAATGAACTTTTAGAAGTAACGGGCCAAGCCTCGGGAAATTTCAGACGACTGCTGGCCAGCGGATCGCCCAACCCTTGGACCGCGTTGGTTTCGGCAAGCGAGCCATCGGACGACGGCCGCGTCCATCAGGGCAATCTGCCTGCGAGCGATACCCCGGTCGTCGCGATCCCCGCAACCGTGCGTCCGAAGCTTGATGGACGCGACGACGATGCGTGTTGGTCACAATCTGCGTCTGGACGCGAGCCGCAACCCACGATGCGGATCGCGTATGACGATGAATATGTCTACGTGTTTGTGCAATGCCGGGGAGCTCTCTTTCGGAACGCCCCCTCGACCGCGGACGCGAAGAAGAATCGAGACCACGACCTGACCCATTCGGATCGATTGCAGATCTCGATCGATACCGACCAAGATTTGATGACCGCGTATCAATTGCAAGTCACGCCATCCGGGAAAACTCACGACAGTATCGATGGACAAGCGGGATGGCAGCCGACATGGTATGTGGCGGTGGGCGAAACCGACGCGGGCATCGACTTTGAGCTCGCCGTGCTGAGACGAGATTTGACCGATCTACCACTGCACGCCGGCCAAAAATGGTTCGTCTCGGCCAGGATCGTGGCCGCCGGAGCGACCGCATCGGCGCCGCCTATTCCCAATCCAAGACTATGGAAACTGGCCACATTTCGTTAGCCTGTGCCTTTTGGCACCCTGAATCACCTACGCGATAAGTCCCTTGCCTGAACCAGAATCCAATCAGCATGATCAGCATGCAGGACATGAGCTCGAAGCCGGAGTGCTTGCACGTGTGCGAGAATGGATCGACCTCTTGCCCTGGCTGCGATTGCTAAGAACGCTACGCATCGCGGGATCGCCCTCGATGATCTTGATCGCGATGTTCACCCTTGCCTTGTGGGCTCCCGTCTATCTTTGGATTCTCGATCGCGACGGCCCCGCTCGGTGGAGCCTCGAGACTCCTTTTTCCGCAGTCGATCCGGCCCCAGCGAGGGCCGCGTCGTCGATCGAGACGGTGCGATTTTTTATCGCATCGTTGACAGCGAATATTCAAGGCGATCGCGGCGGACTCACGCGCCCCCTGTGCAGCCTGCTGTGGACCATGATCGTGTGGTCGTGCGGCTCGCTTGTCTTCGTTCGCCAAGGCGGTTTGTTGACCGCAGGACGCTCGATGGTGAACCTGAAAGAGGTCGCTCGGTCGGCCGCATCGCGATCCCCGGCGGCGTGGGCGGCGGGCGTTGTTCCAATCGCCTGCATCGCCATGCTCGCGACCCCAATTTGGGCCGCCGGCTGGGTCGCCAGCCTAGTACCGGAGTCGCCGGTCGCTCAGCTCCCCTTGGCCTTCGTGGCCGCGGTGATGGCGATTCCTTGTGGCATCCTGGGCTTCGGTGCCATCGTGGCCATTCCCTTGGCCTGGTCCGCGATCGCCAACGAGCGAGACCCTGATGTGTTGGATGCCTTGAGTCGCGGCTATGAGTACCTGTACCGGCGACCGCTCCAATTGGTCATGTACGGCGTCGTCGCCGTTGTGCTGCTAACGATCGCGACGGCGCTCATCAGCGGCGTGGTCGCAACCGCCCAACAGATCGTCCTTGTGGCCCTGGATTGGACTTCGGCCCCCGCGATGACCCACAACTTAACGCAGCAAATCCTGACCTTGATCCCCATCGCGACTGCATTCGCGTTGGCATGGGGCTTGGTCGGCGGCGTCTATTTACTGATTCGCTATGACGCGGGAGGACAACAAGTCGAAGATCTTTGGGTACCTCCGCTAGCGCCTCGAGATCCTGTTCCGACACTGCCCACTTAGACCGTTGAGACAGGCTCGATTCGGGGCGATCCACTTTGGCATCAGGCCCCAGCCCCGATTCCCAGGAAATCACCACTCGAAGCGTCAGCGAGGGACCGAACCAAGCTCGATCCCTCCATCGCTAACGCGACCTGTTGTCACAAGCACTTGGCAATAAGAATCCGTCGCCAGACCCATCATCCGCGGCTAACGCCATGCGGTTGGTCTTGCCGAGAGAGACTCCTGCCTCAGTGCTTAGCGTGGAAACTGCAACGGCGCCACGTGCACCTCGGGCAACAACTCGTCGGCCAGCGATTCGACGTTCCCCTGCGGTGCCGGCGAGCGTTTTTTAGCGTTGCCGTGAACCTCGCGGAGGTCCGCGATCTTCACCTCGGGAAAACTCGAGGCGTTGTCATCGACGCCCGCTTGCGAATTCGATTTCGGCTGCGGAACGGAGTGGACATCACTCCAACTTCGCTCTTGATCCGAGACTGCAATGGGCGGAATTTCCGTCGAGGTCGATTGCATCGGCGTGACCGGAAGCTCGACGGCATTGGCTGCCCCAGGAGCGTTTCCAACGATCACTTGGGGGTACGCTTCGATCGGTCCCATCAAGTCCGAGTCCTCAACCCAGCTGGGGGCGTAGGGAGTCGAAACCACGGGCTCGAACCCCTTCCAAGGATAAGCGGCAGCATCGTCTACGGCTGCATCGTCTACGGCTGGGGCGTCCAGGGCTGGCGCCGGAGCCGCCGGGGCCGGTTCTGCAGCCTTGGGTGCCGGTGCCGGTGCGGGTGCCGGTGCGGGAGTCGGCTGTGCTTTGCTCTCGTTGGACTTGGCCTTCGACTTGGGTGCCGGCGGGGCTTCGATAACCGATTCCTGCTTCTTCGCCGATTCCTGCTTCTTCTTGGCGGCCGCTTCGTCGGTGGCCGCTTCGTCGGCGGTCGATGGCGTCCCCGGTTGGTCCGTCGAGGAAGGCGTCATTTCGAATGAATCGATCGACGATTCCAACGTGGTGTTCATTCCCAGTGCCGCTCGATCAATCGTTCCGGTCGAGAAACGCCATTGAGCCAACGCTTGTTGGTAGCCGTAGGTCGCTTGGATCGCGGTGCGTTGTGCGTCAATCAAGGTTTGGTTACTGCGAAGCAGCAAGTCGATGTCCGCTTTTTTCTGAGCAAACAATTCGGAGCGACCGTCGATTTGTGCGGTGGCTGCAATCACTCGCTGGGAGCTGATTTCAAGTGCTTCGTGACGAAGATCGATGTTGATCGCAGCCGCGTTGACTTCGGCAACGACGTCGCGGCGAAGCGCCTCGAGTCGGGATTGTTCCGCTGCGAGCAAGCGGCAAGCTTGGCGTGCTTTGGCGTAGGCCGCTCGTTGACCAACGGATTGGCGGAATTCAAAACCGACAAACCAATCTTGATAGTTTCCGTTGCCGATCGTGTCCCAAGCATCGTCGAGATCCGATTCCAGCCCGGTTTGGGCGTAGCCAAAGTTGGCGCGAATATCGGGACGCAATAAATCACGTGCTTGCAAGATCCGTAATTTCGCCGAGCGAATCAACGTGCGTTGCGATTCCAACTCAGGACGGAATCCCGATTGGATCATGCCTTCATTAAAATCGAGCGTGGGATCCACTTGCGGTGTATCGACCGGGACAAGCTGAATCGATCGGCCTCGATAATCCCCCATCAATCGTTGCAATTCAATCGCAGCGACATCGGCGGTCCGTTTCAAATCCAATGCGGTCAGCCGAGCATTTTGATAAAGCTCATCGGCTTGGGCCACATCAACAAGGGTGGCTTCACGAAGGTCCAATCGTGCTTTCTCGCCGTCGACGAGTTTCTTGAACCGCGCCGTCGATGCTTGTGCCGCTTCGGCTTCCGCATGCAAACCTGCGTAGTTCCAATAAGCAATTTCGACGTCGCGGAAATTGGTATTGATGCGGGCTCGCAAGTCCGCACTTAGCGACGTGTAGGCGAGTCGGGCCAATTGAATCGGAGATTCGTTGATGACACGCCGACGCCCTTGAGCGAGTTGTTGGCTGAAGCGAAAGTTAAGATCCGCGTCCCATGCCGGGTTCACCAACACGTCCGGACCGGCGGGGGTCAGGTAGGTATAGTCGTTGTTGTAGCCCAGCAGGAATTCGCCCCCGCTACGGGTGCGTTGAGTGTAGGACAGCATGTTGCCGTCGACCGCTCGCAAAAAATCGGTTTGCAATTCGTTGGTGGGCAAACCAAAGGTTTGGATCGAGTTGCTGAGTTGGCGATCGAGCTTGCCACCTTGGATATCGACGCCGACCCGGCCATCAAAGTCAGCATCGGCGATCGTCACGTTCTCGGCGATCGCAGCGAGAGCATTCGAAAAACTGTCGAGCTCGGGGTTCGAGTCCAACACCCGCGCTCGCGCTTCGGCTAAGGTCAAATAGACGATCGGGCGTGATTCGTCGAAGACGCCGTAGCCCTCGGGGGCTGCGATTGCCAACACCGATCCCGGCGCCGGGGAACTCGCCTTGTTGGGTTCCGATTCGCTGGCAAACGTGGTCGGCTGGATCATCGAGTCCGCTGACGTTTGCGCCGCTGACGTTTCACTCACGCTGTGAATGCGACTGGCGGTGAAGAAGGGAAAGTTTGGACTGCCCGCGATCAGTGGCCCCATGCTTCCGCTGCTGGTCGCTGCGATCAACACTCCAAGCATAGCGCGACGCCAACGTGCCGAGCGGGGCGAAGGCGATGTCGGAATAGCGGCGTGTGAACGTTTGGGGGTTTGCTGGGTCATCTGCCAATCCATCGGCTAACAGGGTGAGAGGTCAAGGCCGTTCGAGATTCCGATCCGACGACGACACTAGACGTCCGTACCGGCAATCCCTACGACCAAATACTCAGATGCGTCCTGCCCTGATGACGAACACCGCGGCCTGACACCCCCCATGTTCGGCAACTGAAAGACGCTACCCCGAATCATTCAGCCTCATTTGGCTTTCGGCTTCCTCCTCGAGGACCTGCGATCGATGCAATCATCACAATCGACCCCCTTGCGTGGGTCGACTGAGCTCGGTCGCATCGGATGGGGGAAACTTTAGCGATTCGTAGCGGTGGGTTTAGTCGCAGCGATTGCGCCATAGAAATCGGGACAACGGTCTTCGAATCGGTCGATCACATGCGCTCCGGGGGTCCGCTCGATCCGTTTGTTTCGGGCCTCGGCAACATCGATGTTGGCATACAGAATGGTGCTTTGGTCATCGTCGCTTTTGGCGAGAATGACGCCATCGGGGCCGCAAATCGAACTCAATCCACAAAACTGGAAGCCCCCTTCGCTGCCGATTCGGTTGGCCGCGACGAAAAACAAGTGGTTCTCCATACTGCGAGCCGGCGGGACGATCTCGGCCGTCCGATACGCCGAAACGGGCCAATTCGTCCCCAAGGCAATGATGTCCGCCCCTGCCAGGGCGAGCACCCGCATCGGTTCGGGAAACGAGCTGTCGTAACAGATCGCCAGCCCAACCCGGGCCTCTCCCGCGGTGAGGGGTTGGTAGGGAATATCGCCGCGATCGACAAAACGATCGACTCCCAGCGCTGGCAAATGCACTTTGCGATAACGTCCCACCACCCCGTTAGGGCCCACTAAAGCGGCGGCGTTAAATAGCCGATCGCCCTCTTTTTCCAGAAAACCAAAGGTCAAATGCAATTCGTAGGTAGCCGCCAGTTCGGCAATTTCGCTAAACAAGTCATCGTTGATCGAGACCGCGTGCTGCATTGCCTGTTCGCGGCTCTCATACGCATAACCGCATAACATGCACTCAGGCATCACCACCAACTTGGCCTGCATTTTGCCCGCCGCATGTAGGTGCTCGGCAATCCGTTTTCGGTTCTCGGCGATATCGGCGAAAGTGACATCGGACTGGACGCAAGCGATCAACATCGTAAAACACCCTTATCGGAAGCGAAGTTAGGAATGAGTTTCTGTAGCCGTGCGCGCAACGCTGCCGCATGCTGATTCTTTCGCAAGAATCTTCCGGAAAGCACGAACCACGAAGGTACGATCATCTCGATGAACGACACGACAAGCGACTCCCATTTTGACTACGACTTATTCGTAATCGGCTCGGGTCCCGGAGGCGAGGGGGCAGCGATGCAGGCCTCTAAAGGAGGGATGCGCGTCGCCGTGGCTGAAAAATACACGCAAATCGGCGGCGGTTGCACCCATTGGGGGACAATCCCTAGCAAGGCATTGCGGTTTGCGATCACCTCGACGATGAAGGCGCTTCGCAACCCCACGTTTCAAGAACTCGGGGTGCAGGTCAGTCCCACGCTCCAGCAACTCCGCCGCGGCACGCAGTCGATTATCGGCAAACAAGTCACGATGCGGCAATCGTTCTACGAGCGCAATGGCGTGCCGGTGATCCAGGGCACCGCACGCTTTCTCGACGCACATTCGATCTCGATTGATGGTGATAAACCGATCCGCGCCAAGCATTTTGTGATTGCCACCGGATCGCGTCCGTTTCGGCCCGAGGGGGTCGATTTCTCGCATCCACGCGTCTACGACAGCGACACCATCCTCGGCATGACCCACAAACCGACGACGCTTTCCGTTTACGGGGCAGGCGTCATCGGAACCGAGTACGCTTCGATGTTTCGCAACTTGGGGATCAAAGTCAATTTGATCAACACCCGCGAAAAACTGCTGGAGTTTCTCGATGACGAAATTGTCGATGCCCTCGCTTATCACCTGCGGGATCAAGGGGTGATCATTCGTCACAACGAAACGATGAAGAAAGTCGAAGCGACCGACGATGGCGTGATCGTGCATCTGCAAAGTGGCAAACGCGTCAAAACGGATGCCTTTTTGTGGGCCAACGGACGCACCGGGAACACGGATAACTTGGGGCTCGAAAATATTCCCATTGAGGCAAACAATCGTGGCCAATTGGTCGTCGACGAACAATTCCAAACCGCCATTCCGCACATCTACGCCGTTGGCGATGTGATCGGGTTCCCGTCACTCGCCAGCGCTGCGTACACCCAAGGCCGCGCCGCGGCCATGCACATGCTCGGCCGCAAAGACGGCAATTTGCGAGTCAATGACATTCCGACCGGCATCTACACGAGCCCGGAAATCAGTTCGGTTGGCAAGACCGAGCGAGAGCTGACGGCCGCCTGTGTTCCCTACGAAGTCGGGCACAGCTTGTTCCGTTCACTCGCTCGCGCCCAAATTACCGGCGAAACCACCGGGATGCTCAAGCTGCTCTTCCATCGCGATACGCTGGAAATCCTGGGAGTTCATTGTTTCGGAGCCAACGCCTCGGAAATTGTCCATATCGGGCAAGCCATCATGAACCAACCCGCTGGGCATAATACGGTCGAATACTTCGTGGAAACGACGTTCAATTACCCCACGATGGCCGAAGCCTACCGCGTCGCCGCCCTGAATGGCATGAACCGCTTGTTCTAAAATGGCCGTCATCCCCCCATCGTTCGCCGCGAGCAGTTAAGATTGAGGTCCCTCACTAGAGAAAGCTGGGAAGTAAATTCCCAGCGATTCCTCAACGACCCCTCCATCCCCTTCCCCGTCGCGTGTGACTTTCGATGCAATCACCTCATCGCAAACTGAGTTTTGCTGCGCTTGCGAACCCTTTTCGACCTCGCTTCACGCTTGCCTTTGTGTTGGCCAGCCTGACGACTTGTGCTGCCGCACAGGAGCCCGCCGCCGCACCGGCTGCTGAGAATCCTATTGCTGGTAATGCCGAAGTCGCGGAAATCATGCGGACTCGTCCCGGCCGCGGGGTGATGCGAGACGACTCGCAACCGACTCCGGTCGATGTGGCGGTGACCAAGTTCGACGTTCTCGAGGGGCTGAAGATCGAAGCCGTCGCGGCGGAACCCGACGTCTCCCAGCCGTTGTTCGTGTCGTGGGACTCGCGCGGCCGGATGTGGGTGGTCCAGTACCGCCAATACCAATTCCCCGCGGGCTTGAAGATCGTTCGTTACGACCAACACTTGCGCGCCGTCTTTGACCGCGTTCCCGAGCCACCGCCACACGGCACCCCGGGCGCCGACAAGATCACGGTCTTCGAAGACACCGATGGAGACGGCGTCTATGACACCAACAAAGACGTGATCACCGGCCTCAATATCGCCTCGGCCGTGCAAGTCGGTCACGGTGGAATTTGGGTTTTGAATCCTCCCTACTTATTGTTCTATCCCGATGCCGATCAAGACGATGTGCCCGATGCGGAGCCCGAAGTCCATCTGTCGGGATTCGGATTGCAAGACACCCACTCGGTTGCCAATAGCTTGACCTGGGGCCCCGACGGATGGCTCTACGGTTGCAACGGCAGCACGACCGGCGGCGACGTCAGCTCCGCGGTCACCAAGGGAGTTCGCTTTCAAGGCCAGTGTGTTTGGCGCTACCATCCCGACACCAAAGTGTTTGAAATCTACGCCGAAGGGGGTGGCAACACCTTTAGCTTGGACATCGATTCGAAGGGCCGCGTCTTCACCGGCACCAACGGTGGCAACACGCGTGGCTACTATTTCCCACAAGGCAGTTACAGCGAAAAAACCTGGGGTAAACATGGTCCGCTCACCAATCCCTATGCTTTCGGATACTTTCGCGCGATGAAGTTCGAAGGAGACGGACGCCGGTTCCCGCAAGCGTTCTGTATTTACGAAGGAGGCCTGCTGCCAGCGGAATTCAACGAAAACATCATTGCCCCCAATTCGCTGCACAATCTAGTTTGGCAAAGCAAGCGGATTCCCGATGGATCGACCTATCGAACCGTCGACTCCCCGAACTTGGCCGAGACTTCCGATCGCTGGTTTCGTCCCGTCTATGCAGGCGTGGGCCCCGACGGTGCCGTCTACATGGCCGATTGGTACGACAGTCGGCTCAGCCACGTTAGCCCGGTCGATGATTGGCATAAAGAGAGCGGACGCGTTTACCGCGTCGTCCCCGAAGACAAGACAGCGAACTACCAACAAGGCGACCTCAGCCGCGCCGATAATTCCACGTTGATGGGCCTCTTTGCTCATGAAAACAAGTGGGTGCGGCAACGAGCGGCGCTCGAATTGGGTTGGCGAGCCGACCCGTCGGTGGCCGACTCGCTGATCAAACTTATCGATGAACAAGCGTCGCTCGAGGCGCTATGGGCACTGAACTTGATCGGCAAATTCGATCACGACCTCGCCACACGCTGGATTTCTCACTCTGATGCCCACATTCGCCGCTGGGTCGTCCGACTACTCGGAGATCGACACGAAGATCACAGCGGATTGATCGCAATGGCCGCGAATGAGCCCGACGTGCAAGTTCGCAGCCAATTGGCCGCGACCGCGAAACGACTCTCCCCCGAAGTCGGGCTGGGAATCATTGCGGCGCTGCTGCGGCACGAGGACGATGCTAACGACCCGCACATGCCGTTGATGAATTGGTGGGCGATCGAAGCCCATGTCGATGCGTGGCCCGCGATTGAAAAAATGTTCGCCGACAAAACTTTGTGGGATACCACGATCGTTAAACAAACCGTTTTGCAACGCTTGGTGCAACGTTACGCATCGGCCGGCGGCGAGGAAAACCTGCAGCATTGTGGGCAATTGATTGCGATGGCCCCAGACGACGCGTCGCGATCGCAATTGATTCAAGGGATCGACCTGGCGTTCCAAGGACGTGCGATTCCCCAGTTGCCCGAATCGCTCGACAAGGCGCTTGCCGACTACAAGGCGTCGATTGGTGAATCCGATCTGATCTTGTCGCTGCGTCGTGGCGATGCCAAGGCGATCACCGAAGCGATCGCTTTGCTCACGAGTCCACAATCCGATTTACCGCTGGCGATCGAAGCGGCGAACGTGTTCGGCGAAATCCATCACGCTCCGGCGGCAAAAGCGTTGCTCGCCCTGGCGACAGGAAGCCGAACCTCCGAGCCCGCACTGCAGCGGGTTGCGATCGCCTCGCTTCGCCAATACGACACCCCATCGATTGGCACGGTGCTATTGGCATCGTTCGGAAGCCGGATCTCCGAAGAGCATGGTTTGCGTGCCGCAGCATGCCGGACCCTCGCCTCACGTCCGGTTTGGGCCCTGCAATTGCTCAAAGAGTTGACCGAGTGGCGACTCAAACGCGATCAAGTTCCCTACGATGTGATTCAACAACTTCGCACCTACGAGGATCCTGAAATCGCCGAACAGGTCGAAGCGGTCTTTGGCCCCATTTCAGCAACCGCGACGCCAGAGCAAATCGCAGAAACCAAACGCCTGCGCGACATGCTCGCAGCGGAGGCGGGACATGCCGATGCAGGCAAGGCGATCTTCACCAAGGCGTGTGGTGTTTGCCACCAATTGTTTGGTGAAGGCGGCAAGATCGGGCCGCCGCTAGACGGATACGAACGGGGTAAAATTGGTTTCTGGGTCGATTCGATCGTGTTGCCAAACCTTGAGATTCGCGAAGGTTATCAGTCCTACCTGGTGCTGACCGACGATGGTCGCGCAATCAATGGGATTATCGCCGAGCAGACGCCGACCACGGTCACGCTACGCAATGCTGATAACCAAAACACGACGATCGCCCGTGACGAAATCGAAACGTTACAGGCGTTGCCGACCTCATTGATGCCCACGGATCTGCTCAAAGACCTCAGTGACGAACAGATCCGCGACCTGTACGCCTACCTATCGCTCGGCGCTAAGTAGGCCATGGTCGTTGATTGTCGTTGATCGCTCCCGCGATCAATACGCAACCAGCGCTGGTCTTCCCACCTTCGATCCCAGGCTCCTGTCTGGGAACTCCACCGACTCGCAGGCGTGCAGCCTGCTGAGTCGCTCCGGGCAACAGCATCAGCCACTCCACTCCCCAATCTTCAATCGCCCACCCGTTGCGAGTGCACCGCATCGCAGATCAAGCGTAGCGACGACTCCAGATCGCCATCGGCGGTTTTGAACGAGTCGGCGTCGATCGTCAGCGGGGCGCCCAGCACAACCAAGGGCGCGCCGTAAGCCGGGCACTGAATCGCTTGCTCTAAACTCAGCCCACCGACCGCTTGCACCGGCACTTTGACCGCTTCACAAACTTCGCGAAGTTGGTCCAGCGGACTTGGCATGCGCTGGCCTCGGGCGGCGATCCCACGACGTTCATCAAAGCCGATGTGATGGATAACAAAGTCACAGCCGAGATCCTCCAACCATTTCGCACCGGCGACCATGTCATCGGAAACCATATTGTCACCCATCACTTGGACGCCAAAGTCCTTTCCGGCCTTGACCACACAACGGACGGTTTCCTCATGAGCGCGAGCCATCACGACGACATGGGTCGCGCCGGCACCGGCCATCATCTCGGCTTCCAAATAGCCACCGTCCATCGTCTTCAAATCCGCGACGATCGGCACATTAGGGAATTCGCTGCGCAGCGCGCGCACGCCGTGCAGTCCTTCGGCCAGGATCAGCGGCGTGCCGGCTTCGAGCCAATCGACGCCAGCGCGAATCGCCAAGTGCGCGGTCTCGATCGCCTCAGCGATATTGGTCAAGTCAAGTGAGATCTGAACGATGGGCTGCATAGCGGATCACAGGGAAGGGTGGAAATTGGAAACAGGAGTTTTCAGTTTAGGGGGTGCTGCGAGCACAGTGTTGCATGGTCCCCGAAAATTTGGCCGCACGCGACTCGCACGCCGAAGGCGTCGTAGAGAATAGCCGGCGGTCGAGCACAGCAAACACCGCCCCCGAAGGTCGGTCGTAGATCCATTATCGCTGGATGCGGCGACACCCCTCCAAACTCAACGATCATCGCTCAGATCGATGAATCGCAACTGACACTCGACCTACGGCTAATGTCCGCAATCCTTGCGGGATCCTTCTTGGTAACTAACATCGCGCGACCACGTTCGCGACTTTACATGATGGAACCGAAGCAGCCCGGACGCGGTGATCACACCACCAACGCAAACGTTTCGCCTATAACTATTAGAACCACTTGCCCATCGGAGGCAGCGTGATTTTCGGGCGCATGCGAGGACAGAAAATCCCACGTGGGAAGACAAACGAGTTGAGCACGGATGCGGCGAACTGCAACTAGACGGGGAATTCCAATGGGAACGAACGAGAGCTTGACCACGACTTTGACGGGGCAATTGAATCGACGCGCTGCGATCCGATGGACGTTGGCGGGACTGGCGAGCACCGCGGTCGGGAACCCCGCCGCTGCGGAAACAGCGACCAGTGACTCGCCGCAGGAGGATCTGTCGCGGTTACCACGACAAATCGATTCAACTTCGAAGCATCCTTATGCCGTCGCCACCGTGCATCCGCTCGCCACTCGCGCCGCGAAGAACGCGTTGGTGCGTGGCGGCAATGCGTTTGACGCGGCGATTGCCGCTGCGGTGATGCTTGGGGTGGTCGATGGGCACAACTCAGGCATCGGCGGTGGCTGTTTCATCCTCGCAAGATCCGCCGCAGGAGAATTGATCGCAATCGATGGACGTGAGACGGCACCTGGATTGGCGCATCGCGATATGTTCGTTCGCGATGGAGTCGTCGATACATCGGCGAGCAAAGTGGGGCCATTGGCGTCGGCGCTGCCTGGGCAAGTTCATGCGTTGTCGAAGCTGAGCCAATTGCACGGCCGAATCAGTTGGGAGGGGGGACTGCGTGAGGCTGCTCAAGTTGCACGTGAAGGATTCCCGATCGGAACCACCACGCACTCGGCGATCACGCGTGCGGCCAATCGACTGCGGCGTTTCCCCGCCAGCGCGTCACTGTTTCTGAGCGCCGAAGATAAGATTCCCAAGATCGGTGATCGATTGAGACAACCCGACCTGGCCCGTACCCTCGAGTCGCTTGCCAAGGACGGAACCGAGTGGTTTTACAAAGGCCCCTTTGCGATTCAATGCGACCGGTGGATGCGTGACCATGGCGGCTTGCTCCGAGCAGCGGACTTTGCCAACTACACCTCGTTGCAACGACAACCACTTCGCACCCGCTATCGGGATTGGCAAATCGTCGGATTCCCACCGCCGAGTTCGGGCGGAATTCACATCGCGCAAATGCTGATGATGTTGGAAGGGTTTGACGTCAAGTCGATCTTTGCCGAGAGTCCCATCGGCGGCCTACATTTGTTGACCGAAGTCCTGCGTCGCGCGTTTGCCGATCGCGCCCATTGGTTAGGAGATTCGGACTTCGCCGCGGTCCCCAAAGGCTTGCTTGATCCGCAATACTGCCGGGAACTGGCGGCCAGCATCGATCTGGATCGAGTCTCTCCGGTTGCCTCGCATGGCACGCCGCCTCAGGCCGAGAGTGATCTGTTCTCGCGTCAACACACCACGCACCTGACGACAGCCGACGTCGAGGGGAATTGGGTCGCGATCACAAGCACGGTCAATACGAGCTTTGGGAGCTGCGTTGTGATCCCCGGAACCGGCGTCGTCATGAACAATCAAATGGACGACTTCAGCATGTCTCCGGGCACGCCCAACTACTTTGGCTTGATCGGAGCGGAAGCCAATGCGATCGAAGCGGGAAAACGGCCGCTCTCGAGCATGAGTCCAACGATCGTGCTCGATGCGGCAGGGCAGCCGCGATTGACCTGTGGTGCTGCAGGCGGCCCCAGAATCATCAGCACCGTCTTGCAATGCATTGTTCGCGTTCTGGACCTGGGAATGACAGTCGAGCAAGCCTTGTCAGCACCGCGTGTGCATCACCAGTGGCGTCCCGATCGGTTGATGCTCGAACCACAGTGGGGAGCGTCCACCGCAGACCAACTTCGCGCACGGGGACACAAACTGTCCGCCCCCTTTCAGGTCGGCGTGGGCCAAGCGATCGAACAAGCGGAGCCAGGCGTCTTGTCCGCCGCAACGGACCCCCGCGTCTAGGCATGGTTGAAACCATTGCTTGCACTCGGGTAGCTCGCATCAGCATGCGATATCACCTTCTATTTCTTAATCCTAACCTTACTCTTAATCCTAATCTTCTCCGACTGGTGCCGGTCCGGCGCAGGCTTGCGCAGACGGGATTAAGATTATGAGTTGCTTGTTCAAGGACTTGAGGAAGCTGTATCGATTGGCGTTTACAGCAACGTCGCCATCGCGAGTGTGATCGACCGTAATCGGCCGGTCGGAACCGGCACTACTCGACGTGGCACCTTTTAATTCTTAATCATACTCTTAATCCTAATCTTCTCCGACTGGTGCCGGTCCGGCGCGGGCTTGCGCAGACGGGATTAAGATTACGAGTAAGATTAAGATTACGAGTTGCTTGGCCAAGGACTCGAGGAAGCGGTATCGATTGGCGTTTACAGCAACGTCGCCATCGCGAGCGTGACTGTTCAGCCCCAAGGGGGGCGGTCCTATGTCAGCCCAGGGCACAGCACAGCGCCGCCCTGGGGGGGCGGAACAGTTTACAAACCAAAGCCCCAACGGGGCGGCCCGAATCAACCACGGGTTTACGACCGCCCCGTTGGGGCTGCGTTAAAGAGTTGCTTGTTCAAGGACTCGGCGAAACCGTATCGATTGGCGTTTACAGCAACGTCGCCATCGCGGGCGTGACTGATCGAAATCGGCCGGTCGGAACCGGCACTACTCGACGTGGCCACCTTTTAATTCTTAATCATAATCTTACTCTTAATCCTAATCTTCTCCGACTGGTTCCGGTCCGGCGCAGGCTTGCGCAGACGGGATTAAGATTATGAGTTGCTTGGCCAAAGACTCGAGGAAGCCGTATCGATTGGCGTTTACAGCAACGTCGCCATCGCGAGCGTGACGGTTCGAAATCGGCCGGTCGGTACCGGCCCTACTCGACTCACTTTCGGAGCCTTACGTAAACGGCGGTTCGGCCAGCTTGCTTGCTCTTTTTGATTTCGAACAGATCGATCGCCTCAAACATGTCACTGAGTTTTGGAAAACCGTAGGTGCGGTGATTGAACGGTCCTTGGTTGGAAATGTAAGACCCTACGGGGCCAAGCGATGCCCAACCATCTTCGTCGGCTGCGTCCTTGACGGCCGACCGAAGCGTGTTGATCAGTTTGGTGTTTTGTTTTAGCGAGGAGAGCGAATTCTCCTTCTTCTTCTGCGGCGTTTTGCTGGTGTCGTCTTCGTCCAGATAGATGAAATGACTGCACGCCAACACGAAGGCCTCCGGCGATGTTTGTCGGCCGAATCCGATGACTTGCTTACCATCCTCTCGCAGCCGAAGAACCAGCGGGGTGAAGTCGCAGTCCGACGAAACCAGACCAAACGTATTGACCTGCTTGGTGTAGAGGATGTCCATGGCGTCGATCAGCAGCGACATGTCGGCCGCGTTTTTTCCTTTCACCAGGTCGAAACATTGTTTCGGGGCAATCGCATATTCATGCAGCACCTTGATCCAACCATCCAGCGCACGCTTGGTCCAGTTTCCATAGGCTTTTCGGATATTGACGACGCCGTAGGTGGCCAGTTCGGAGATGATGAAGTCGATCTTTGCGGCCGGCGCGTTGTCCGCATCAATCAGTAACGCAATGCTGTCGTCGAGACTGTTGTCAGGCATGAATGTCGATCACTCAAGGGAACGGTGAGCAAGGGAATGGGGCACAGCAAGAGGCGTAGACCGAAGCACGGCATGAAGGTCGCTGCGACAAACGTGTTGGGTGCCACCCCGCGGTCGATTATAGCGTCGGTCACGGCTGAAAAGTGGAGCACGCGATTTGTACCGTCAATCGCCAGATTAATAAGCAAAAGTAGGGCTGGTTCCCACCGTTCGTTCCTCTCCTTCCCCCGCTACACCGCTGTCGGAATCGGTTTCCTTGATTTTGTGTTCCGATTTCTTAACCTCCCATTTTTCAACCTGTCTTCCATCCACGACGCGGAGGCCGGCACGTTCGAATCGACCCCGTTCGCCTTTTCTTCGTCCTGCAATGCCAATCGAAAATCGAACACTTAGCCTGCCTCCGGCGAAGCCCTCCTCTACTGCATTAAGAATGTACGCCCGCTAACATCACCTTCTTTTCTTCCGTTGTGTCCCTCGTGCCCTTTCGTGGCCAGCCCATCTCCATAACCGCAACCTCCGATATCGTCGGCAAACTCTGGTCGTTCTGACACGTCCATTCGCTGGGTGGCATCGTCTTTTACTTTTCTAGCCACAACAGGGCACAAAGCTCACAAAGAAAACCAAACAGCCCCTCGAACCCCGCTCTGTAGGAACCGGTCCTACCTACTTCGCAGCAAGGCGTTGATCTCAGCTTTTGAATGAGAATGGTGACGTTTATCGGAAGTACAAAAATACCTCAGCTTCGGTAGATCAAGAAGCGGACGAAGGTCACCGCTAAGGATCTTCGTGTCCAAGATGACGAACTCTTCCAGCTGCGAACATCCTCGCAGAAACTCCAAGTCCTTAATGTCAGCACAACGATCAAGCGTCATCTTCTTAACGCTCTCCAATTGTCCAAGTTGATCGATGTCTTCGATCTTCTTACACAGCTCGAACTTAACTAGCTGCAAACTCCCGCCTGACAGAGAGGTGATATCGGCAATGCGGGTTAACTTCGCAAACCGGTAGAAATGCAGCGATTGCACATGCCGCTGCCGCTCAACTCCCTCGAGCGAAGTGATCGCAGACAAGTTCAATTCGAGGTGTTTTAGCGATGGAACCACCGGAAGGCAACTCAAATCAGAGCGGGGACACTTGTACTTAAAAAGCGTCAAATTCTCTAGTTGCTCGTTGCGTTCATCCGGACTCAATTGCGGCGACCACTCGGCGCTCAGCGTCCGCAGTTTCGAGAACTGGCCCAAATCCGGCGGACCTTTGTAGGTATCCAAAGTCAAGTACTGCAAGCCTTTGAGATACTGCAGCCCCGCCAGATCAATTCCTTTCCCATAACTGATAGCGACTGCCGTGATGTTGGGAAAGTCTCGTAAGAACTCAAGGTCCTTCTCCGCGTAACGGGACATTGCCGAAATATGAACGCCCGCGAGATCTCCCTTGGAAAGCCTGCGCAAACAGGCGTCCCAATGCTGCGAATCGATCGTAATCAAGTCACCGGCTGGGCAGTCGCAGATGTTAGGTTGCCAGTCGCTCATTGTTTTTTGCCACGTTAGTGTGCAATGGTTCCCCCGACCTAAATTGTGTCTTTACGTTTGGGTGATTTGATTCGATTTCGATTGATCGAGCTACCGCTTGCTTCATCAACCTGCATCCGGTGCACTCACGCGTCGATTATATCGTCGGCGGCACCTCAAAAGTTTTATCAGGCAATGAGGATCGTCGAATCGGCTATGGACTTGCGATTGACTACGAATGGATTTGGGCGTGACTGTTCAGCTCCAAGGGGGCGGCCCTATGTCAGCCCAGGGCAGAGCACAGCGCCGCCCTGGGGCAACGGAACACGTTTACGAACACAAAGCCCCAACGGGGCGGCCCGAATCAACCATGGGTTTAGGGCCGCCCCGTTGGGGCTGCAGGTCCCATTTCGGAAACAAAAAACCAGGGCTTCACCCTGGGCTGACACAGGACCGCCCCGTTGGGGCTGCGTTAAAGAGTTACTTGGCCAAGGATTCCACGAAGCAGTACCGATTGGCTTTTTCAGCAACATCGCCTTCGCGAGCACGACCGATCGAAATCGACCGGTGGGAACCGGCACTACTCGACGTAACCTCCTTCTATCTCTTAATCATAATCTTACTCTTAATCCTAATCTTCTCCGACTGGTTCCGGTCCGGCGCAGGCTTGCGCAGACGGGATTAAGATTATGAGTAAGATTAAGATTACGAGTTGCTTGGCCAAGGACTCGAGGAAGCTGTATCGGCTGGCGTTTACAGCAACATCATCATCGCCGACGTGACCGATCGAAATTGGCCGGTCGGAACCGGCCCTACCCGACTCCCCCGATTCGAGCTACTGCAGCGGAAGTCCACCGATCAACATGGAATGTAACTGAACGCCACTGTTCTCGGGAAAACGGATTTCGATCTGGTGCTCTCCTGCGTCAAACGTCAGTTCTTCAGGAAGCGAAAACCATTTCCAACTACTGCTGTCAACATCGAGCTTGATCGCTTCGCCTCCATCAACAATGACTTGCATCGGCGCCGCCGAGCCCGCTTCGTCGGAGGCGTTGGCGGGATTCCGGGCCCGTAAACGGACCGGATACGAGGCGGATTCGGGGACATTGACGGTAAAGGTGGCTGTGCCTGCTTTCACGCCGGAGGCGGTGGCGAGGAACTTCCACCCATCAAGTAGATCTTCATCGATGAGCTCAACGGCACCGCTGCGTTTGGCGTCTTCCGCTTCGACCAACGACCACAGATAAGTATCGCGCGACTGCGGTGCATCGGCGGGCACGAGATTGACATCGTCGAGATAAAGGGTGGCTTCGACGGGCTCTTTAGTATGAGTGCCGACGGCGATGTAAGCGGCATCGGTCCCTGCGGGAACCGTGAACTCGGTCTGCAGTAGTTGCCATTCGCCGAGCCGCGTCAGGTCGTAGGGCTCGGTCGGGAACGATTGCCGCGTCCGGCCTCGGCTGCGCGTGGAAAGTCGCGCGGTCGGGGCAGGCGCACCCTCACTGATTTGGTCGATCCGTAGCCACAGAAGCAGACGCATTTTTTTACCGGGTCTAAGCGTCAGGATCTCCCACGGGGGGCCGCTGGCGTAACGTGTCACGACATATTCGTTCTGTTTGTCGCTGCGGCCTGAGATCTTGGCGGCTCCGACGCCACTGTGACGAATTTCGCTGCTATGGGTCAATTTCAAGCCGGGACGGGCCACCCAACCGTCGGTGTGCTGTTCGAAATCAGGATTCGGCACGGCACTGGGCAGAATTCCCCGCGTAGGGTCCAGTGCGGCTTCGACATTACGATGGTACTCCTCGGCGAGCGTAGGCCCGGGAAAATGCGCCATCTCATCGAGCGCGAACGGTGCCGAACAAGTGGTGTAGGCGAGCGACTTGCCGCGGGTTGCCGTGCCCGCAGCGATCATGCCCCGCAGAAACGTCTCCTGCGCCACCCGCATCAAATTTCTGTCGCGGGATTGGTTGGCCGCAAAGGCGAGTCCATTGGCAATAATCAGCGGACTGGTCGACGCGACACCTGTCAGCGGGCACGAGGTGTAGCGAAAATTACCGGACTTCGCATCGTACAGATTATCCACCAGCCAACGAGCGATATTCACGATCCGTTGTGCGATCTCCTCGTCACCGGTCGCGAGATAATAGTATTTGAGGGACGTCATCATCACGCCGGCCATGAATCCCGCTTCGCCGTAATGGGGTTCCTCGCAATTGCAGTGACCGCGGCTGAGTTTGTGCACCCACAATCCCGCTTGGGGGTCGGCCTTCTCCTGGACCTCTTCATAGATCAAGTGCATCGCATTGAGGTAATAAGGATCCTGGGTGGCGAAGTAGGATGACATCGCGATGATGCCCATCCAACCGGGAACGCGGGCGTTGCCGTAGCGGAAGTCGATGGTGTTCGGCCCGGCCAGCCAGTCGCCCAACTGCAACGCGGAACGACGGACCTGTTGATCTCCCGTCAGCAGCCAATAGGCGAGATTGCCTTGATTCCACATGTGCCCTTCGTTTTCGGCGTAGCCCTGAGCGTAGATCGACATCCCCATGTAATCGCGGGGATAGTAGCCGCCGGTGTGTCCCATGCAGTGAACCCAGGCTTGTCCGACCCGCCGGGCGTTACCGGGACCGGCCTTTTGTCCGGCCGCAAAGTGCACGACGTCGACGTCGGCATTGTGGCGGGCGGCGTCCTCGGCGACATCAAAAAAGCGTTTGTCGGCGGTGCGAAAATACTGGGTCAGCATGGCGTTTTGCAGATCGTATTCGATGTTCCCCCAGTTGCCGCCTCGCTCGCCCCACCAGTCGCCGAAGTTCATCAGTCCATACCAGTTGTTTTCCTCACGCTGCGCGACGTAGCCGTCGGTATCGTCGGCAAGCATTTTGTCATAGGCCGAAAACTCCGGTGCATTCTGGGCCGCCAGACCCGCCAGTGCCCCCGAACCGAGATACCAGTCCGGTGAAGCCGTTACCAGCAGCGGTTCGTTCACGCGGCCCTCGATTTCATCCCACTGGACCTCGCCCGTCGAGGGACCGATTAAAAGTTCGTGCCGTTTTTCAAATCCAGAGCGGAACGTGTAGTTCCCGTCACGCAGATAGAAGTAAAGGACGTGCTCGTTGGGCCGATTCGCGTAGCGGTCCTCGGAGTCAATCGCAGGGTAGAGCCCCAGCGCCAGAGCCCCTCTTTCAGCGGTGATCGCCTTGGGCCACTGCTGCCAGAAATCTCGCACCGCGACGGTCAACTTGCCTGAAGTCGCCAGCCCGGGCGAACGAGTTCCGGTGCCGCCCGAGGGCAACGAGAAGGCATCGCTCTCGTGCTGAAAAAGACGTTCACCAGGAGCAAGCGAGTGTTTTTTGTTTTCATCGATCGCGACACGAGCTCCCTCCGTTTCGGTGCCGAAAACGAGATCCAGCGAGCGGAACGATTTCATCTCGTCGCCATACTTCATGTCCGCCGACACGATGTCGTGCTGCAGAATGTGATCGACGCGGACATAGGGATCCCCTGCGTGAAGAAAGTACCGCAACTCGAAGCCAAACAGCGGCTCGCCCGCTTCGTCGAGATGATGCCCACGAGTCAGAATCACGACCCTTTGCGGCCCGCTCTCCTCCACCGTGCCGCTCTCGACTTTGCCCATGAAGACGCGTCCGTCGGTGCTGGTCAAACGGGACTGGGGCAGTTGACTGAGCAGTCCGTTGGCGGTTTCGATGGTGCCGAGACCGGTTTTGCGGTCCATCACAAAACGAGTTTTCCCGGTATCCACCACCATCGAGTTGCCGCTTTCCTGCAGCAAGGATTTAGCGGAATCCGTCGCCGGTTTGACGTCACCACCAAAGGCAAGCGTGAGATTTTTGGTCTGATTGGCCTTCAGCTCGACCCGCCCGCTGACGAGTAGCCATTTCACCGTGCGATCAGGCCAGCGGACCAGCGCGCGGCATTGCGCGGCGATCGCGTTTTTCCCATCCAAGAGTGCAACGCTATCCGGATGGCCGAGCGCCCCTTGCGGGATCGGCAAACCAAACGTGACCGGTTCATTGCGAGCGACGCCGGCCGTTTCTCGCACGGTCAGGGGAACCTCCGTTCGCTTTCCGGATCCGGCGGGAAAGGGTTTCGGCGGTGCCACTTCGATGACGTCCGACGAAAAGCCCCGCTCTCCGGCCGTGCCATGAACTTGGATGAAATGGGGCTGTCCGATCGTCGCAGCAACATCGAATCGGTGGTTGCGCAGGGCTTCGATTTCAGGCCTGCCCGCTTTGAGTGCTGCGGCCGAGGGACCGCTCGTCACGTAACAGATCGCCGGTGCTGAGGTGGTGAAACGCACCTGCACATGCCAACGGGAACCCTCTTCGGCAAGCACCGCCTGCGTGCTGAGATGCTCGATCACGGGTGCTTGTGGAGAATCCTCGGCACCAGCTGACTTAACAGGACCTGGGATCCCCAAAAGTGAAAGCGACAAGACAACCGTGACAAAGACGGAATGGGGCGGGCAAAATTTCATGTTGATTGACTAAACGATGTAAGGATGAGATGAGGGAATCTCAAGAAGACTCAAAGGGGCAAATCCGAATGCGGCGGGCTGAAGCAGCTCAAATGAACCCGTAGGCGATTGCGAGCGGCGGGGCACGACATTCTACGTACGGAGCTCCGTCGTTGCAAAAACGATGCGATCCCAGACGAAGAGCCGCTGCTTTGATGAATCAAATCCCCAAACTCTGGCGGGGAACGACTCCTGGAACCTTTGTTTTCCCTAACACGTCAAGCATAGCTCGCGACGCCCATCGAAGCTCGCATCCTCCCGTCGAGATGCCCATTGATTAGGCAATCCATGCGCGCATTCAGGGCAACTCAAGCCTCTTCGGCGAACCACGCTCCCGCGGCAGCGTGCTCGGCAGGATGTTTTTTTACCGAGCCAAAACACCGTCAAATACGAGTAAACGGTTCCCTTTAGCGAGCCGTTTCCGCGTTCGATTTGCCGCTGGTTTGGGAGACGGGCACAATGTTTGCTATTGCTTTGCTATTTGCTGACACGCCAGGCAACTGGCTACCGCTCCCTCTTCACTTCCCATTTGCAATCCAGGAATCGATCATGAGCTCCACGCTGCCCCCCGAGACCAAGAGCACGCCGACACGTGGGCCAGTCAGCAACGGGCACGCATCCACGCCCCCTGCCACCACGGCGCGACTCGCGGCGATCGCGGCGGTGACGGGCCACCAATCCAGTGCCCCCTCGCTCGATTCCTCCGCCGTCCCGATGCAAGACCTGTTCTGTGCCAATGTGTTCAGCAAAAAGGTGATGCAGGAACGATTGCCCGAAGCGGTATTTCAATCGTTGATGAAGACAATCGAATCGGGTCAGAAACTCGATCACTCGTTGGCCGATGCGGCAGCCACCGCGATGAAAGAATGGGCGCTCGCCAAGGGCGCGACCCATTACGCCCACGTCTTCTATCCGCTAACCGGGGCTACGGCCGAGAAACACGACAGCTTCCTTAGCCCCGACGGCAAGGGTGGCGCGATCGCCGAGTTCAGTGGCAGTCAATTGATCCAAGGGGAACCGGACGGTTCGAGCTTTCCCACCGGCGGCATTCGACAAACGTTCGAAGCGCGTGGCTACACGATCTGGGACGTCACGAGCCCCGCCTACATCCTGGAAAACCGCAACGGAAAAACGCTCTGTATTCCGACGGCGTTTGTGTCATGGACGGGAGAGGCGTTGGACAAGAAGACGCCGGTATTGCGATCGATGCAGGCGTTGAACCAACAAACCCAGCGGATCTTGAAATTGTTCGGGCACCACGATGGCGCCTTCGTCGCCTCGACCGCGGGTCCCGAGCAAGAGTACTTCTTGATCGACCGTCATTTCTACTACGCACGCCCCGATCTGATCAACGCAGGCCGAACGCTGTTTGGTGCCAAGCCGCCCAAGGGTCAAGAATTCGACGATCACTACTTCGGCGCGATCCCCGAACGCGTGCTGGCGTTCATGATGGAAACCGAACGCGAGTTATTCAAATTGGGCGTGCCCGTCAAGACGCGGCACAACGAGGTCGCGCCGGGCCAGTATGAAATCGCACCGATGTTCGAATCAGCAAATCTGGCGACCGATCATCAACAATTGCTAGTGACCACGCTGAAGCGAATGGCGGAAAAGCATGGCATGACTTGCTTGATGCACGAGAAACCGTTCGCCGGCGTCAATGGTTCGGGCAAGCATGTGAATTGGTCGCTCGGCAGTCGCTCGCAGGGGAACCTAATGGATCCTGGCGACACCCCTCACGACAACGCACAATTTTTGGTGTTCTGTGCCGCAGTGATTCGCGCCGTCTACAAGCACCAAGGCTTGCTGCGAGCGGTCGTAGCTTCGGCCAGCAACGACCATCGCTTGGGAGCCAACGAAGCGCCACCCGCGATCATGTCGGTGTTCTTGGGCGACCAATTGACCGACGTGTTCGAGCAGATCAAGGCGGGGGGCGCGAACTCTTCGATCAAACGAGGCACGCTCACCGTCGGGGTGGATGTCTTGCCACCGCTGCCGAAAGACGCCGGGGATCGCAATCGCACCAGCCCCTTTGCGTTCACAGGCAACCGCTTTGAGTTCCGTGCGGTCGGCTCAAATCAATCAATCGCGGGACCGTTGGTCGCGATGAATACGATCGTGGCCGAGTCGATTGACTACTGCGCGACGAAATTGGAAGCGGCGACGCAAGGCAAGCCCGAATCGTTGCACGGCGCCATTCAAACGTTGTTGGCGGAGATCATGAACGAGTGCTCGTGCATTATCTTTAATGGCGATGGCTATTCCGACGCTTGGCATGATGAAGCGGAGCGTTTGGGCTTGTTGAACCTGAAGTCAACTCCCGATGCATTGCCCAGCTTGGAAGCCCCCGAGGTAACCGAGATGTTCCAAAAGTACGGAGTCTTGTCGCCTCGCGAGCTAGCAAGTCGATTGGAAACGTACTTGGAACAATATTGCATGTCGATCAAGGTCGAAGCGAATTTGACCTTTGACATCGCCAAGACCATGATCTTGCCCGCGGTGAATCGTTACCAGAACGAACTCGCTACGACCTGTGTCAACATGCAATCGCTGGGCTGCGAGCTTGACTCCGACGCCTTGGACGAGATCAGCTCGCTCCGCCAATCGCTGCAGCAGAACTTGGCGACCCTCTACAGCGCGATGAACGACGCGTTCGAAGGTAGCTCAACGGAACACGCCCAGCACTATGGCCGAGTGGTGTTGCCCGCCATGAACGCGGTTCGAGAAAGCGTCGATGCCCTCGAAGGCATTGTCGCCGATGACCTGTGGCCGCTACCGAAGTATCAAGAGATGTTGTTCATCAAATAGTTTCCCATCGAACCCTTTTCTTTCGCCAAACCACTGGTACCCGGTTGAGGGTACCAGTGGTTTTTCAATCGAGAGATCGCGGTTGACGTGTTGCGGGCTGGACGTGTTGCGGGCTAAAAGGGTGTCGTGCACGATTCATGGGGTGCCACCCGCTTTGTGCTGGGGCGCGGCTTAGCCGAGCCAGAACGACACGGCGGCGGCAACGTCCTCGTGCTCCAAGGCTTCGTGGGCGAGCAACTCGTCGGCGACGGCAGCGATCGCGGCCCACCAAGGATCCTGCTCCATCTTGCGATAGAGTTGCGCGATCAATTGCTCCAGAAAACGGACCTGTTGAACCGGGTCGGCAAAAACGCCCATCGATCGCTCACATGCTTGTTGCCAATCGCCCTGCCAAGGGCCGAAGTGGGCGGGATGTAGCCGCTCGCCGCGATAGACCATCTCGGCGACCGGCCCGGCTAAAATCGTCATCAATTCTCGCTGGCGTTGCCAATCACAGCCGGCATCGACGTGGCCCCAATTGACCAAGCAATCGCCGAAGCGGCGGGGTAAATCGTCGTCAATCATGCTATCGAGCCGCACTTCGTCGATCTGGGCTCCGAGCAGATAGCCAACGACCACATGCCCCGCCTCGTGGTAAGCGGTCAGAGTTTCATCGTCGTCGTTCAAAGTTGACTTCCTTGTGATAAACTGCGGCGGCCTGAATTCAAGTTCACGCCGCCCATCCATCACTCTGCGATCGAGACCCCCATGAAAGCGTTATTGTTAACCCAATACAAAGAGATGCAAGTCACCGACGTCGACGCGCCCGAGACGGGTCCGGACGACGTGCTCATTCAAGTCGAAGCGTGCGGCATCTGCGGCAGTGACATTCATGGCTACGACGGCAGCACCGGTCGCCGCATTCCGCCCTTGGTGATGGGGCACGAAGCGGCCGGCATTGTGATTGCCACGGGCAAGAATGTAACCGACTTGCCCGCCGGAACGCGAGTCACGTTTGACTCGATGGTTTCGTGCGGCGAATGCCATTTTTGTCGCCAAGGCGATGCCAACTTGTGCGATAACCGACGAGTGTTGGGCGTCTCGTGTGGCGAATATCGTCGTCATGGAGCGTTTGCGGAACAAATTTGCGTGCCGCGCCGCATCGTTTATACGTTGCCCGACACGTTGCCGTTTGAACACGCGGCGCTGGTGGAAGCCGTTTCGGTGGCCGTGCACGCGGCCAATGTGACCCAGGTGACGCTGGGGGACACCGCCGTGGTGGTGGGGGCGGGAATGATCGGGCTGCTGACGCTGCAAGCGATCCGGGCGGCGGGGGCTAGCCAAGTGATCGCGGTCGATTTGAACGACAAACGTTTGGCCGTCGCCAAACAACTCGGTGCCGATGTGGTGTTGCGTGGTGACCAAGTCGACGTCCCAGCGGAAGTCCGCAAATGGACCGGGGGACGCGGTGCGGATGTGGCCTTGGAAGTCGTCGGGGCGACGCCGACGATCCACACTGCGATCGAGTCGGTCCGCAAAGGCGGCAGCGTGACGTTGATCGGAAATGTGTCGCCCACCATCGAATTGCCTTTGCAATCGGTCGTGACGCGTGAGATCACGTTGCGAGGCACCTGTGGTTGCAATGGCGAGTACCCGCAATGCATCGATTTGATGAACCGAGGGATTATCCAAGTCGCACCTTTGATTACCGCCAAGATCTCATTAGACGAGGCCCCAGCGTGGTTCGAACGCTTGCACGCTGGCGATCCCGATCAGATGAAAGTCGTCGTGGAGCCGCAAAAACACTAAGCCTCCATCGGTTGCGTAAAAGTTTTGCAGTGTTCCGGGCCGAAGCCCCAGCAATTTGCCTCGTCTGGCCCAGCGGGCCAGATCTTGGTTGCCCACAAAACCAAGGGGCAACGGCCCGACCCTTCATCGGGTTTCTTCGAGGTTTTCGGATCGGTTTCCCAAGCCACCGAGGCGATTAGCGGGGCGAAAGCGGTCGCGCCGGACTGGAGTGCCAGAGCGTCCCCCTTTGGCATACAATGAAGGTTATGATTAGCGAACCTACCATCATTCTGTCAGGCACCGATCCGGACCTCCCCCAGAACGTACCTCTTGGGCTGGCCCGTTACAGTCATCTGCGCGAGATGGCTCGTGGCGGCAGTGCGGTCCTCCGGGCTGGATTCGACTGTGTCACCGGACGCACCGTGGCCATCAAATCGCTGCTGCCGGAAACTCGCCATGATCGGCGTGAACAGCGACGAATCCTGCGCGAAGCACGCGTCACCGCGCAACTACAACATCCCAACACCGTGCCGGTTTATGACATTGGCAACGATGAGGTCGAAGGGATGTACTTTGTCATGAAGCGGATCTCGGGAGAGAACTTTTTCGAGATCCTCAAACGAATTGCACGCGGCGACGAAGCGACCATCACCGCCTTTCCGACGCATGCGAGATTGGAGATTGTCGCCAGCGCTTGCCAAGCGCTCGCCTACTCGCACGCGCGAGGCGTGATCCATCGCGATTTCAAGCCCGAAAACATTTGGGTGGGAAATTTCGGCGAAGTGATCCTGCTCGATTGGGGTGTTGCCAAGGTGTGGGGACACGCCGACGACAACGAACCCGTCAATCGCAGCGTTCTCGAAACGCGGGAAGAAGCCGAGCACGAACAACTGCGCACCCTCACCGGAGGCGGTCAACGCCCGGGCACGCCACTGTACATGTCGCCTGAGCAAGTCGATGGCAATCGCGGCATTGACGAACGCACCGATATCTTCAGTGCCGGTGTCGTGTTGTACGAAATGCTGGCCCTTCGCGAACCGTTTCGTGGTGCGGATATCAACGAGACCTTCGACAACATCAGGCATAAAGAGCTCGAACCGCCGAGCCAGCGGTCGCCCGATCGCCACATCCCCAAGGCGGCCGACGAGGTGGTGATGCGAGCGATCCAAAAACGCCCTGGCAATCGCTTTCAATCCATGCGAGACTTGATCGAGGCGATTCGAGCAATCGATTGCTCGTAAACGCTGGATCGGAAACGCTGGGAAGCCGACGCGTTCTCGTGTTACGAGCGATGCCCTATCTTGTTCCGTTTTTTCGCATCGCAGTCGCTTCCGCTCAGCCCTTGGGAGCGTTCATTGGTATTACTGGCTCGTTGGTGTCACTGCGATTGACCGCTTGCTAAGCAGGTAGGCAGAATAATTGGAAGAAAACCCATTAGCCGCTTGGGCGTTAGCCCCGGTTGAATGTGGGAACCGTGGCTAACGCCAAATCGGCTAATATACGGAAAGACTCCTGCCTAGCTGCTTAGAGCATTTTTAATTTTGATGTAGTCTAGTGCCGCCCAACGGTGGACCACGTTCTGGCGAACGCAGCTACGGCTTGAATCCCACGTCATCGATACCCCATCTTCGAACGCCCCCCCTTTCTCCAACGACACGGAACAACAACGCAATGTGTGGCATTACTGGGGCGGTTTGGCTCGATCCGCGACGAGCTGTCGATGCGTCGCGGCTGAGCAAGATGACCGACTCGATTGCCCACCGTGGGCCCGATGACTCCCAAACCTGGATTTGCACGGACCAGCATGACGCCTACGGACGCCAGGTCGGAGTGGGGCTCGGATTTCGTCGGCTTAGCATCATCGATCTCGAAGGTGCCCGCCAACCGATGGCCAACGAAGACGGCACCGTGCGGATGGTCTTTAACGGCGAAATCTATAATTTCGAAACGCTGCGGCGTCGACTCGAAGGTAGCGGACACACCTTCGCGACCCATGGCGATGGCGAATCAATCCTGCATCTCTACGAGGACATCGGCACCGATTGCTTTTCACATCTCAACGGCATGTTCGCGATCGCGATCTGGGATGCCAACCGGAATCGACTCGTGTTGGCACGCGATCGGATTGGTCAAAAGCCTCTCTACTACGCGCTCAAGGACGATCGGCTTGTCTTCGGCAGCGAGCTAAAGTGCTTGGTGGCGGCCGGTGGCGTTTGCAACGAGATCGACCCTGCGGCGATCGACGAATTCCTGACCTACCAATACATCCCTCACCCTGGCACGATTTGGAAAGGCGTACACAAATTGCCGCCGGGTCACTTCGCGGTATTCGAAAATGGCCAAGTTCGCGTCGAGCGATACTGGAACTACGATCCCACTCTCGAGATTCCGATCTCGCATGCCGATGCCTGTGATCGATTGCGAGAATTGTTGACCGATTCGGTCCGACTGCGGATGCACAGCGACGTTCCGCTCGGGTCGTTCCTGTCCGGTGGCATCGACTCGTCGCTGATCACCGCGATTGCTCAATCGCTTTCGGATCAACCGGTCAAGACCTTTAGCATCGGTTTCCCGATCGCCGATTTCGACGAAACCGCTTACGCGGCCCAGGTCGCCAAGCATCTCGGGACCGACCACCAACGCTTCGAAGTCACTCCCCGTGGCGTCGACGTGATCGACCACTTGGTATGGCACTACGACGAACCGTTTGGAGATTCGTCGGCGGTTCCGACGTGGTATTTGTCCGAGCTAACGCGAAAACAGGTGACGGTCGCACTTTCGGGCGACGGCGGCGATGAATTGTTCGCGGGCTATGAACGGTATCGTGCTTTGTGGCTTAGCAATAAGCTGCAAAAGATGTTTCCTCTGCACCGCATGCCGGGCATCGGATTGGTCCAGCGGTTGCCTGATTCTGCGAAGCGTCGCTCGTTCACGCGCCGCGCCAAACGCTTCCTCGAAGCCCTTGGGCAACCGGCCGCGCGGCGTTATTTGAATTGGCTACAAATCTTTCCCGAATCGTTGCGTGCGGGCCTGTACACGGACGACTTCGTGCAACAGTTACCAGGGGATGATCCGTTTGATTTCCTCGATTCCGTGTGGGCTCGTTCCGCAGGACGCGATGTCGTCACGCGCGCTTCGACGAGCGACGTGTTGAGCTATCTGCCCTGCGACCTTTGCACCAAAGTCGACATTGCCTCGATGGGCAACGGATTGGAGGTGCGGCAACCGTTGCTCGATTACCGCGTGGTCGAATTTGCAGCGTCGTTGCCGGTGCGATACAAATTCCGCGGGGGTCGAGGAAAGTTGATCCTGCAAGACGCGTTTGGCTCGCTGATTCCCAAATCGATTTTCACACGCAAAAAGATGGGTTTTGGGATCCCGATTGCAAACTGGTTTCGCGACGAACTCAAACCGATGGTCCACGACACCTTGTTAGCCGACGATGCCAAGATCCTTCCTTTTTTGCGTCGCTCGACGGTAGCCGAATTGGTCCGATCGCACGAACAGAACGAACAAAACCACGGCTACCGACTCTGGAATCTACTAATTCTCGAAAAGTGGTTGCGGCGTTGGACTTGAGCGGTGCCAACGATGTGTTGCAGGCCTTTGGCCCTGGACCGCTAAATCCAAACGCGTCACTTCAAGAGGGACGCGTCGGGTTGGGACCAATCCGACTTAGCGGTAATCGCGGTCCTGGCCACTTGCGCCGGTGCCCGAAATCTCGGTGGCGAGTTGCTTGACTTTAGGACGACGTTTGCGGCGAGTTTTGCCTGGAATCATCGCCCGCATCGCTTCGAGTTTTCCAAAGCACAACAAGCGGTCGCCCGGTTCGAGCGTGCGTTTGAGACGCGGATTGGGAATCACACTGGTCCCGCGATAGAGCGTCAACACGTTGATGTCTTGCTCGGGAAGTCCCGATTGGTCGATCGTTTTGCCACAAAACTCGGAGCCCTCGGGGATGTGAATTTCGGTCACCCCGTACCCACGACTGACGGTCAACCGTTGCCTCACATCGACTTCGGGAAAATCGACTTGCGCCGAAACGTAGTCGATGATCGCTCCCGCGATATCAAGCTGGGTGCAGGTCTCGATCCCTTCTAAGCCGGGCGAAGAATTCACTTCCATCACTTGAGGTCCATCGCGGCCTTCGAGCATGTCGACGCCGGCGACGCGAAGTCCCATGATTTGTGCACAGCGGACAGCGGTTTCGCAGTACTCGTCATCGAGCTCTACCAATTCGGTACGACCGCCGCGGTGCACATTGCTACGAAACTCTTGGCCCTGAGCCACGCGTCGCATCGCCGCGACCACGCGATCGCCGACGACAAAGGCACGAATGTCACGCCCTCGACTCTCGGCGACAAACTTTTGCACGAGGACGTTTTGACGAGTGCTTTGCAAGGTTTCAATGATCGCTTCGGCGGTCTTGACCGATTCCGCCAAAATGACGCCGACGCCCTGCGTGCCTTCGAGCAACTTGATGATGATCGGCACGCCCCCGACGCGTTCGATCGCAGGCAGCACGTCTCGCTTCTCGCGAACAAAGGCGGTTTCGGGAATGCCGATGTGATGGCGGCTGAGGATCTGCAGACAACGTAACTTGTCGCGCGCGTTGGTAATCCCAGCGGACGAGTTGGTCGTAAAGATATCCATCTGCTCGAACTGACGCACCACCGCGGTTCCGTAGAAGGAAATCGACGAACCGATGCGAGGAATCACCGCGTCGTAATGACTGAGCAACTTGGAACGAAAGTAGAGATCCGGTTCGCCTTGCTTTAGGTCAATGGAAAAACGGAGCGTGTTGAGAACCTTCACTTCGTGACCACGCGACAGCGCCGCTTCTTTTAAACGCCGCGTGCTGTAGCAATTTGGACTGCACGAGAGAATCGCCAACTTCATTAAATGATCTCAAAGCAAAAATTTTAGGGGCAACGATCTTCGGCCAGCTTATTCGGCGAGCACAAAGGCAAAAGGGCACAAAGGCGAAAAGAGAATGGGCTGCGATCCCTAATGGGGGCAACCCGATTCAACAAAGCGGCTTCACCGACGAGGAGAAAAACGCACCAACCATGACGACGCGAACATTCAAAAACGAAACCGGAATCCTCTTTTACTCCCACACAAAACCAAGACTCGGCAAAAAAGGACTCGACCATGAAAGTCATCATCCCGCTCTAATGCTTTTTCTTTTTCTTGGGCGGGCGTCCACCAAAGTACGATTGTCCTGGTTCAACCAGCATGCGTCCGCGAACCGCCTCGCGTCCCAACAACATGCGGAATCCCATCTTGTAACGATTCGCCAGCGTCAACTCCACCTGCCAAGTCGTCTCAAGCCAATGCACCTCGGTCAGGATAAAGATCCGCTTGGAGGCTTCCCCGCTGGAACTGCGGACACTGCGGATATCATGAATCGGGGCTTCACATACAATCGTTTTGGCATCGGAGCGTTGATGGGGATGCACATCAAACCTGACCATCTCGACGCCGTTGGTCTCGAAGGTTTCGATATTGAACGCATGCAAACTTGACGATCTCGCCCCTGTATCAATTTTCGCCTTAATATGACGAATCCCCAAACTTGGCAAAGAAACCCATTCACGCCACCCGATGATCCATTGATCCCCTACGGTGACGGGTGCGGGTACGTTTGAGCGGCGGGCGGATGCGCCATCTGAATCTGTCGGAAATGTCAAAGCGATTAATCCCGATTCGTCATCGGACATAGTTTCTTAACGGTCTTCCAAACAACATTGGCTTCCAAGCAACATCGGAGCCACTGGAACGTCCATATCAAGAAGTTACCCCTGGCCGCTACAAGATGTCCAGACGGCAAACTCTCACAAATCGAATACACTGAGTTTTCCGGAACACGTCACCGAACATCCCGCTCGAGTAAATTGCCGCTCCGAATTGCCTCTCAGGGCAACTTGCCGAACCCCAAGCAACTTGCCGAACCCAATGTTGCCCACCAAGGAACCTGGAAAGTGTCCGACGGATTGCCTGCGAAAAAAACCGTAAAAAAGCGGCCCTTAAAAGCGAAAGCCCCCGCCACAGACGAGGGGCCTCGTGTACGCAAGATCGGGTCCTTGGTGAACCAATTGATTGCCCGTCGAGGCTATGCTCAAGTCGCCGCCGTCAATGAGCTCCAAGAGGCCGTCATCGCGTTGATCGACGAGCGCATTCGAGCGAACATCCGGGTGGGAAATCTGAAGCGCGGCGTGCTGGAGATCTACGCCTCCGATTCCGTCACGCTCCAGGAACTGAATTTTCAAAAACGCTCGATCCTCAAGAAGCTTCAAAAAGCACATCCGACATCCAAGATCGGCGATCTTAAATTCCGTATCCAATCCAATTAACGATGGCCCCCAATTAACGACGGCCCCCACCGGACACCATCGGATCCATGCTCGGCTGGCATCCGTTTGAGAGCGAGCCGAGCAACGGCTTGCGATTCAACCGCACCCCTCTCCACGATCCCTACCAAGCCAATATGAAAGTTGTCTTCTTAACGGCCGGCGCCGCAGGCATGTATTGCGGAAGTTGCATGCACGACAATGCCACCGCGCGAGTGCTCCAGGCCTCAGGAATCGATTGCATCTTACAGCCCATCTACACACCGATTCGGACCGATGAGCCAAGTATCGCTCAGGAACAAATTTTCTTTGGTGGGATTCACATCTATCTGTTGCAACAACTGCCGTGGACACGATTTTTTCCCAAATCGATTCGACGGCTACTCGATTGGCCACCGCTGATACAGATGGCGACCCGACGTGCGATGTCGACCGATGCGGCCAAGCTTGGTGCGTTGGCAATCTCGATGCTCAAGGGAACCGAGGGTCGGCAAGCCGAAGAAGTCCAGCGGTTGACCACTTGGCTGGAGTCCGAGATGCAGCCCGACGTTCTGGTTTTGAGCAATCTGTTGATCGGGGGTGCGTTGCCGACGATTCGCCAGCGGTTGCCAAACACGAAGATTGTCGTGCTGCTTCAAGGCGATGACATTTTCCTGGATCACTTACCCGCCGAGGCGCGTGCCCAGGCAATTGAGTTGTGCGCCAAGCTTGTCGATTCGGTTGACCAATTTATCGTCAACAGCCGCTTCTACGCGGACAAGATGGGCTCGCTGCTAAGCATTCCCGAACGCAAATTGACAACGATCCCGCTGTCGATTGATCTACATCCCTTCGCGCCGCGAGAATCATCAACAGAAAACGTGGAACGAATTCGACTTGGATACCTAGCTCGCATCGCCCCGGAAAAAGGACTGCACCGGCTCGTCGATGCATTCATCGAATTAGCGCACCAGCCACCGCACGCCAACCTCACGCTCGAAGTCGCTGGCTGGCTCGGCGAAGCCAATCGGCCCTACCTCGACTCGATTCAGCAGCGAATCGACAAAGCCAATCTCCGCCATCGTTTCACCTATCACGGCAGTCCCTCGCTTGATGAAAAGTCGCAATTCCTCCGTTCCCTGGACCTGCTTTGCGTTCCTACCGAGTACGAAGACCCGAAAGGATTGTTTGCACTCGAAGCCATCGCCTCGGGGGTACCGGTCGTGCTGCCGGACCACGGAGCCTTCGGAGAATTGATTGCCTCGACCGCAGGTGGCGTGCTCGTGCCGGCCAATGATCACCATGCCCTCTCCGACGGTATCGGGCGACTCGCCCGCGATCACGAACTCCGTCATCATTTGGCTCGCACGGGACGGATCAATGTCCAACAAACGCATTCGATTGAAACGACCGCCGAGCGACTCGTCTTGCTGTTCAACGAGTTGACGTCGACAGCTTGAGTTACTGCACCCCTTCGCGCCGCAACGTCAATTCGCGGCGGATCTCGCCCTGCACGTACTTGATCGGTACAAAGTTATTGTTCGCCATCGGCACGCCCACTCGAACAGTCACTTCACGTGTATCGCGATTGATTTTGTTGGGGATCACTTGGACACGAACATCGACAAGCCCCAGCGAATTCAGTAGCGAGCGTGCTTTTGCTTCGGTTTCTGCCGCAGTGGCACCGGGCAGGATTCCGGTCCGCGCGGCTTCGTAGACGGCATTGTCGGCGGTGTGACGAATCATCGCGGCGCGACAAAACTCAAACGCGGCAAAGAAAAACAGAAACAAGAGGGGCGCTACGATCGCGAATTCCACCAAGGCCGCGCCTTGCCGCGGACGTTGTTTTTGCACTGGCTTCATTGACTTTTGCCGATCGCAGGTTGGGTTTGGATTGAGCTTCGAACTTGACATCATGATTGGCCTCTTACTGCGTCATCATCGTTGACAAGGTGAGTGCGATTTCGCGATAGATATTCCGCAATTCATCACCGCTGACGGCGTTGAAGGCGCGTCCGTTACCGATCTTGGCAATCTCTCGCATGCGTGCGACGTCCGCGCCGGCACCAAAGGTAATCGTGTGAATGGTCACTCCATCGGCGGCAATCCGAGTCGCCGCTCCGCGCGGTTCAGGACCTCGATTGTGTTTTCCATCGGTCATCACAATCATCGTCTTTTCGATAAACCTAGGATCACGACTGCGGTTCATAATCTGGTGCCCCGCATCCATGCCCCGCGAAATACTGGTGAGCCCATTGACCGGCAATGAATCCATCGCCGTGGTGATCAGATTTAAATCGACCGTCAATTGAACGTCTTCGCTCGCAAACTCGCTGTACGATGCCAAGCCCACTTGTTCTTTGACCGGCGTTCCCGCAAGGGTTTCCGTAAATATCTTAATCGCCTCTCGCAAGTCTCTAATTTTCTGGCCGCTCATCGAACCGCTACGATCGACAACCAGCACCACATCGCGTTCGATATAGGTGGCGGTCGCGAGGGCTTGAGGTTCAAAGAACTCAAAACCGACAAAGTTGCCAAAGAACATTGGGATCGCTCCGGCGACCGAATCGTGGGTTCGCTTGCCGTTGACTCTCACGCTGTTGAGCGGCGTTTGTCCCGATTGGAATTGAAATTTTCCAGAATCCGATTCCTTGCTGCTCCCAAATTCAAATTGATCCGCAGCGATCACTAGCGGTTCACCGATGACCGAATTACGAAGCGAGACCTGTTGACCTCGCTGAATCGCTTTCGTTGTGCTCAACGATCGCGATAGTTCGAGTGCAGCGGCTTTGGATGCCGCGTCCGTCGCACTGCGAAGCTCGGTTCGGGCCAGATGCATTTGGGCAATGTCGATCGAAAATGCAACGGCAATCATGAAGGCAACGAGCATCAGCACGATCAACACCAACATCGCCCCGCGACGTTGGGATCCAGGCTGGGAGGCTAGATTTCTCATAAGGATTATTCTTTCAACATCACGACGCGAGCGACTAAATCACGATTGGAAACAAACTGACCCGCCAACGGACTGTTGGGCTGTGTCGGAGCAACAACTTCAACGGAGATTTCGTTTCCGCGTTGCACCGCATTAGGATCTCCATCCGGAAAACGAACTTCAAAGCCTTGCACATTTCGTGCGGCCAAAATATTGGCAGCTCGATCTTTGGCCGCGGTTGACGTCGAATTGTTCAACGCCGCTTCGCGAGCCCCTTCGTACGCCGCCACGCTGAGTGCCTGTTTCAGAAAAATAAAACTGCTCGCTTCGATCGCGCCAAAGACCAGCAGTACCAGAATCGGCAAGCAAACGGCGAACTCGGCAGCAGCCACTGCTCGGCGAGCTCGGCCACGCCGCGGAACCCCACGTCGGTGCGGAACCCCACGTCGGTGCGGAACTCCACTTTGGTTTTGCTGACCCGGATTACTCGGATCGGAAACACGATTGCTGGAAATTGAATGCATCGATTGGAATGGGTTTGTCATGGTTGACGTCATCGTTCTTAAACCTCCTTGCCCGTAGCCGAGGAATCATCACCACTCTTGTTTGTTCCATGAACACGCTCAGCAATGGCGTTGAAGTCCACTGCCATTTGATGCCAAAAGTCGTTACTACGAAATTGCAGCGGAGCGACCGTGCGGCCCGCACGCACATCGGACAATGCATGGCGTAGTCGCAGGATCGGACCTGCGAAACGGTTGGTCAACTTCAAGGTGTCCCAGACAAATGCGGGAATGAGTGCCATCGTGATCACAAAGAACGGAAGGAACCGCTGCAGGGTGTCGGCAAACGTGCGTCCCCAATCCACATCGGGTTGCTCAAACAAGCGAATCCAAATGGTCAGTGCAATCGCGTTGCAAACGAAGAAGATGATCCAATGCAAGGCGATCCTACGAAGCAAGCCTCCCTGAACTTCTCGATCGACAAACGTACGACTGCGGCGTGATTGGGTATCGAACATGGTCTCGTCTGCGGCAATGGTTTGATAAATGACTAAACGAGAGTCCATCGGCTCTCACAGGGAACCTAGGTCAGAGTTGAGCAAATCATTGACGCCACCCCCAAACTTGCTGTACCAATCCGTTTGAAGTGAGGGTTAGGCCGAATAGAGCGAAAACGCAGCCATCGATCCCCCCCAAGGTCCCAAACCACCGCAAAGTCAGGCGATCCCAAGCGAGCGAAGGATGAGAGGCACCGCCGGCAAACCCGTCGCAAAAATGACTCGCCCTGTGTGTCTCGCGTTAGCAGCCCTGATGCTCAACGGGACCTGTTTGCCTCCATCTCGGCATGGACCACGCGGGAGCGACGTGGATCAGCCGAGGCTGCGGCAACCCCGCCATAAGTTCTTTTGCATCTATGACTTACCAGCCCCCAAAAAGCAAAATGTCAAACTCGCAAGCGCGCGATTCTCACCCCCAACTGGCGGCGCGATCTCCGGCGACGCCCGATCGGGTAACCGACATCGAAAAAGCAAGCCATTTGTTCTATAACGTCGGATCCAGCCCGGATGGCTTACGCACGATCACACATCCCCCCCCCCCCGAGGCAACGATGCATCAGTGTGCCCATCACGCTACCGAGAACCAAAACTACGGACCGGCATTTGCGATCGGTGTCGGTCTAAACGTGGTGTTTGTCTTAGTCGAAGCCGGCTATGGCTTCTACAGTCATTCGCTCGCGTTGTTAGCCGACGCAGGACACAATCTGTCGGATGTGCTCGGCTTGTTGATGGCTTGGGGCGGATACGCGCTTGCGAAAGTGCCACCGTGCAACAAACGCACGTATGGATGGCGCAGCACCACGATCCTAGCAGCCCTGTTTAACGCATTGTTCCTACTGGTCGCCATTGGCGGCATCGGCTGGGAGGCGATTCACCGCTTTCAAGAACCGAGTGAAGTGATCGCTCCCACCGTGATCGCCGTCGCCCTCATTGGAGTGGTCATCAATACGATCACGGCGATGTTGTTCATGAAAGGCCGCCACGGTGACTTGAATATTCGTGGCGCGTTTCTACATATGGCCGCCGACGCGCTATTGTCCTTGGGCGTCGCGATCGCTGGCGTCCTGATCCTGTACACGCAGTGGAACTGGATCGATCCGGCGATCAGCTTGGCGATCGCGGTAATCATCTTCTTCGCAACGATCGAACTGCTTCGCGAATCGGTTAACTTAGCCCTGCAAGCCGTGCCGGGGAAAATCGACCTCGAGGATGTCAACGATTACTTGCTGAGTCTTCCGGGAGTGACGGCGATCCACGATTTGCATGTCTGGGCGATGAGTACGACCGAGGTCGCTTTGACCGCTCATCTCGTCAAACCGGACGTTGAAAACAACGATGCGCTGCTCAAGAAAATCTCGCACGATCTAGATCACCGATTCCAAATCAGTCACGCAACGGTCCAATTCGAAGCCAATGTCGACGCTGCGAATTGCCGTCAAGCGGAGACGGGATCGCTGTGAAATGGCATGCGGTGGACCGCATTTTAGCAGTGAAGTGGTAATTTCAGTGGGAAAAAGGTGTCGCCCAATCCTTGTCGCCTTGACTAAAATGAAGTGTTATCTCCTCACCCCTTCCGCACCGCAATCGTTGCGGCCACGGCGACACTCTAGCCCTCCGCACCGTCTATGCCGCACCTTTTGCTCTCGCGCTCCCGCACCCGACTCGTGGCGATATTGATCGCCCTTGCCCCCTTGAGTGTCCACGGCGCCGACAGCGATGCATCGGTGCGGGTTCCCGCAGCAGCAAGGCAATTGCTGGAAAACTCGTGCGTCGATTGTCATGCCGACGAGTCGGGCGACGGCGGGTTTGATGCGAGTACATTGGGCGCCGATTTATCCAACCCCAGAACGATCGCGACGTGGCAACGTGTGTTTGACCGAGTCCAACTTGGCGAAATGCCGCCACGCGATGCGGAAACGTTGGCCCCCAAGGCCCGCAAGCAATTTCTCGAGGCGACCTCCGACTGGATCACGACGACTCAGCTCAGCGAGTTTGCCGCACGCGGCCGCGTGCGAGCACGACGATTGACCACACTGCAGCTCGAGCGAACGCTGCACGACCTGCTCTCGATCGACATCCCCCTTGCCGCGCTCGTGCCCGAGGATCCTCGCGTCGATGGGTTTACGAACATTGCCTCCGCCCAGGCGATGTCACACTTCCAGCTCGACTCGCACCTAAACATCGTCGACGCGGCGCTCGACGAAGCGTTTGCTCGCGCAAGCACCGAGGAGTCGCCTCATACGAAAACGTTAACGGCCAAACAAATTGCCCGATCGAATCCGAACCAGCGATGTCGTGAACCGGAAATGCTCGATGGCAAAGCCGTCATATGGTCAGGCAATGTGACGTTCTATGGCCGCATCAAATCCACGACGGCTCCCAAAGATGGTTGGTACCGCATCAAGGTGACCGCATCAGCGATGAACAAGCCAAAGGACCATGGCGTTTGGTGCACGGTTCACACGGGCTTTTGCACTTCGGGAGCTCCGCTGATGTCTTGGGTTGGATCGTTCGAAGCGACCGATGAACCAACCGAGCGAACCTTTGAAGCGTGGATCCCTAAGGGACAGATGTTCGAGATTCGTCCAGGCGATGGAACATTGAAGCGGGGGCGATTCAAGGGAGGCCAAGTGGGTGCAGGAGAAGGCACGCCACAGAATCTTCCTGGGGTGGCGTTTCACCAGATACAGATCGAAGAAATCCACCCGGGCGGAGACAGGCAAGCCGTTCGCGCCACCTTGTTTGGAGACCTCAAGCTTAGCAAGCAGGGCAAATCGAATCGTCTGGAATTGGACAAGGATGTCACTCGAGCCGAGCTGCATTCTCAATTAAATCGATTTGCCCACCACGCGTTTCGGCGACCGGTGTCCAAGCTAGAATTACAGCCTTACGCTGAGCTGCTTTCGAGCGTATTAGAGAACCAAGGCAATCCGCTTGAAGCGTTGCGATCGAGCTATCGTGCGATCCTCTGCTCGGCTCGATTCATGTACTTGGTGGAACCGACGTCCACCAAGCAGGAAAACAGCAAGCCGTCACGGGCTCCGTTAGATGACTTTGCCATCGCGTCGCGGTTGAGCTACTTCTTAACGGGAACCATGCCCGACACCGAATTATTCCAACTTGCTCGGCAACATCGTCTTCGCGATCCCAAGGTACTGGTTTCTCAAATCGATCGTTTGCTAGACAACGGGGGACAACAGCAATTTGTCACTGACTTTACCGCTCAATGGCTCGATTTAGTTGACATCAACTTTACCGAACCCGATCGCAAACTTTATCCTCGCTTCGACTCGGTAGTGCAGAACGCGATGTTGGCGGAAACGCATCATTACATCGACACATTGCTCAGTAAAAACGCCAGTGTGGACCAACTGGTTCGCTCGGACTTTACGTTCTTGAATAGTCGATTGGCGAGGTTCTATGGCATCGATGGGGTCACCGGGGATGCCATGCAACTTGTCAAGCTTGACAAAGGATCGTCGCGGGGAGGACTCTTGGCCCAAGGATCGATTTTAAAGGTCACGGCAAACGGCACCACCACTTCGCCTGTGTTGAGAGGCGTTTGGGTGTGTGATCGCATCTTAGGCCAACCCGTCCCGCCGCCACCGGAGAGTGTTCCGGCGATTGAACCCGACATTCGCGGCGCAAAAACGATTCGCGACCAACTGGAGATGCACCGTAACCATACCGAGTGTGCAAGTTGCCACTCCAAGATTGACCCGCCGGGGTTTGCACTGGAGAGCTTTGATGCGGCCGGACAATGGCGCAAGCATTATGCGATTCCAGGAAAGGGCAACCGCAAAGGCCCTCCGGTGGATTCAAGCTACCAACTTTCCGATGGCCGTCCGTTTGATGGTTTCAACCAATTTCGTGCACTGATTGCGAGCGAAAAAAAACTGCTGGCTCGTAACTTCGCAGAAAAACTATTGGTCTACGGCACCGGAGCACCGATCGCGTTCGCGGACCGCCAGACCATTGAGCAAATGGTCGATTCCACTTCGGATGACAACTATGGAATGCGATCGCTGCTCAACGCGGTCGTGTTAAGCCCGCTCTTTTTATCAAAATAGAATTCGACCGCGTTCCTCCCAAGCCTCTCCTATCCCTCACTGAAGCACCGCGAACTTATCGCTAGCGAAGAGACGAACCATGAAGAAATCCATTTACTTCAATCTGAAATCTCCACTGAATCGCCGCAGCGTGCTGCGCGGCGTCGGCATCTCGATGGGGTTGCCGTGGTTGAGCGCGATGCAATCAACGTTTGCCAACGAAAAACGCGAAACCAAACCGAAGCGGTTTGTCGCCATGACGCTTGGATTGGGATTGGTCGCGGACAACTTGTTCCCGCAAACCAAGGGACGCGACTATCAAGCGAGCCCCTACCTGCGCTCGTTGGAAGACCTTCGTGACCAATTCACCATCGTCTCGGGCACCTCGCACCCAGGCGTTAAAGGGGGACACCGCGCCGAAGCGAGCATTTTGACCGCAACCCCGATGGGTTCCGCCGGCACGGCAAAGAACTCGATCTCGATGGATCAATTGCTCGCCAAGCATTATGGCGACGCCACCCGATTTCCATCGCTCGTGCTCAGCAACGGCGGATCCACCAGCCCGTCGTACACCGAAAATGGATCGATGATCCCACCGGAATCGTCTCCCTCGCGTCTGTTCGCCAAGCTGTTCATCAACGATCCCCCAAAACAACGAACGATCCAAGCCCAACGGGTCCGCGAAGGTCGCAGCATCATGGATCTCGTCGGCGAGGATGTGAAATCACTTGAGCGGCAACTTGGTACCGGGGACCGCAATCGGTTGGACGCCTACTTCACCAGCGTCCGGCAACTCGAAAAACGGATGGCGTTATCCGAGCGTTGGGCCAACCTTCCCAAACCGGTTGTCGATGCCAAAAAGCCCGTGGACGTGGGGAACCCGAACGATTTGATCGCTCGGCAGAAAACGATGTGCGAAGTCATCAAGCTCGCCTTGCAAACCGATTCGACTCGCTATATCTCGTTTCACGTCCCCGGCAGCGGTGGTGTTTTGCCGATCGAGGGTGTCGACGAAGGTTATCACTCGCTAAGTCATCATGGCCGGGACGAAGAAAAACTGGCTCAACTTGCCCTCGTCGAAGAAGCATTTCTAACGCAATGGGGAGAGTTCTTGCGAGCCCTTCACGAGACGGATGATTCCGGCACGTCATTGTTGGACCTAACCACCGTCTTTTTAACCAGCAACCTTGGTAACGCTTCGAATCACGACAATCGCAATATGCCCGTGCTGTTGGCCGGTGGCGGGTTTCGCCATGGACAACACCTCGCGTTTGACCAACGGAATAACTACCCACTACCAAACTTGTACGTTTCCATGTTGCAAAACCTTGGCATGGAGATCGACCAATTTGCAACGAGCACCGGAACGATGAACGGGCTGTCCAGCTAACCGCCGAGACTCGCGCCGTCTCCAAGCTCCCTCGTCAATCGAGCGATCCCGTTTTGTTCGTGAGCTCGTCGCGTCCGTTGACCGAGCGAACTCCCCTGGGCTGCTGAACTGGACTGCTGCACTGGGCTGCCCCTCTGGGCTGAAACAATCCCCGCAGCGCTCGATGCCAATATCTTCTTGAACGCGCGGGCCCCAGACCGGAATACGGATCGAGTTCGCCTTGCGACAAGCGACTCCATTCGCGGTCACCGCGTCGCAGACTCTGTCACCGCGTCGCAGACTCTTCTCGTTGGGACACTCAACCGAACGCTTTCCAGCCCCACTCTCGCTGCTGAAGAAAGCGAGGAGCATTACTGCAAAAAGCGCCCCCCATGTCCCCGGTCGGTACAGGGATGGAGGGCCGGTTCCCAGCGGCCAATTACAACATGACCGGTCGGAACCGGCGTTTCGTCTTCGCTCACCAGCGAGGCAGTCATCTCTCCGTAAACGTAGCCGCATGAGGTTCGCCGCGGTTCGTGCAACCACCGCGGCCAACGCCCCTGCGGTTGAGGAGGACGTCACCGAATCATTCCTTGCTAGCTGCTTCGCACTCGGGGTTACGCGGACTGAAGTGACCCTGCTGGTTACAGCGGTCATTCACATCCAGGGACACCAGAAATCCGTTGCAACATGCTTATTCCCAACGATGCTCACCAATGCTATCCGATGAAATACTGTAACAATCGATCCCACACATCGACGGGCACACACATCAGCAGGCCCCCCTCGACCTAGATCACCTTTGCTGCGGCATCGATCGTTTGTTTCTATCACCTTCGAGTTTCACGACAACGGACTCGCCTTGCATTTCGGTGTACCTCATGTCTAAACGACGAATCTACTTTGCCCATCTGTTGCTAGCTGCCTCAACCACCGGCTTCATCGGGTGTGCCTCAACCGCTCCGTTTTCCTCCATCGCTCCGTTTTCATCGCAAGCCGATTCGGATCAAGGGACGTTGCTTGACGCGTCGCTATTGGATGATTCCATTCCCGAGGCGAGCGAACCAGCCAGCGACGTAGCTGTAGCGCAAGTCGTGTTCGATCAACGGAGCCAGGACAACCATGACGACGCTTCTACGAACGCGACCGTCCAAGTCGCGATTCCGTTCGCCGAAGCGACCTACGATGCATCGCCGATGACCTTTACCTCGAATCCATTGGAATCGGGCCCATTGGAATCAGGCCAATCCGTGATGACGCTTGCCGACTTCGAGGCGCTCGCTTTGGCGGGCAATCCCACGATCCAAGAGCTCGTTGCCACCACACAAAAAGCTGCCGGTTTTCGCACTCAAGTCGGTTTATGGGCGAACCCAACGCTAGGGTATCAAGGCGTCCAACTAGCCGACCAGGGTACCGACCAACACACCGTTTCTGTGTCGCAAACGATCGTCACAGCGGACAAGCTCAAGCTAAATCGCCGTGTTGTCAACGAAGCGGTGCGTTCTCAGTTGCTCGAATTGGAAGCACAAAAGTATCGAGTGGCGACCGACATTCGCGTGAAATTCTTTGATGCTTTAGCAGCGCAGCAACGCGTGAAATTGATCAGTGATTTTCAATCGGTCGTGGAGAAAGGGCTTGAATTAGCGGAATTGCGCAAGCAGGCGCTCGAAGGCTCCCAACTCGACGTCGTTCAAGCGAAGGTGCAAAAGAACGAGATTGATTTAGCACTCCAACAGGCCGAGATCAGCTTGGCCACTGCTTGGCGAGAACTCGCGGCACTGGCGGGCACTCCCCACCTCGCCCCGGTGACGTTGCAGGGTGAATTGCCTGATGCCGACGCCGCGATGGATTGGCCGACCGTGGCGTCCACGATGGTGGTGTCGAGCCCCGAATACCAAGCCGCTCAAACGCGAGTCAGCCAAGCGCGTGCCAACCTTGACCGCCAATGTGTCCAGCCGATCCCCAATTTGGATCTACAATTTGCTACCGGCCGGGATAACGCGACGGGCTCGGGATTGATCAACGTCCAAGTCGGTGCTCCGATCCCCGTTTTCAATAAAAACCAGGGAAACATTGCCGCCGCACGGGCGGAATGGGTGCGGGCAAGCAAAGAGCTCGAGCGGATTGAAAACTCGATTAAAGCGAGACTCGCGGCCGTATCTCGCGAATACGATTCGTCACGCGTTGCGGTTGCAAAGTATAGCGAGGACATTCTTCCCAATGCCGCCGATGGCCTCACATTGGCAGAGACCGCTTATAAAGCGGGCGAGACCAGTTTTGTCCAAGTGTTGGTGGCTCGACGTAGCTATTTCGATACCAATCTACAATACGTCGCCTCTCAAGCTCAGCTTGCTCAAGCTCGTGCCCGCGTCGATGGATATGTCCTCACCGGGGCTCTCGAAGCGGTCCTCGACAATAGCGGCGACGATGGCTTACGAGGCCTAACGTTCAGCCAGCAGTAGCTGCTAGCCGCCGGCTCGGAACACAGGAGCGGGGACGGAGGCCCTCCGTCCCCGTTTGCCGATTCAAATCAAGTTTTGTTCCCATTGACCCGACTTACCTTATTAGGAAAGATAATTAAGACGGGTCCCTCGTCAACAATCTCAGTAATCTCTCGCAGGATGTTTACGAAGTGTTTGCCCGCTACACCCATCTAGTGACGCTGATTGCGTTCGCCGCTCACGCGGTGTTGGGTTGTTGTTGGCATCACTCTCACGCGTTGGGAAATGAGTGTTGCGTGCAACACTCCGAACCCGCTTCGCCTCCCGAGATGGCGTCGCATGTCGTTCCCGTCACTGCGAAAGCCTCTTTGCCCCACGCTTGCTGTGACCATGACAACGATCACTTGCAAAGCCCTGCGGCGGTCGCGTTCGCAACAGCCGATCATGGCCTCGTCGTGATCCAAAACGCGGCGATGAACCATGGAGCGATAGAAAGTGGAGCGATGGAAAGCGGTGCGATGGAAAGCGAAACGCTCGACCACGCCGATTTGCCATGTCAAGATTCACACGATTGTAACGAAGCGAATTGCAACTTCGCTGCGATGCAAGTGAAGTCATTGGATTTGAATTTCGAAATCGCGTTTGGCGAAGTCCCTTCTACCGACGTTGCCGCATTTGCACAACCGCCCGCACATTCGACAGATTGTGAGCGGCATCGGGCATCTCGGTCTCAGTTCCTGACATCGACTCAGCACTGCGTTCGTCTGCAATCTTGGCAGATTTGAGCCTCATCTTTTCTCTCTTCGCCGCTCGGGTTTAAGCGTAGCTAAACGTCATTATTGACGTTCCGCGAAACGCCATTCCCAGTACTGGCAATTCACGAGAATTTGCGTCTTCGTCCGCATGACGCCCCCCAATCGCAAACGGGATCTCCGGCACTGAAAATCCTTGCGCCATGATCATTACATCCCGCTGCGCCCCTGGGGCATCCCTTTTCACTTACGTTATTATCGAGTTCGATTGATGCGACCCAATCTATCAAAACTGCCTTGGGCAGCGATCCGAATCGTCATGAGCGTCGTTATCGTCGTGGCGGTTGGTTTGAGCTATTCGCTGTGGTGGCCGCCGCTATCGGGATGGATCGACACGACACTTTCTGCGCAGCGAACCGCGAGTGCTGCCAACGAAAACGGACACGCAGCAGATGATGCCCCCGAGAGCGGCGTCGCCGAAGTGACCTCGTTGGAACTGACACCCCAAGCGAGGATGAATCTCGGGCTGACCCCCGAATTTCTAACCCCGATCGAATTGTCGAATTATCGCCGATCGATCACGGTGCCTGCGGTCGTCGTCGCCAAACCGGGACGTTCGTCGATCGTGGTCTCGTCGCCGCTCAACGGTGTGGTCACTCATGTCCATGCCGTGACCGGCGAAGCGGTGCAGCCAGGCGACTTGTTGTTCGAGGTTCGTTTGACCTACGAAGACCTAGTGGAAACGCAGACCGCGTACTTAAAAACAATCAGCGAATTGGAGGTCGAAAACCGCGAGATTGTGCGTCTCGAAGAAGCCACGCGATCGGGAGCGATTTCTGGAAAACAACTCTTAGAGCGGCGTTATGCCAAAGAAAAACTCGAAGCCTTTGCCAAGTCACAACGCGAGGCCCTCCGGCTACACGGGTTGTCGGATCGCCAAATCGAAGCGATTGGCCGAGATGGCAAGTTGCTGGGCGATCTGAAGATCGTCGCTCCCGATGTCGATTCTCATGCACAGGACGATGAGCTGCGATTGAGTCAAATTGCGGCCCATCCCGTCTCCTTCACCCAGTCTCTCGACACCCCGCTCCCCAAGGCCCATTCCTCGGAGCAAAAATTGCTTGTGATCGATGACTTACGGATCCACAAGGGGCAAGCGATTACGTCAGGCGAACGACTGTGCTCGCTATCCGATTACACCCAATTGTTTATCGAAGGCAAAGCGTTCGAAAACGATGTAACGGCAATCGCCGAAGCGGCACAACAAGGCTGGACCGTGGATGCCGTCTTCAGCGGTTCGACGGGCCAGCAGGTCGTCCGCGGATTGAATTTGGCGTTTGTCTCCAATTCGATCCATCCCGAATCACGGACCCTGTCGCTGTTCGTGGAACTGCCCAACGAAATGGTCCGTGACAAAACCAACGCCGAGGGGCAACGATTTGTCGCTTGGAAGTACCGACTCGGCCAACGACTTGAGCTTCGTATTCCAGTCGAGGAGTGGGAAAATCAAATTGTGTTGCCGATCGACGCGGTAGTAAAAGAGGGTGCGGATTGGTTCGTTTTTCAACAGAACGGCAAACACTTTACCCGGGTGCCTGTGCACGTTCGGCACCGCGACCAAAGGACGGTCGTGATCGCCAACGATGGCTCGATTTATCCCGGGGATGTGATTGCCCGCAAAGCGGCGCACCAGATGCAAATGGCCATCAAGAACCAATCCGGCGGCGCCATCGATCCCCACGCTGGCCACGCTCACTAAGGGAAGAAGAAACCATCGATCCGATCGTCCACCTCGTTCAACTCCCAACCCCCGAGATCTTTGCGAAGAAGCAAGGGTTGCAGTTGCTCGACTCCTGATTCCTGATTCTCCATCCCTCATTCCCCTCCCTTCCTAATGCTCAACGCCGTCATTCGCTTCGCACTTCATCAACGATTGCTTGTCATCGCAATCGCCTTGTTCCTGATCGGCTATGGAACGTGGCAGACGACGGTGATGCCGATCGACGTCTTTCCCGATTTGAACCGTCCACGCGTCGTGATCATGACCGAAGCCCCCGGGATGGCTCCCGAGGAAGTTGAATCGCTGATCACGTTTCCGATCGAAACCACCATGAATGGTGCCAATGGGGTCGAGGCGGTTCGCAGTTCCTCGGGCGTGGGAATGTCGGTGATCTATGTCGAATTTGCCTACGGCACCGATGTCTACACCGACCGGCAAATCGTTGCCGAACGGATGCAGATGGTTCAGGATCGTTTACCCCAGGGAATCACGACGCAACTCGCTCCGATCTCTTCGATCATGGGACAAGTTTTAATGTTGGGGATGTGGAGCGACACTCCCGACAACAGTCCGATGGATCTTCGCATGACCGCGGATTGGGTCGTACGTCAACGTTTGTTAACGATCCCGGGCGTGTCGCAAGTCTTTACGATGGGAGGCGAGCGTAAACAGTTTCAAGTCTTGGTCGATCCCGATGCAATGCTTCGTTTTGGAGTGACGTTGGCTGAGATTGAAACGGCGGTCGCCGAAAGCAACGAAAACGGAACCGGCGGTTACCTCGACAAACAAGGGCCCAATGAGTTATTGGTGCGTTCGCTGGGGCGGATTGAATCGTTGGACGATTTAAAAAAGGTACCGGTAAAGATTCGTGAAGGCCGACCGGTCTTGCTATCCCAAGTCGCCGAGGTCGTCGAAGGGGCGCAGGTCAAACGAGGCGACAGCTCGGCATTTGTCCGCACCTCCGATGCGGATCCTTCTTCGCTTTCCCCCGAGGACGCAACTTCGGACTGGCGGGGCGGGCCGGCGGTGGTGCTGACGATCAACAAGCAACCCGGTGCCGACACCCGCCGTGTGACCAACGACGTGCTCAAAGCGATCGAGGAATTGAAGCCGACGCTGCCTGCGGGAATGCAACTATCGACCGTCTACTCGCAAAAAGCATTCATCGACCGCGCTATCGACAACGTGGTCGAAGCGCTCCGCGACGGCAGCATCCTAGTCGTCATCGTGCTGTTCCTGTTTCTACTGAATCTACGCACCACCTTCATCACGTTGACCGCGATCCCGTTATCGCTGGTGATGACCGCGATCGTGTTTTCCATTTTTGGATTGTCGATCAACACGATGACGTTAGGTGGCATCGCCGTGGCGATGGGGGAACTCGTTGATGACGCGATCGTCGACGTTGAAAACATTTTCCGTCGATTGAAGGAAAACCGATCCAAGGGCAGTCCGCTGAACCCGTTGTTGGTGGTGTTTCGGGCCAGCACCGAGGTGCGCCGCAGCATTGTCTTCGGCACGATGATTGTGGTCTTGGTTTTCATTCCGTTGTTTGCCCTAGGCGGCATGGAAGGCAAATTATTTGTCCCGTTGGGGATCGCTTATATCGTTTCGATCCTCTCTTCATTGCTGGTTTCGTTGACCGTGACCCCCGTGCTTTCGTATTGGTTGCTCGGCTTGAATCAGGGCGGCGGCGAAGAGAAAGACGGTTTCATCTTGTCAGGACTGAAATGGGTGGCCGACAAGGTGATCCGATTTAGTCTCACCTTTCCACGCTTCAATTTGGGGGTAACCTGTGTGCTCGTGGCACTCGCCGCGATCTTTGTATCGCGACTCGAAAAGGATTTCCTGCCGCCGTTCAACGAAGGCACGATCCAGTTGAACGTGGTCTTGCCACCCGGGACATCGCTAGCCGCTTCCAACGAAATCGCGCAGTCGGTCGAAACGTCGCTGAAAAAAATCCCCGACGTGCAACGCTTTGCTCGACGAACCGGGCGTGCGGAATTGGACGAGCATGCCGAAGGCGTGAACATGTCCGAAATGATCATCGAACTCGATCCCAATTCCCCGCGATCACGAGAAGAACAACTAACCGAAATCCGCGAGGCGATGGACGGTTTCCCGCACATTGTCACAGCGGTGGAACAGCCGATTGCACACTTGATTTCACACATGCTATCGGGCGTCAAGGCTCAGATCGGGATCAAACTCTATGGCGACGACTTGGACCTGCTGCGTCAAAAAGCCGAACAGATCAAGGCCGATATCGAGCTTGTCCCAGGCGTAACCGACGCCATGGTCGAACCGCAAGTCATCATCCCTCAACTGCGAATCGAACTCGATCGCGATCGGTTGCTGCAATACGGACTCAGCGCCGCGTCGGTCAACGAATACATCGAAACGGCAATGAACGGTGTGATTGTCTCCGAAGTCCTCGATGGGATGCGCACATTTGACTTGTTAGTGCGGCTCAAGGAAGACTACCGCGAAGACATCGAAGAACTAAAGCGTTTGTCGATCCAATTGCCCGATGGAGGCACGATCCCGCTGTCGGGACTCGCAAAGGTTTACGAATCGGGTGGCCCGAATGTTGTGAATCGAGAGAACGTTCGTCGCCGCATCGTGATTCAGTGCAACGTGGCCGATCGCGGTGTGGTGGATGTGGTCAGCGATATCCAAAACACGGTCAAGCCCATCATTGCCCAATTACCCTCGGGATACTTCGTTGAATACGGCGGCCAATTCCAAAGTCAACAATCGGCAAGCCGAACCATCATGGCGCTGTTTGTGATCTCGATGATCGGCGTGTTCCTCGTACTCTTCACCCTGTTCCGCAGCGCCAACTTGGCATTGCAAGTCATGGCGGCGTTGCCGATGGCGTTCATCGGTTCGGTTGCGGCGTTGGTCTTGACCGGGCAAACGCTCACGATCGCCGCGATGGTCGGCTTCATCTCACTCGCTGGGATCGCCTCGCGAAACGGCATTCTCTTGCTACAGCATTACCTGCACTTAGTCCAACACGAAGGCGAACAGTTCACTCCCGCGATGATTGTTCGCGCCGGTCTTGAACGACTCGCCCCGGTGTTGATGACCGCGTTGACCTCCGGCATTGGCTTGGTCCCGCTGGTTTTGTCGGCCGGCGAAGCGGGCAAAGAAATTCTGTATCCCGTGGCCACCGTGATTCTAGGCGGTCTAATCAGCTCCACCATGCTGGACTTCTTCGTTCACCCCGCACTGTTCTGGTTGTTCGGAATGAAATCGGCCGAGCGAGTGGTCGATGACTCGAGCAACACAATTGAACTCGAGGAACTCTAAATCGACCCAAAATAATGCAGTACGAGACGCCCCTTCACAATCCTATCCTGTCCTCCTTCCACGTTCACTTCCTCCCTTTTTTTCACAGAAAGAAGATCCCCATGCGCATCACCTACTTCGCAACCATCACCGCGGGCCTAATGATGTTGACCACCGGCTGTGGCGACAAGACGGCCGACTCCACCACGGACACCAATCTGAGCGCATCGAACACCGAGGTCACCATGGACGGGCCTCCGCCCGCCACCGCCGACGTACACAACCATCCCAGCGAAGGGCCGCACCATGGTACGTTGGTCGAGCTCGGCAACGAAGAATTCCATGCCGAAGTCATTCACGATGACAAATCGGTGACCGTTTACATCCTCGATTCCTCTGCGAAAAAAGCGGTCCCCATCGACGCATCGGATTTGACGATCAACTTGTTACACGACGGGACTCCCGAGCAATTCAAGCTTGCCGCCAGCCCGGATGCGAGCGACCCCGCGGGCAAATCGTCTCGCTTCACCCTGGCCGATGCTGAGCTGGTCGGACACATCGACGACGATGCTTCCGCCCCCAAGTTGAGCGTCACCATCAACGGCACGCCTTATCGTGGCGAAATTCATCACGATCATGACCATGATCATGGACACGATCACTAACTCATCATTAACGATGCCCATTAAAAACGGCGAGCGTGTGTCGAAGAACAACAGCCAAGGAGAAAACGGCGTGATGGAACACAACCGATCCGCGTCAAGTCCGCGTTCCCCCGTTCCCTTGCTGCTCAGTGCTTCGGCGCGTCTGTTGCCGTTTTACCTGATTTTCACAGCATCGGGTTTCGCTGCCCTCGTTTACGAGGTCAGCTGGAACCGGCAATTGGGTTTGTTGTTCGGCCACACCTCTCACGCTGCCGCGGTGGTTTTGGCGGCGTACTTCGGCGGCATGGCGATCGGCTATGCCATCGGGGGTCGACTCGCCAGTCGAATGTGTCCGTTTCGCGGCTATGCGACTTGCGAACTGATCGCGGGACTTTGGGCGATTGCAATTCCTGTGTGCGTGAATCTGAGCACGCGATCCTTTCTTGATCCCCTACTGCAATCGAGTGATGCGAACCTGCAATTGGTCTCACGGGTGATCTTCAGCCTGTTGCTACTGGCGCCCGCGACGATCGCACTCGGCGCGACGTTGCCGATCATGAACGAGATGCTGCGTCGCTCGCTCACCGACTCGAATGACGGCTTCGGCCATCGCGATCGTTTGATACGTGCGTACGGATTCAATGTGCTCGGTGCCGTGCTCGGCGTGATCGCCGCATCCTCGGTGCTGTTGGCTACCGTCGGCGTCACGCGAAGCAGTCAGCTCGCTGCGATCATTTCCTTTGCCTGTGCCGCGGCTGCGATTCGGATGCGAAGCAGAGCATCATCGATAGCAGCGCCGACGACGGACCAACCGACAACCAAGGCGATGATCCCGACGTCCCACCATCCCGGCGATTCCGACACCCGTTTTTGGATCATGGCGGTGATCGTTTCGGGCGCAGGCACGTTGGCCTTGGAAGTCCTCTACACGCGGCTATTCAGTCTGGTTTTCCACAACAGCACGTATACGTTTTCGTTCGTGTTGATCGGTTTTCTGCTGGGACTTTCGCTCAGCGCGCTGGTCGTACGAAGGCTGCTCGTTCGCTTTTCGCCTAAAACGATCGTGATGGGGGGCAGTGGTTTCGCGGCGATCGCAATTTCCGTTTCGGTGTTTGGTTTTATCATCGGGACTCGCTTGGAATACTTTCGTGCCGGGCAAACCTTTGCCTCTTATTACTTAGGCGGCTTGTTGCTCGTCTTGGCAATGACGTTGCCGGTTGCATTTTCGGCAGGGGTGTTTCTGCCCTCGGCTTGGGCCGCGTACAGCAGCCAGGGGCAACTCGATAGCCGCGACGTGAGCCGTTTCACACTCGTCAACACGATCGCAGCGGCCTTGGGTGCAATCTTGAGCAGTTTTGTCTTGTTCCCCGCGGCAGGGCTTTGGAAGTCGTTTGCCATGGTTGCCTTTGTCATGTTGATCCCAGCGATTGCGTGTCTAGTCAACAGTCTCCGGCCGACACGAATTGCCATCGCCGTGGTCCTAGCCGGCATCAGCTGTCTGCCACTCGCGGTGACCAATCCCGAAGCATGGGTTCGTGACGAAGGGTCCGAAACGTTGCTACGCCGTTGGCACTCCAGTTACGGATGGATCGATGTGGTCCAAGACAGCAAGAGCGGCGTCAAAAAGGTGCGTCAAAATTTACACTACCGCTTCGGAGCCACCGGCAGCAACGCCACACGTGAATTTCGGCAAGCTCACTTGCCGTTACTGCTCCATCCCCAACCCCGCGACGTTGCCTTTCTCGGTCTCGGGACCGGAATGACTGCCGCGGGTGCCGTTCCGCATCGCGAGCTGCGGTCAATCGACATTGTCGAATTGATCCCCGAAGTCGTCGATGCGGTGCGCATGCTTGCCGAGGAAAACCGCAACATCGTCGATGAGCCGCGGACGACCATGATCGTTGACGACGCGCGTCACTTTTTGGCGACGACCGAGCAAACCTACGACGTCATCGTTTCCGATTTATTTGTCCCCTGGGAAAGTGAAACCGGCTACCTGTACACCGTTGAGCAATTTGCGTTGGCAAGAACACGATTGCGCGAATCGGGTTTGCTGTGCCAATGGTTGCCACTCTATCAACTCGGGACCGACGAATTCCGCATGATCGCGGACAGCCTTCGCAGTGTGTTTCCCCACGTGACGCTGTGGTGGGGCCGATTGCACGGGTCGCGTCCCATTTTGGCGTTGGTGGCTTCCGAGCATGGGCTGCGAATTAACGAAAGTGAAATGCAACAACGCTTAAACCGTTTAACGGCAACCGGTCAATTCGAGGATGCTTCCTTCGCCACGCCCACTCGAATCGTCGAGTGGTATGCGGGGGATTGGCCGCGACACGAGGGAGCTCGCTTGAACACGGACGAGCATCCCTGGGTCGAGTTTCATTCACCAGTGTCCCACCGCAGCGGAAACCTACTTCGTCGCAACATCCTTCGAGACTTTCTAAAACAAACGCTCGAAACCAATCCAGACGACTCAATGACGTATTTGCAAACGCCCGATTCGCCACCACCGAGCAATCGCTCGTGGCAGCGTACGGTGTTGTTCCCCGAAGTCGAAACCGTGTCGCGAGGGACCGAAGCAAGTTTTGAAGTTGGGTTATTTCCGTTTTCCTCAGCAAATCATACCCCGCAGCGTTAGCGAGGGACCGAATCAAGAGAAAGATTCCCTCGCCTACACTTCGAGTTATGAAAATCACACTCTCGATGACGCATCACGATGCTCCCCAACCCGATAGCGAAAACAACCTCTTCAGGGAGACGCATTCCGATGGGCGACTTGTGAAGCGTTCCGTCGCAAATCTACTGGTGGCGATTTCGGTTTTCTCTCTCGTCACGATGATCGCCGGAATGTTGGGGAAGTGGCATTTTTTGCTGGATCTCGCCAGCCACCTACGCGTCCAGGCAACAATTGCGGTGTTGGCTTCGGGAGTGATGTTGGCGATGCTCGGCCGCAGACGCGTCGCCACCGCATGTGTGCTAGTTGGCATCGGCATGGCGACCACCCTGACGCCATACTACTGGCCACCGAAGCCCATGACCGGCAAGACGTATCGATTGATGACCGCAAACGTACTGACTCGCAATACGAACAAGAGCTTGGTGTTGCAATCGATCGATCAAATGGACCCTGATTTTGTCCTCTTACAAGAAACCGACAACGCTTGGACCCAGGCGATCCAACGAGGCTTACACCAGAAGTATCCTTATCACCGACTAGAGCCTCGCGATGACAACTTTGGCATCGCAATGTTCAGCAAACATCGCTGGTCCAAATGCGAGGTCATTTCGTTCTCACCGGAGATCCAATTGCCATCTTTGATTGCGGAATTCCAGCTACCCGACGGCACCGAATTGCAATTAATTGCCACGCACCCCTTACCACCGATCCGTCATTCGACATGGACCGCTCGCAATCGTGCGTTTAAGGGAGTTGCCAAAGAGGTGCAGCAAAGGGGGAGCCATCGCACGATCGTGGCAGGTGACTTAAACAGTACGCCATGGTCCTATTGGTTTAAGCGGTTGTTGAAGGAATCGGGCTTACGCGACTCCTCACGGGGACAAGGATTGCAGAGCACATGGAATCCGACGTCATTACCGTTCCCGGGCCTCGCGATCGACCATGTTTTGGTTGGATCCGAGATCGAGATTGCGGATCGCATGGTCGGCCCCTCGATCGGTTCGGATCATCGCCCCGTCATCGTCGACTTTCGCTGATTCAGATCCGTTGTAAAAACGCTTCCAAGAGCAAACAACCCGCTACAATGCGTCTCATGAATATCGAACGCCCCATCATTCCACGTCAAATTGTTCCGCGTCAAATTGTACCTGGCATTTCGCTTAACGCTGCGGGACACGCGACGATCGATCCGTCGGTCCACGATGCCTTGTTCGACCTCGCCCTACGCCTTGAAACGCCAACCCGTTTGCCCGTCGATTTCGAGCATGTGGTCGCGGCAATCGTGATGGCCGCACACCAAAACGAGATCGATGCGGGCCGCTCGCTCTCGGCGGATGACACGGGCTTGATCGAAATCTTAACCCCTCATATCAAATCCGTTTTCGCACGCTACGGCGGTAACGTTGGCAGCGACGAGTGAGCGGCGATCGTTGACCAAGTCGTGACGCATTCAGAAGAGCCTGGTTGCGATGCCGCTTGAGTCGACTTGCCATGGAGTCCAAACGATCATCGGCTCGGTCACCTTTAGGTCGCTTTTGCGTGGAGCAATGACCGTGGTTTCGAGCTCCAGATGATTGACATCGTACTTCTCATTGAAGACGGCGATCTCTTCTCGCAGTTCCTGGTCGAGCTCGGTCATTTCCAAGGCCAGCGATCGAGCGGTGTCTTCGGCTCGCGTGACATCGGCGCGCTGTTGTGCTGCCCGCCCGACTCCCCGTGCGGCCGTGGACATTTTTGAAACGTTCGTACGACTCGCCATCTTTTTACCAAGAAAGGCACCGACCAGCGAAGCGCCAAACGACAACACGGTGGACAATTTCGCTTGGGAGTACTGTGCTTCTTCCACCGCGATTCGATCGTTGGCCGCTTGGATTCGCTTGTCCAACGCTTTCATCTTGCCAGCAAATTTGTCACGAAGTTTCTCCACTTGCCGATCGCGTTCTTCGCGGGCCGCTTGCTGGAAAGAGGTCCTCGCATCGGTTTCGCTGACTCCCCCCGGAGCGTAGCTGCGTAGCAGCGAACTTTTGTACAACGTCATCGTGTGATGGCGATACAAGTAATCCTTGAACTGTTTTTCATAATTCTTGAATCGCTTAGCGTTCCGCAACCCGTTAGGTAATTCGCTGAACGCATAATCACCGTCGGGTTGATCTTCCAGTTCGATGTCGCGCGGAACCAATTCACTGGTTTCCCAAAGCTCTTCGGGGACGCCGTTACCACAGCGCACCAATAAGCGAACGTCGCTCCAAACATCAAGGTTGGCCGAACTGCGGATGTGGTGCAACGTTCCTTCGGCATAAACCGCCGCTCGATAGACTAAACGAGCGTCTGCGTTCGCCCTCTCGGTGGGCACCAGGAATCGCTCGTTGATTCCACTCGGGATCACTGGGCGCGTTGGAGCAACCGGCTCCTCTTGGATCGATTCTGATTTTTGTTCTCGGTTTGTTTCGTGAAGCAACCTTTTGCGTTCGGCCATCAAGCGGCCGATTTGGTCTCGCGCGAGCGGTCCGGCTAGAAACGAAAGTGCCCAACGTGTTTGGAACGTGCTAGGGGCATCGTCGTGGACGTTGTTCATCAAGAACACACGATTGCCGAGCGAGGCGAGTTTCTGTTCCATCGCGGCTCGATCGAACGGATGTCCCGATTGGACGGCGGATCCCTCGAGCCCTTCGAGCACGCGTGCCTTGTCGCGTTCGGTTTGCAATCGCCCGAGGAACCAAGTTCCGATGTTCGACAACCCTTTGTAGTCGAGATCGACGGGGTTTTGCGTCGCCAAGACAATCCCCAAACCATAAGCACGAGCCTGTTTTAGCAGCGTTAGCATCGGCGGCTTGGAAGGCGGATTGGCAACCGGTGGGAAGTAGCCAGCAATTTCGTCCATGTAGAACAACGCTCGTAAAGAACTCGTTCCACTCTGAGTGCGCATCCAAGCGAGCAATTCGTTCAGCAGGATGGTCAGAAAGAACATCCGTTCGTTGTCATTAAGGTGGGCGATCGAAAGGATCGATACGCGTGGTTTGCCATCGTCGGTATACAGCAGCTTCGAGATCGATAGCGGTTCACCATCAAGCCAAGTCGAGAACGCGGGCGAGGCAAGCAGATTGTTCAGCTGCATCGCCAACTTGGCGCGGTCCGACGGCGGCATAAACGAATCCAAGTCGAGGACGCCAACACGTTGGATCGGAGGTGATTGAATCAATCCGATCAGCTCGCCGACATTGACGTTTCGGCCCTCTTGCCAACACACACTGAGGATCGTCGAAACCAAAATGTGCTCACGCGAGAGCAGCGGATCGGCATTGATGCCCATCAAGGTCAGCAGCCCCGAGGCGGACCCTGTGATCCGTTCACGCATGGCGTCCGAATCGGCCAACACTTCCGGTGGTGGTGCATCAAAACTCTTGAGCACGGTCAGCGGAATGCCCGCATTGCTGCCGGGGGTGTAGATGGCGATATCGACGCTGTTGCGAAACTTGGCAATGCGCTCGCCGTCCTGCCCCCATTGTGCGAGTCCCTTCCGCCACATCGCAGCCTTGTCTGTCGCGAGTTGGTCGAGGGTCACCCCTTTGCGAGTCGCTTCCCCTTGCTCGAGCCACGGCTTGAAATCTTCAGAACGGAGCTCGGGAAAGGTCAATAACAAGTTGGCCAAGTCGCCTTTGGGGTCGACACAGATCGCGGGAATGCCGTCGATCGCGGCTTCCTCTAAGAGCGACAGACAAAGCCCCGTTTTACCGCTGCCGGTCATCCCCACACACATCGCATGCGTGCACAGATCTTTGGCGTCGTACATTAACAAATCGTCTTTGAGTTCGCCGCGGGCTAACTCGTAATGACGACCGAGGTAAAACGACGCGAGCTTCTCGAAAACATCGGGGGAGGGAACTGGCATAAGAAAGGCGATGTCCTTCGATTAGCAAGTCAATGGAGAATCGTTTGGAAAATTTGGGACCTTGGGGAAGATCCCTACGTTGTTATTTTGTCGAACGGGTTAGCGAATGTACTCTCTGGCACCATGCTGCTACTTGGTAGTGCGAATCGCGATTCACCAGTTAGGGGTGAAGTTCGCTGTGCAGTGCAATCAAGAGACAAGTGCAATCAAGAGACAAGGTTCACGCAAAGCGTTCGTGGGAAGTGGATTGTCGATACTTGGGAAGTCCACGGCGCCGTTGGGAGTGCCGCGAACTTAATGGTACTTAATTTTAATCGAAACAAAATTTTAACCGAAACAAGTCTGCTCGCAGACTATGCTCGGGCGCGCTATGATACCGACCTACCGATGGCAAACGCTACGATCTTTTTCCATTGATCGTAGCACAACCTGAACTGATCATTGACTCATTTTTGACGACACCCCCATGCTCGATTTATTTGACAAGATCGAAGACGCTTGTAAAAAAATTCGCAGTCAGTTTGCGAAAGTACCCAAGGTCGGTATCATCCTGGGCACGGGGCTCGGTGGACTCGCCGAACAAATCGAAGTCGAAACCTCAATCGAATACGGGGACATTCCCCATTTCCCGACATCGACGGCGACGAGCCATCGAGGACGGTTGGTATGCGGGCAACTTGCTGGCGTACCGGTCGTGGCCATGGAGGGCCGTTTTCATCAATACGAAGGCTATCCACTGAAGCAAATCACGCTTCCGGTGCGAGTTTTCAAAGCCCTCGGCGCCGAGATGCTGATCGTCAGCAACGCGTGTGGCGGTTTGAATCCCTACTTTTCAAACGGCGACATCATGGTCATCGAAGACCAGATCAATCTGATGGGCGATAACCCGCTGATTGGTGTCAACGACGATCGCCTAGGACCTCGCTTTCCCGACATGTGCGAACCTTACGATCAACAATGGGTTGACCGTGCAATGGAAATCGGGCGACGCGAAGGCATTCCCGTCCACAAAGGGGTCTTTGTTGCCGTGACCGGCCCCAATCTAGAAACTCGAGCGGAATATCGGTTCTTGCGCATGATTGGTGCCGATGTTGTCGGCATGAGCACGGTGCCCGAAACGATTGTCGCGGTGCACTGCGGTTTGAAGGTGGTCGGTTTGAGCGTGATCACCGACATGTGCTTGCCCGACGCCCTGAAACCCGCCGACGTGAACGAGATCATTGCAACGGCAAATGCGGCCGCGCCGAAACTAGAAACGATGGTTCGCGAAATCGTCAGCGAAGCGGGACAAGTCCGGATCGCGTAAGCGTTTGTCGTTGATCGCTCCGCGATCGATACGCCTGCATCTGCATCGGCTTCGAATTTAGGAAAGACGCCATTTTCAGGAGTAACAAGATGCAGCAGAATCGTTCCACCAACGCTCCCCCGCAAACGGCCCCATCACTCCGCCGCATCGATGAAGCGGTGGCCTTGATCCGCCAACATACCGAACTTGCTCCCGCTGTCGCGATTATCCTGGGGAGCGGATTGGGCGGATTCGCCGAAAAAATCGAAGACGCGGTTGCCATCCCGTTTGCCGCGATCCCTGGCTTTGCCACTTCGACCGCCAGCGGGCATCGAGGCCAATTGCTGATCGGCCAATGTGAACAAGTGCCGGTCGTCGCGATGGCGGGCCGCTTTCATTGCTATGAGGGATGGAACCGCGATCAGGTCGCGTTTCCGGTGCAGGTGATGGCGGCGATCGGAGCGAAACAGCTTGTCGTTAGCAACGCAGCGGGCGGTTTGAACCCCAAACTAAAGGTCGGTGATATCGTCGTGATTCGCGATCACCTTGATTTCTTGCGTGGCAACGGCCTATCGAATGACTCAGGCGTGAGGGACGCGAACCTAGGCAATCTGGGCGAACCCCGTGGCGGTTTCCCTCCCCTGCACCATGGCAACGCTTACGACCCCGCTATGTCCAAAATCGCCCTGACCGCCGCAATGGAAAACAACTTTGCGGCGTACCAGGGGACCTATTTGGCCACGCTAGGTCCCAATTATGAGACGCGGGCCGAATACCGGATGATGCGTCGGATGGGAGCGGATGTGGCGGGGATGAGCACGGTTCCCGAGGTTTTGGCGGCGATGAGCGTGGGCATGCGAACGTTAGGTTTGTCGATGGTCAGCAACGTGGCGAACCCCGATTCCGCTGCGGTAGCCAATCACGAGGAAGTCTTGGCTGCGGGGCGAGCGGCCGAAGGTAAAATGGAAGCAATCGTGCGAGCGGTGCTGCGACAGGAGTTCCTAGCGTGAATTTTCATGACCCAATTCGGTAGCGGGGAAATGCAGCGCGAGCTTTGCCCCCGTAAGGTACACTGCTTGCAACGATGGACGAACCATTGCGCAAGTTTGGTGACGCATCAACGCCGCTACGGTTTCTCTCCTCATTTTTAAAATCAAAGCCAAAGATTTATGTCGTCGGATGAAGCGGAACTACCGCAAAAAGATTCGTCGTCGGGTAAGCGTCATGTTTTTTCGATGAAAACGATGACCGATGCCGAGTTGATTGCCGCCATCGATGCGGTTGCCGGTGCGGAGGGCGACGCTTCGCTACCCCAGATTCAAATCGACGGTGCCGATGGCCAACACGCAGCGCTGATGCGATTGAACGCAACGGTGCGGATTCAAATCGCGGGCTCGCTGGGCGATTATGCGTTTGCCTACAACGCCGAAGCCGACATTCGTCAAACCGGCAACGTCGGCCATGGCGTCGGCGAAGGGATGCGCAGTGGTGCGGTGCGGATTCGCGGCAACGCGGGCGTGGGCGCGGGAGCGGCGATGACCGGCGGTACGTTGGCGATCTATGGCGAATCGGGCGACCGTTGCGGCGCGGGGATGCGCTCAGGCGGCATCTTTGTGCGCGAGGACGTGGGCCACGAAGTGGGGGTCGGGGCGATCGGAGGGATGATTGTGATCGGAGGGGATGCGGGCCGAAATCTGGGGGATGCAATGAACAACGTCACCGTCTTTATTCGCGGCCGCGCGGAAAGTTTAGCAGATGGAGTGACCGAGGCGCCGCTGCGAAAACGCGAACAACTGCGACTGGGGCTGTTACTAATCAACGCATCGATTCGCGGCGATGCCAACGAGTTTCGCCGCGTCGTTCCCGAAGCGATGTTGCGTGCCGAAGAGGCTCGGCGAGGCGAAGTAGTCCCGAATTGGCGATAGCTTGATTTGTCGGAAAGAGACGCATCCATGAACACAAAACATCGACTCGCGCCGCTGCATCTACTCCCCCCAACGGTCAATACACCGTGGACCGGAGTGCAGGTTGATTCCCAACGGGGAACGATTGCACGGCAGCATGGCGAGGCCTTGCCGCTGCCTTTACCGCTATTCTGGTACGATCCACCGTGGTATCAAGTGACGTTGGAGCAAGCGGACAACTTAGCGGTCGCGGTTGGTGAACTCGATATTCTTGTCACCGCCATGCGCAGCGATCTGTCAGCGCCACACCATGAACCTGTCTTTCATGCCGGGCGAACCGTTGATTCGAGTGCTGCAAACGAGGAATCGACTCGCCGCCGCTATCGACGGATTGTGCCTTATCGCTCGGAGCGCTACGGATTAACGGTCACTGATTTCGATCACGCGGACATCGTCGATTTGCGTTTGATGATGGCGCGCGATGTCTCTGGACGATTTGCCTATTCGCCTGCACAAATCCAGCGCTGGGAAGCCGCTCCGGCGACAGCACCGGTCGCCGGTGGCGGTTGGGTGCCGGCAGCAACGTTTCCGCCCGATGTCGTTTCCATCGACCACTTGGATTCCAAGGTGCGCCAATTGCGACGATTGGCAAACTCCGCCGCCGTGTTCGTCTCGATGGGCCCGTATCGAATGGCGGATGAATTGCCAAAGCTGCTAGCGTCACAACCCGATGGATTGATCCTCCGACTTGATGAAATCCAGCTCGAAGGTTTAGAACTGGCTGCGATCACACGACGGGCTCGCCAGATGATGAATACCGAGAATCATTCGCATGTTCCACTTTGGGTGGTGCCGGGGGTGATCACCCCAGACGATGCGGTGAAGTTGGTGACCTTAGGCGCGTCGGCGGTCGCCGTCGATGGATGGTGCAACGAATTGATCGATTTGACACGCCAATCGCAGCCATCCAAGCCGACCTCACATCCCGCGACCCCCTCGGACAAACCGCACGAGTACGATCCACGCTGGGGGGATTTTGCTCGTGAACACTTGGGTGAGTTGACGGAGCGGTTTCGAGGACTCTATGAATCGTTATGCAGCGTCAGTGAAAGCGACCGTTTGGGCAGCTTCAACGCAACCTGGGCGAAAACACTCGGCGTCCACGGGCTTCGCTAGAACGCGTCGCTGTCGGCATCGCTCGGCATTCGCCAATCGCCTCGCGGTGAGAGGCTGACCGATCCCACCTTGGGGCCATCTGGGACGCAGTTGCGTTTGAATTGATTCTTGAAGAAACGCTCGAAGAACGTATCGAGCGTTGCGTCGATGGTCGCGTCATCGTGCGGGGCATCGAACTCGGCATGCTTGGCGAGGAAGCGAATTCGATCTCGATCACAGCCATGACGCACAAAATGATACAAAAAGAAATCATGCAATTCGTAGGCGCCGATCGAGGCCTCGGTCTCCTGACGAATGGTTCCGTCGGCACGCGGGGGCATCAATTCCGGCGAGATTGGCGTGTCGGCGATGCGATGCAATAACTCCGTAACCTCCCCGCTGAAATAATGGTCCGCGGCGTAACGCACGAGAAACTTCACCAAGGTTTTCGGAATCGATGTATTGACGTTGTACATCGACATGTGGTCGGCATTGTAGGTCGACCAACCGAGTGCTTGCTCGCTCATGTCACCGGTGCCAAGCACAAAGCCACGGTTCATCAATAACATCGTGCGAATTCGCGCCTGCACATTCTCGAAAGTCAAATCGGCAGTTTCCACTGGGACGTCGTGCAGCGCCGCTTGCAGCGATTCGGGCGTCGTGGTTTCGTTGATCTCGATCCCCAGCGGTTTGTGATCGAGGGACCGAAATGTGTCGAGACACAATTGCCGAATGTCAATCGTCTCGCTACGGATCTCGGTCAATTCAATCAACCGATCCGCGCTCGTCTTGGTGTGCACGGTGGTACCGTAGCCCGGCATCGTGATCCCGCGAATGTTGCCGCGCGGTAGCTTCATTGCGTCAACTGCACGCAGCGCCACCAACAATGCCAAGGTGCTATCGAGGCCTCCGGAAATACCGATCGCCAACGTCGTCGTATTGGACAACCGCGATAAACGCTTACATAGTCCGCTGGCTTGAATCGCAAAGATCTCTTCACAACGAGCTTCTAATTCACTCGACGTCTTGGGCACAAAGGGATGGGCGTCGACAACACGAATCAAATCGGGAGATCGCGCCGTAGAGGGCGTTTCGCCATGCTCCATTTCAATCCAACGATAGTCCATCCGCAGGGAAGGCTTGGCGTCATCAAACGATCCAGTCACACGTCGATCGTGAGCCAGACGCGCCAAATCAACATCGACCGTGACCACGGTTTCGCTTGCCTGGGTCGCCGCGGCTTGATCGACGATCGTGCGTGACTCGTCCAAGATCGCACCGTTTTCAGCGATCAAGCAGTGGCCTCCGAAAACCAGATCGGAACTGGATTCGCCGGGACCCGCCGAAGCGTACGCGTAGGCGGCAATGCAGCGCCCCGATTGGCTGCGAATCAAATCGCGTCGCCACTGGGCTTTCCCGATCGTTTCGTTGCTGGCCGATAGATTGACCAAAACATTTGCACCGGCCAGTGCCGCGCTGCTCGACGGGGGAATCGGAACCCAGAGGTCTTCACAAATTTCGATCCCAATGGTTGCATCGGCTTGTTGGAACAATAGATCGATCCCGAACGGCACCCTCGTTCCCAAGATTTCGACCCAAGAAGGATCGCAGGTGGAAGCGGCGCGGAAATGGCGACCTTCATAAAACTCGCGATACGTCGGCAGGAACGATTTTGGCACGATGCCTTCGATTCGACCGTTGGCGATCACCGCAGCGGTGTTCATCAAGGAATCGTCCACCGCGATCGGCAACCCGACAATCACCGTTTGCCGCGGAGCCAAACGACTATGATCAACCAACATTTTCAAGGCGGCAAGCGTCGCCTTCTGTAGCGATTCGGTTGCGAACAGATCGCCACACGTGTAACCGGTCAAGCTCAGTTCCGGAAACAGGATGAGGTCCGAGTCGCATGAATCCATGACCCGAATCATCGCCTTGGCATTCGCTGCGGGATTGGCGACCAAGACCACGGGGGACGCGACCGTGATCCGAAAGAAACCGTGTGCAGACAAAGCGAAAGGCCTTTAAAGGAAGAAGATCAGTTCGAGGGGGGGGAGTGACACGATTTTACTTGCCAAATCCCACAGGAATAATGGGGAGTGTGCGTGAGAGGAGGAATTCCAGTAAAGTCGCCATTGAATCTGAACAATGTCGTTGATCGCTCCGCGGTCGTGACGCAAATGTCGTTGATCGCTCCGCGGTCTTTACGCCGGGCATCAGTTCCGCAATCTCGCGCCACGTCAGGATCGCGGAGCGATCCACGACTCTCCCCCCACTTGTGATCTTTGCATGGCACAGCCCGTTATTCCCCAGGCATTATTTCGTTTCTTGCGTGAACTGCAATCGAATAACAATCGAGATTGGTTCAACGAAAACAAGCTTCGATACCAAACGGAGGTACGCGACCCTGCTGTGGAATTGGTGCGGCAGCTCGATAAACCGCTGGCTCGCTCGGCCCCGATGCTTTCGGCAATCCCCAAGTCTCATGGCGGGTCGGTGATGCGAATCTATCGCGACACACGATTTTCCAAGGATAAAACGCCGTATAAAACCAACGTCGGCATCTCACTACGGCATCAAGCCGACACGAACATCCACGCTCCCGGAGCCTACATCCATCTGGCCCCAGACGAGTGTTTTATCGGCATGGGGTGCTGGCGGCCTGAGCGAAACGTCTTGGCGGCGATTCGCAATGCCATCGACAAAGACCCCAAAGCGTGGATCAAAACTCGCGATCATAAGAAATTTCGCCAGGATTTTGAGTTTGCCGGCGAGAGGTTAAAGACGACGCCTCGCCAATACGACAAAACCCATCCGATGATCGATGATTTGCGAAGGATCGATTTCATTGCACTCGCGACGCTCAGCGAAGCCGAGATGACCAGCGCGGAGATCGTGCAAATTTTGATCGCTCGTGTCCGTGCCGCGCGGCCGCTAATGCAATTTTTATGTGATGCGATCGAGGTCCCCTATTAGCAATCTATCCAAAAACCACGAAGAAACGCGTGGCTAGCGCCTAATGCTATCTACATTTCGTAGCTTCTACGGCGCGAACGGTGGCAAGGATTGCCGAACGAGCAAATTTTCCTGGTCCGCGACGACGGAAGCGACGAAGCATTGTAGATGAGCGACTGCACAGCTTGCCTCAACTGCGGAATTGCCCGGGGAAACCTCGAGCGATGGTTGAAACTCGGAGGCCGAGAGTTTCGGTGAAAGCGGACGCAGGCACCTGCCCCACCTCAGGCAGGATGACCGTCGCCATGGTGAGCGTCTTGTCAAAATTCACTCGTTTTTCGACACGCCGATTTAGCAGAATTTAATTCGAAAATCGGGCAAAAAGGGCTCAAGAAAACGGATTTGATGAAGCGGGAATCCGCCGCCGAGGTCGCGATCGGGATTATTCGTCTATCTCTAACGCGTTTGATTCGCCTAGACTGCCCGCGACGCTGGTCGGTTTGGTGACCCTGGTGGCGAGGATTGTCATCGAAGGTTGCAAGCAAGAACGACTAACCGAGCGATCAATGAGTCGAAACTAGTACGGATACTACGGGGAGTGCTGCGGCATGGAAGCCGGATTGATATTACGACGTCTCGTATTCGCGGTGGCTGGTATTGCATCAGCCGTGTTGGTTGGGAACGGCGCGGAAGCCGCGAACTTCCGAACTCAGAACTTTCTAATCCACGCGCCCGATCAAGCGTTAGCTCAAGCGGTTGGCGAAGCTGCCGAGCGTTACCGCAAGGACTTAGCGACGTATTGGCTGGGTGCCCCGTTGCCACCATGGCCTGTGCCCTGTCCCGTCCGCGTTGTTTCGGGACCGCAATTAGCGGCTCAAGGAGTGACGACGTACAACCGTGCTCCGGTTCGCGATTTCCAGATGGAAGTGGTGGGCACGCCCGAGCGAATTCTTGACAGTGTCCTTCCCCACGAAGTCACCCATACCATTCTGGCCACCCATTTCGGACGCCCGCTACCTCGCTGGGCCGATGAGGGCATTTGCACGACCGTCGAGCACGAGTCGGAGCGTCAAAAACACGAAGCGAAGCTGCGAGAGTTCCTGGGAACGCGTCGCGGGATCGCCATGAACAAATTGTTTCTGTTGACCGAGTACCCTAACGATGTCTTGCCGATGTACGCCCAAGGCTACTCGGTCTGTCGCTTTTTGATCGATCAAGACAGCCCGCAAACGTTCATTCAATTCCTGCAAGATTACATGCAGAATCCATCGTGGACTGCGAATGTTCGCAAACACTACGGCTATGAATCGTTGGCCGAGCTGCAGGACTACTGGCTCGCCTGGGTTGCCGCGGGCAGCGGACCGGTAGAGAAGTTTGCCAAACGCGGCTCGAACATCGATGTCGGAGACAGTCGTGTCGCAATCAACTCGCCCTCGAACAACGTTGCACCTGTGAACTCGACGGTTGACCCCCGGGCCACTGGTTCGGTTCGTTTAGCTCAAATGGAAACACCTTCACCAGCAACCCGATCGCAATCGGCAGCCACGCAGGCGACAGCGCTCGCCAGCTCGCACGCGAACGGATGGTACCAACGTCGCAAGTTGGACGGAGATCACCAAACCGATGCGGTCGCGGCCAATCCCGCCGCGCAGCCTGGCTACGGACGCAGCACACCACCCTCGAATTCGAACCGCGGGATGGCATCGGATCGGCTGCTCCCCCCTTCGGTTCGACGCAGCAGCACCTATTCCGCCGCACAGCCTCAACCGGAGCAATCGTTTTCACGCTCGGGGATCGCGTTACGCCCCCTCCAACAAGCTCCTGAATCCGCACAATCCTATCCTGGCGGGTCCGATATTCGTCCTCCCTCTCCCACATTTTTTCGTTAGGATCGGCGGCTCGATCAAGCGTCCTGCTCAACGGCCGCGTGGGGTTCACTCCACACGCCCTTGTCTGGTCCACGTCATAACCCCAGTACTCCGCCGAGTTTAGCGACAAACACCCCAAGCCATTGTGGCCCCTCAACGGCATCCTGTGAGGGTCCGCAACCGTGAAAAGCCTTCTTCCCAGGAACCTTTTGGGGGATGGCTACCAAAACGATGCCAAACATGCTATTTTCTCACGCTCGATAAAACTCTAGCTGAGATTTTTCGATAACTATTCCGCTCACCTAAGTTGTATAGATCCATGGCAAAACCACACCATAAGCTGAAAAAAGCGAACCACGGACAACGTCCGGCCAACGCAAAAGCGCGTAAAGCAAAGCGTCGTAAAGTTAAAACCTAATCTACCGCTGCCCGCAAAACTAACGGAGCAGTTCGTGGCTAAAAGCGATCTTATCGTTGATTTGGCACTGCTGGACCTTGAAAATCCGATTGCGGATATCGAGGACATTCGCAAGCTAAATCCGCAACGTTTCGAGATGGAACATCTGACCGGTATCCTCTATGAGGACACCGAACGCTCGGTGTGCGCCGGTTACAAAGATGTCACCGAAGACGAATTTTGGGTGCGTGGCCATATGCCAGGCATGCCGATCATGCCTGGAGTGATCCAGCTTGAAGCGGTCGCCCAGCTTTCCAGCTACTTCACCCAGCGACATGACTTGCTTGGCGCCGCAATGGTCGGCTTCGGCGGTCTAGACGAGGCTCGTTTCCGCGGCGTCGTCACTCCCGGTGATAAGCTGATCCTGCTGATCGAGCTGAAAAAGGCGAGTCGCGGTCGCATGATCGTTGCCAAATTCCAAGGCGTCGTCGATGGCAAGCTTGTTGTCGATGGCATCCTGCGAGGCATTCCGATTCCGATCGACTCGGTTAAGAAACATCTTGAGTCACGAAAATCACGCTAAGGGCGTTGGCGCCCAAGCCATTACACAGCGAAGGTCGCCACGCGATTGATTGCTGGCTGCGCCATCTTGCCTGCCCCCCCCCCCGTCGCTGCGCTGACGATCCGCTGAATCGGCTGCTGCGCCCTAACGCCCGCTTCGTTGCTCATCGGGCGAGCGGCTAGACCCGTGACTTCTCAGTCAACTGGCGAACCATTTCAACGGGATTATTATTCGCCTCCAACAGCGTGCGCTGGATTCCGGACCATCCGCTCCTGGCCGCCATCTGTTTGACAAAGCTGAGTTCGCTTGCGCAGCCAAGATCGACGGCAGTATCGCTCAACTGGTCGACCATTTGACACACAATCTGCTCCACCGGCTCGACGTGATAGTCGCGAGTATTGACCAGTCTGGCGGAGCGACCAAAGCGAGCGGCTCGCCATTTGTTCTGGCGAACCATCATTGGATGACAATCAAATTGGTAAGTCCCTTCCTCGATTTCGTCACTAAGACTTTTGACCAAGCATTGAATCAATGCCGTTAACCCGCACACCGCATCGAGGTCACCGGGCATATCGCAAACACGAACCTCTACCGTCCCAAAATTGTGATGAGGCCGCACGTCCCACCAAATCTCACGAATCGTGTTGATGAACCCCGTTTCGATCATATGGTTAACCAACCAAACATACTCGCTCCAATTTCGCATCAGGGTGGGAAGGCCGGCGGTCGGCAATCCTTCCATTAGCTTGGATCGATACGAGTGTAGCCCGGTGTCACGCGCTTGCCAAAACGGACTGCTCGTCGACAACGCCAACAACGTAGGCAAGTGTTGCATGATGCGATCACAAATCATCACCGCTTTGTCGCCGGAGTCCACGCCGACATGCACGTGCAACCCAAAGGTGATCAAACGGCGGGCGAGCTCTTGCAATAGCTCAACCAAGCTCAGGTAACGCTCGGTCGGCGTCACATCTTGGCTTTCCCAGCGGCTAAAGGGATGCGTGGATCCCCACCATAAACGCATATCGAGCGAATCGGTAAGGTCTTGCACCCGCTTGAGCTTGCCGCGCAGATCCTCGCGCACCTCGCCAACGTTATTGCAAACCCCGGTAATCACCTCGATACAACACTGCATTAACTCAGGCTTAATCGTCGCGCGGAGCTCGTCCGGTATTTGCTCCAGCAGAGAGTTGCATCCACTGATTAGATGCATCGTTTGCCCGTCACAGATCCCCAATTCGAGCTCCACGCCTAGCGTGAGCGTTGGGTTGGAATGAAATTCTAGCTTTGCCATGAACGTCGTCTCCGCGATGGGATGGAAGGAACGCGTGTCGTGCTCTAGCGGGCTTCGGTGTCCACCTTAGCGTGCTCAGGATCGAAATAGGCAATCACGGCGGCAGCAAAAAGCTTAGCACCGACGAGAATCGCTCGTTCATCGATATCGAATGCAGGAGTGTGCAGCGGAGCGTGCCCGACTTGCTCGCCCGCGACACCGAGCCGGAACATCGCTCCGGGGACATGCTCGAGGTAGTACGAAAAGTCTTCGCTGCCCATGCTCGGCTCGTCGATCCACTCGACGGCACCCGCGGTGAAAAGCTGCGTGGCGGATGTCGAGAGCAAATCGACCAACGGCGTGCTGTTGACCACCGCGGGCGCCGAAAAACCGAGCGTCATCTCGACCTTGCACCCGGATTCAACCTCAATCGCTTCGCAAACATCTTCGAGTGTTTCCAAGGCAACGCGACGGGCCTGGGCATCGAGCGAACGGAGCGAACCGGCTAGCGACGCCGAATCGGGAATCACATTCGGACTGTGCCCCGCTTCCATTTGGCCGATGGAAAAGACCACGGTCTGGTGAGCGTTGACGGTTCGCCCGAGGCGGCGAAACGCCGATTGCACCCAATGGGTCATCGCATCCACGGGGTCGTTCGTGAGATGAGGCCGAGCCCCATGACCTCCGTTGCCATGAAAGCCAACTCGCAGCGCATCGCAGGCCGCGGTAAGCGTGCCGTGGCGAAATCCAATACAGCCAACCGAACGGGTCGGGTCGACATGCAGCGCCAAAATCGCGTCGATGTCACGCAAGGCGTGATTGTGAATCATGTAACGGGCGCCAGTCGCCAACTCTTCGGACGGTTGTAACAGGGCGCGAACGGCAATCGGCCACGGCAAGCCATTCGCCGCCTGCATCGATGACAAGATCTGGATCGCCGCAAATACAACGGACGCGTGAACATCATGACCACAGGCGTGCATCACTCCTTCGCAACGGCTGCGGTAGGCAACCGCTTTGGAGTCGGTGATCGGTAACGCGTCGATGTCTCCACGAATGGCGATCCAGTGGTCGGGGGCTTGCTCGAACGTCACCAAATCGGCCGTCAATCCCCGCCCCTCAATCGGGACATGCGTCGGCAATCCAAGCTGGGCGAAAGCACGGGTCAAATATTCGGTCGTTTGAAATTCCGCATCGGAAAGTTCAGGGTGAGCATGCAAATGGCGGCGCATCGCAACCCACTCTGCTTCGAGAGGCTCGGCGTGTTGATGAAGCGTAATTAGCCAAGGGGGTGGAGTGCTGATCATGTTGGGTGCTAGTGCAATTGTGATGCCATTCGCATATGTTTCATGACACCACGGAAATCTCGGCGGTCATCACATGCGAGCCACCGGGTTTCAGCTCGATCGAGTGCGGCGCGACGTTGGCCGTTTCGATGCAAACCATTGACTGCCATTCATCGTCACCGAAATCACGCATCGCAACACTCTTGTCGATCCAAGGATTCCAGACCACGGTGCACTGCGAATTGGATTTTCGGATCTTAATCGATCGTCTCATCGCGGTGTCATGAAGGATGCAATCCGCTGCCGCGGTGAAATAGATGCGATCACATTCGCCAGTGAAGTGAATCGATTCGTCGGTCGCCGGCTTCCGCTTCATTCCATCAACCTTGTCGGCGTAGCTCGCCGACTCCAAGCCCTCGATCAGTGCTTGCTGGATATCTTGAACGGAACAATAGGTGTGCAGGGCTTCTTCAAATGAGACGGAACCGTTGGCGTGCTTCGATAGTTCAACGCGGAACAAGATCGCGAGCGAACGACCAAAGGTGACTTGATAGGTCAGCGTAAAGTCATCAATCGAAGTGGCTAGCGTCAAGATAACAACGCCATCGCCGTCGATTTCGGCCGCCTCCAAATCCCAGTGACGAATTCGCGCATCCCCATGCAGCGGAGCTGCGGGATCGGTGGGATGAGGGCCAAACCAAGGGAAGCAGATTGGCACTCCACCACGGATCGGTTTCCCGACTTCGAAAACCGACTCGTCACTCATCCACAACACGCCTGCTTCGCCCGCAGGTTGAAAATGAGTGAGATGGGCTCCGTAAAGATAAATCTCGCCCTCGGCGAGGTCGGTTTCCACGACCGCTTTTACAAGTCTGCCGCGTCCCAGTTCAAAGCGAAGTCCGGGTAGAGAGAATTTCAACGCAAGTTGGTCGAGGATGGATTGCATGAACGATGCCAAGAAAAAGTGTGAGGAACGCCCGATCATCCGTAGCGAAACTCACCAAGAGCTTCAGCTTGATCATCAATTTCTCGGGACAGCCCTGTGGAAGGTCCTTCCGTATTTAGTGTACCCGCTGAATCGAATCGCTGCGTCCCTTCGTCGCCGAACTGCGCATCGCCGAACTGCGCATCGCCGAACTGCCCCTCGCCGAACCGCGTGGGCACGCATTGCCCGCCCACGGATTGCGTGAGACTAAAAGCGACGTCCACGACCACCTTCTGTCGATCCTTCCCTTCGACTGGCACGGCTATTCGCTTGGTACGGCAATCAACCAATTGATCGTTGTGTTTCCGCCGCCTGCCGGTGTGCCTAGAGTTAGCGTTAGGTGGCCATCGGTGACGTCGACCTCGGCCATTGTCTCGTGAAAGACGCCGAGAGATGTGGCGATGTCCTCCGCGATCACGGTGCTCTCGACTCGCAAATGTTGCCCGGACTGTTCGTGCCCCGCGTCGCCCAAACACACATGCACCCTCCATTTTCCGTTGTCCACTTCACACTCCCAGACATCTTGTGTACGTGTGAAGACAAATCCGTCGCGCAGAGGGCCAAGGTTGGTTCCACGCAATCGCGTGTTGTTACTCAAATCTTTTCGCCAACCGAACCCTCGCTTCGCAGAAAATTCGCTGCCCACGTCGTTGGTAAACGACTCAGCGATTGAACCGGCGGCCGAGGTAAAGTTGATCGCAACGGCTCTAGCTGGATACGGAGGAAGCTGCGGAGGATTGCCATCGTGTTCCGGTAATCGCTGCCAAGAAACCGTCCCTCGCGTAAAGGGAAGTGGGTCTTCGGAATCGAGTATCCCATCATCGTCAGCATCCAATTCGTTTTTGCGAAACGGCTTGGGAATGGGCTGTGATTTCAATTGATTCCACAACGAGATCGCAACCTCGCGGCGCGTGGCATTGGTTTCGAAGTCGAGTTGCGGTGCCGGATAGCCCGCGTTGACGATGGCATCCGTTACACGCTCGATCCATGATTCGGTGGCGACTTGGTCGAGCCGAAACGCCGTGTCGGTGGGACGGAGGCCGAGCAATCGACGCAGTGCAAGCTGCTGGATCGCGGCAAATCCATCGTCATAGGGATCGGTATCCGAGAATGGCCAAACGGCCAACGGCGCGCCGTTGACGGGCTCCAACAGCCCTTCCCAGATCTCGGCAAGTTGGTCGGGGCGGAGGTAAATCGCGGCCGGATCAACGTCGTGACGCAGACTGACCGCAGCCACCGCGCCACTGGCTTGGCCGGCATGAATCGATTGATCATGCAGCCGACATGACGAGCCAACGATACTCGTATAACCCAAGTTTTTCTGTGCACCGAGCAGTCCCTGGATTCGCTCGGGGACCAGTGCCCGTAGCGGAAAGACGGCGCGTCCGGTTCCGCCGCGACCAAAGCGACGGTTGCCACGGAAGGTAGCTTCCCACGGTCCCGCGTCTCCCTCATCGCTCACCCAGGATCGCTGAGTCGGGTGAAAATCCTTTTCGAATTGCCACGAGAAAACCGCATCCGGAAACATTGTGGTCGCATAGTTTTTGTAGCCCCCAAATCCCTCGACCTCCTGTTCACGAACGATGTGCCGAGCGACAAGCCGAAGGCTCTCGCGGACATACGGTTTCGGAGGCAAATGATCGGCCGTTCCAAATTCGTCACTCAGCGCCATCGAGCGGAATTTTGGAAAGTTCGTTTGCAGGTGATAGTAGTAGCGAAGCGAGTGGCGTTTGGCATCCTGAAAAACAATCTCACGCTGCGCCGGTGTCATTGCAACGAGTGTTTTTTTCGAAGCACCCGCTTCGCTCTGCTCGAGCTCGGCCACAACGTTGGCCGGCAGCGAATCGAGCGGATAGTCGATTTGGGGCGAATTGATCAGCAGCACATCCGCGTGGTCAATCTCCGCGAATCCTTTACCGTCGACTAATCGCCGCGTCGTGTAGGCGAATTCCTCACCGATCCACCCCCACGTCCCCGTAAAGTAACGAGGGTCGTACGTCATCGGCTTGGGATACAGTGACTGTTGGGCCTGTTCGACCAAGATCATACAGTAGGTGATCGGTGCCAGATCCGTTGTCGGTTGATTCGTTTCAGGAGCGTTGGGTTCACCAAATTCAGCTTGCGCATCGATGCCACAGTCCCACTTTGCACCGGAGGACTTGATAACATCGCCCCAATCGCTGGCGTCAATCGTCATGCGGGCGCGAACGATCATCGTGTTCGGTTTCGTATTCGCGCCCGTCGTTACGAACTCGACTCCACGAACGGTGTCGTCATCGACGATCGCCCTCGAAACACGGTAGCGTGAGTAACACTGGATTTGGCCTGAATGCTGATACGGGGCAATCAGGTCGCGAAACACCGACTCCGAAACCATCGGTCGCGCCGTCGTGATCACACGTGTGTTCCCCGGACGCCTGACGCCACCATAAAGGTGAGCGTTCTTGGTTTCAATCGCATCGATCACTTCTCGAAAAATGCCCGAGCGGGGAATTGGCACCGCGCCGTTGTACTGATGGGCACGATTTTCATCGATCGCACCGAGTCCCTCGGCACTGAATTGACCACCGAGCCAATCGATATCGTTGACCAGAACAATCTTTTGCACTCCCATGCGGGCAGCCTGAACCGCCGCAGCACAGCCGGATTCAGTACCTCCGACGACCAACAAGTCCGCCTCGACGATGACCGGCTCGATCACGGCCGGCGCGATCACGGCCGGCGCGATCACGGCCGGCTCCGACGCAGCAGCACGCTGCAGCGGAGCGAATGACGCCATCAAGAACAGCCAAGTCGTTAACAACGCAGTATTTGTTCGCTGGAGAACTCTCATGCTGAATTCACTTGCGTTTCGCGTGATGCTACCGGACGACTTACGCCCAACGCGATCGACTTCGTAAGCGGCACGGCGCGAGCCGTCCGGTGGAAGCAAGTAAAACGTTCGAATTAGACCGGGCGGCTCGCACCGCCATCGAATTCACTCGCTTAGCGTCAAAGTCGATAACATTGGCCCCACTGCCGCCAGCGATGCAATCGCGTGCAACGCCACGGGCGAGCGGGAAACTCCGTCTAGTATAATCGTCACGGGTGGTGACATGGGGGCGGTGACGTGGGGGGGCGAGTGTCTTGGACCGTTCCGATCGCGGAGCGATCCGCGACGATCCGCCCACGATGGTTCCGCCGCGGCTTATTTGCCGAGCAATTGGCGAGTCGCGACCTCGATATCGTCCTGACGCATCAGCGATTCGCCTACCAGCACCGCTTTGACGCCCGCTTTGCCAAGATGCAGAACGTCCGCGTGCGTGCGAACGCCGCTTTCGCCGACCACCAATCGATCGCGGGGGATCACGCTGCACATTCGCACCGAGTGCTCTAAATCGGTATGAAAGGTCTTTAAGTCACGGTTATTGATGCCGACCAACGGGGTGCCGGTCGCCAATACCGCGTCGAGGTATTGCGGTTCAAACAACTCGATTAGCGTCTGCAGACCGATCTCAGCCGCCTGCTGATGCAGCTCGCACAGCTCGTTGGCGGAAAGACACTCGGCAATCAACAGCGCACAATCGGCACCTGCTTCACGCGCTTGCAACAATTGATAGCGATCAACAATAAAATCCTTGCGCAAGATCGGCAAATTCACCGCCGCCCGAACCGCTCTCAAATAATCGAGCGACCCTTGAAAAAACGGAGCATCGGTCAAAACGCTGATACAAGCGGCACCAGCCTGCTCATAACACGATGCGATCTTCACCGCATCAAAGTCTTCGCGAATCAATCCAGCCGAGGGACTTGCACGCTTGACTTCGGCAATCAATTGAACCGCATCGCCAGCGGCCAATGCCGCGTGGAAATCACGGCATGGTGGAAGGTCCGCGATCGCGGCTTCGAGCTCCGCCTCGGATCGCAGGGCTTTATCCACCGCGATCGTTTTACGAGTCTCGACCAGAATTTTATCAAGGACATTCATTAGTGTTTGAAATGTCGGCGACCGGTCATGACAAGGGGCAAGCCATGCTTGTTGCAGGCATCAATGACTTCGGAGTCACGTCGCGAGCCACCGGGTTGGATCACGGCGACGATCCCCGCTTCGGCGGCCGATTCGATCGAATCAGGGAAGGGGAAGAACGCATCCGAAGCCAACACGGATCCACGGGCTCGATCCCCCGCTTTGTCGATCGAAATTTCGACGCTGTCGACGCGGCTCATCTGCCCTGCACCGACACCGATCAACGACGTATCTTTGGCCAAGACGATGGCATTACTCTTCACGTGGCGAACCATTTCCCAGGCGAAGGAAACGTCGTCCCACAATTCGTCGGCGACCTGGGTTTCGGTCACGGTTTTCCATTGCAGCGGGGCGCTGGTCATACGGTCGGCATCTTGGATCAACATGCCACCGCTAATGAATCGGCGTTGGAATGACGATGGGCCGTCATCGAGTCGCCCCACCTGCATCAGTCGCACGTTTTCTTTCCAACGAGGCTTTGTGGTCAGCAGACCGACCGCACCGGCTTCGAAATCGGGCGCCACGATGGCTTCGATGAACAAGCCGGGCTCGCACAACATTTCTGCGGTTTCCATGTCGACGGTGCGGTTGAACCCGAGCACGCTACCAAAGGCGCTTAGCGGGTCACCCGCGAGGGCTTTGCGACAAGCTCGTGAGATCTTGGCGTCGGTTGCAGCGCCACAAGGGTTATTGTGCTTGATCACCGAAACGGCGGGTTGGGCAAACCCACGCACGATCTCAAGGGCGGCGTCCAAGTCCAACAGGTTGTTGTACGACAATTCCTTGCCGTTGATTTGTCGGGCTGAAACCAAATTGACGCTGCGCACCGAGGGATCGATGTAAAGCGCGGCGCGTTGATGAGGGTTCTCGCCGTAACGAAGCTGGGATTTTCGCCGCAACGAGATGTGCAGCGACGAGGGGAATTCGCCCGTCAACGTTTCGCCTTGCATGTAATCGGCGATCGCGCGGTCGTAGGACGCAGTGTGCTCGAACGCTTCTCCGGCGAGCTTACGTCGTTGTTGCAATGTCGATCCGCCCGCGGCGATCTGGTCGAGCAGGCCGCTGTATTGCTCCGGACTGGTACAGATCGCGACATGGCTGTGGTTCTTTGCCGCAGCACGAACGAGACTCGGACCACCGATGTCAATTTGCTCCACGCATTCCTCGCGTGAAACGCCGGGACGAGCGGCGGTGGCGGCGAAGGGATAGAGATTCACCACGACAAGGTCAAAGGGGACCATCTCGTGCTCGTCCATGCTGGCCACATGGTCCTCGCGGTTGCGCATCCCCAGGATGCCACCAAAGATCTTGGGATGCAGCGTTTTAACGCGGCCGTCCATCATCTCAGGGAATCCGGTATAGTCGGCGACGTCCTCAACGTGGACGCCCGATTCCTCAAGATGCTTGCGTGTTCCACCGGTGCTGTAGATGGTGACGCCAGCGTTTTGAAGACCGATCGCAAAATCGGACAGCCCCATTTTGTCACTGACGCTGATGAGGGCATTACGAACGGGGACAAGGTCTGACACGGGTACTCGGCAAGGGTTAGAGGAACTGTCGATTAAGTTGTAGTGCGGGCGACCCTGAGTAAACGATTTCGCCACTAGAAGACTGTCGCATCGGCCTGCGTGGCGGTCAACCCGGTCACCGATCCCAGCTCGCCTTCTCCCGCACTTCCTTGATCCGCTGTCGTGGGGCAAAGTGCTCACCTCGGACGAACTCGCCGCCGAAATGCCGCATCGGCAAGTCGCACCCCGCCCGGCAGGTTGGCCCCCTCAATGGCACCGCCAACGGGGCCTCAAATGGCCGTAAGGAGCACGATGGAAGTCACGCGATTGGCGTTTTCTCAAGGAAATCATGACCTGACGCGTCAGCGAGGGCCCCAATCTAGACCGATTTTCCCTCGCTGACGCGTCGGATAATGAAAAACGTGCAACGCAACCGAGGACATTCCGTGGCCAGCGTCACTCCCCGCGACGCTCGAAAATCGCCAAGATCCTACCTCTTACTCTCCCACCCCCCCCTCCGCAGCCGTATCCAATGATCACCAACGGGGAGCTGTTTTTCGCGGGCCGGGTTTGGCAGTCGGCCGCAAATTGATTTGCAAATTTTTTAGCGAGTTGTTCGAAATCGCCTTCCAGCGTCATCCCTTAGGCATTTTGCTTCAAGCGGACGGGAATCCCGGCGTCACGCATCGCTTGCTTGGTTTCGTCGATCGTGAATTGGCCAAAGTGGAAAATGCTAGCGGCAAGTACCGCATCGGCTTTGCCTAGCTTGATTGCATCGATCAGGTGTTGGGGTCCTCCTGCTCCGCCGCTGGCGACCACCGGAATCGAGACCGCATCGCTGACCGCAGCGGTGATCGGCAAATCGTAGCCGTCACAGGTGCCGTCGGCGTCCATGCTGGTCAGCACGATTTCGCCCGCTCCGAGATTTTCGATCTCCTTGGCCCATGCGACCGCTTCCAAGCCCGTCGGTGTGCGACCGCCGTTGATGTGCACTTCCCAAAACTCTTTGCCGTCACGCTGGACACGTTTGGGGTCGATGTTGACGACGATGCACTGGCTGCCAAATCGGTCGGCGGCACGACGAACAAAATCGGGGTCTTTGCAGGCGGCCGAGTTGATCGAAACCTTGTCACATCCCGCGGACAACAACGCACGAACGTCCTCGACCGTGCGAACGCCTCCGCCCACGGTCAGCGGCATAAAGATTTGCTCGGCGGTGCGGCGGACGACATCCAAGATGATGTCGCGATCCTCATGGCTAGCGGTGATATCCAAAAAAACCAACTCGTCGGCCCCTTCGGCCTCGTAACGACGGGCGACTTCGACCGGATCGCCTGCGTCACGCAGATTGACAAAGTTGGTGCCTTTGACGACGCGTCCGTTGTGGACGTCCAAACAGGGGATCACTCGCGCGGCGAGCATGACGGTCTCTCAGGGGTTCGATGGGAAATTCACGAAGCAGTCGCGGCCGAGGCCCAATGACCCTACTTCGTTCGCAAGATTTCACTTGCGACTCGGTGGCATTGGCCAAGGTAACCGCTTCCGAACAAGTTCAGATGGTTTAGCAGATGATAAAGAACATAGACGTTTATGCGATATTGCCAACCATCGGGAAGCGGCCAAGTGGACTGGTAGGCGTCGTAAAACTCGGACGGGCAGGAGCCAAACAGCTTCAGCATCCCGAATTCCGCTTCGCGACATCCATAATAGACCGCCGGGTCGATGATCACAGGCACCCCGCAATGGTGGTCGTCCGTGGCACCGCAAAGATAGTTGCCGCTCCATAAATCGCCATGCAACAGCGAGGTTTCGTCCGCACGACCGGACAACAGTTCGGGCATCGCAGCTACAATCGCCTCGCCGTCGCGGCGCAGCTTCGCATCAACCCGCTGCTGGTCGATGGCCCAGCGGAGTTGGAAACCGATACGATTTTCGGCCACAAATTCGGCCCAGCAAGCGGTTGCGGTGTTGGGCTGGATCGCCGAACCGAGAAAATTGTCACTTCTCCAACCGATTGGGTTGCCAGCGGTCACCCGGTGCAGCTCCGCCAATTGTCGACCGAAGTCGGCAAAAAAACGGTCCGATGCAGGCCGCGTTTCCATCCACTCGGTGATCAACCACGCTTGCTCGGCGGCGATGCCCACGGCGAGCGGTTTAGGGACCACAATCGATTCAGCGGCAGCCAGAGCGTTCAAACCGTCCCATTCGGATTGAAAATTCTCGATAAACCCAGCCTCGTTTGACTTGGCGAACACCCTACGATTGCCAAGCCGCTCCGACGCCAGTGTGATCTTCAGGGCGTTACTGATGCAGCCGCCCCCAACCGAGCGAACTTCGGATATCCTAATGCTGGGGTCGATTAGCTGGCAAAAAGCTGCCGAAACATTCGCAGGTGACGGTGGTTTCATTATTTAGGAACGAGCCAAAAATAGGGGTGCGGTTTCGCGTAGGGCCCGTTTCCACCGGCCGCGGTTGACAGATCGATAGAGTCGGCCGGTAGGAACCGGCCCTACGCCGCTCTGCTATAAAAAAATCCAAACTGAATTTCTCGTCCAACCAATTTTCTCGTCCAACCTCGCAGGTGCTTTGTGATTTGCGTTCGCTTCCGAATCGCGTCCATTTGGGTCGTTATGCTTTCGCTCGTGGTCCCCATGTTGCCAACGCTTGCGAATGATCCCGCAGCCACCGGCGGCACATCGCTCGAGCGAATCGATCTGATCGATTTCCGTGGACGAACTTGGAAGCTCGACGATTTCCAGTCCGATTCGCTGTTGGTCGTTGCCATGCTCGGCACCGAGTGCCCACTGGCCAAATTGTACGCGATTCGGCTGGGCGAAATTCAACAGCAATACGAGTCGCAATCCGTTCGCGTGATCGGCGTGATGAGCAATCGCCAAGATTCGCTCGAAGAGATTGCCTCGTTTGCCAAACGTCAAAACATCGAATTCCCGCTGTTGAAAGACGCCGGCAATCGGTTCGCTGATCAAGTCGCTGCGGAACGGACCCCCGAGGTGTTTGTCTACGATGCTGATCGCGAGCTTCGCTATCGTGGCCGAATTGATGACCAATATGGCATCGGTTACATCCGCGACGAACCCCGTCGTCACGATCTGCGGAGTGCACTGGATGAATTGATCTCGGGGCGAGAGGTTTCACTACCGCAAACCGATACGGTGGGTTGCATTATCGGGCGCACCAAAAAAGTCGCCGAGCACAGCGACGTGACCTACGGCGGCCAAGTCGCCGAGATTCTCCGAAAGCGTTGCGCCGAGTGTCACCGCGATGGTGAGATCGCTCCGTTCTCGTTGACCGATTACGACGAGGTCGTGGGCTGGTCCGACATGATGGCCGAGGTCGTTCGCGAAGGTCGGATGCCGCCGTGGCACGCCAGTGGTGATCATTTGCCATTTGCTAACGACCGCATGATGAGCGACGAAGAAAAAGAAACGCTCTACGCTTGGGTCGATGCGGGATCGCCCAAAGGGGACGCCAGCGATCTGCCGCCGTTGCCCGAAAAAGTAGCCGGATGGCAATTGCCGCGAGAACCCGACTTGGTGGTCCCCGTCAGTCCTGAGCGAATCAAAATTCCCGCGACCGGCGAGGTGCGTTACCAGTACTACCGTGTCGATCCGAAACTGGACAAAGATGTTTGGATCGAAGCGGCCGAGTTGAAACCGGGCAATCGCGAAGTCGTTCACCACATCTTGGCCTTCGCAGCCCCCAAGGGGACTCGCGGTGGCTTGGACGCGGCGCGTGGTTTTTTGGTCGGTTATGTTCCCGGCGCCCGATTGGAATTAGCACCCAAAGGTCACGCCAAACGGATTCCGGCGGGCAGTGAACTGATTTTCCAAGTTCACTACACGCCGATCGGTACGGAACAGCAGGATCAAAGTTCGCTGGGGATCTGTTTTGCCGATCCTGAATCGATCACGCACGAGATTGTCACGACCAGTGCATTGCAGACGCGTTTAAACATTCCGCCGGGAGAAGCGAACTACAAAACCTCAGGAACGAGCCCTCGCTTTCCCGCCGAGGCAACGCTGTTGAGCATGAGTCCGCACATGCATGTGCGAGGCAAGTCGTTTCGCTACGAGCTGGAAACGGCAACGGGCAAACGAACGATGCTGATGGATATTCCCCATTACGATTTCAACTGGCAAACCACGTACGTATTGCAGGATCCATTGGCCGTCCCGACGGGAAGCCGGATCGTCTGCACCGCGACGTATGACAACAGCGAAGGCAATTTGAATAATCCCGATCCGACCGCAACAGTTCGCTGGGGCGATCAAACGTGGGACGAGATGATGATCGGCTACTACCACTACGCCGTGCCGCTTAGCGAGCAAGAGCGAGGCGGAGTGCAGAAGCCCGAAATGACGCTGCGAGAAAGAGCTCAAGCTCTGATTCGCAACGCAGCTCGGCTACAAAAATTCGAGCAACTCGACAGCGACGGCGATGGCAAACTCGCCCGCAGCGACACCCCGAAGAAGCTGTACGGAGTGTTCGATGATCTGGATGCCAACGGCGACGGGGTCTTAACCAGACAAGAGGTCGAGTCGGCGCCGTAGCAGTGGGCCGTAAGCCCCGTAAGACGCTGGGCAATAAACCTGAGCCGTACGGGCCAATGCCATCGATTTGTTAGCGGCACGGCGCGAGCCGTCCGGTTGCAGCTCGCAAAACGTTCGAATAGACGCGGCGAGGCCCCACGCCGCTCCAAAGACCACACGTTCAGTGCCAAAATAGATGACCTGAGCCGCACGACCTGTTTGCAGGGAGAGGCAACTCAAATCTGCCGCAACGGTGTCGCTTGAACAGTGACTCGATTAAGCCTATATCAACACAACCGAAAATCACTCGGGGATCTTGGTGCTGGCGATGACTTCCTCCGGCGATGCCTCGAAGTGGGTGCGGCAGCCCTCGCTGCAAAGGTGAGCGGTGTAACCGTGCACTTCGCAGGTGATCTCCTTGTTGCCATCCATGCCAAGTTCGCAAACATAACATTTGCTGATCACATGATCTTCGCTACCGTCCAACAGGTCGGCTTTGTGTAATGCTACCAGTGTTGCTTCGCTCGCTGGCTCTGCTGTCGTCGGCGCCACTGTGGTCGCTGTCTCGGTGTTTTGTCCACAGCCTAAGACGGCAACCGAAAGGGTGAGTGTGGCGAGAAAGAAGATTCGTTTCATCGTATTTTCCTAGAGTCAAAAATGGATTTCAAAGTGGACCGCATCGGCTTACTTTGGGTTGGCAATGCGGTGTGAATTGGGAACATCGATCGTAATCGTCGATGCATAGCTCGTGAATTCGTAGTCGTCGCTGCGCTCGTCCATCGCGGTGTAGTGAGCCACGATCAAGTGACGATTGCCTGTCTTGGGAACGAACGACACCCTGCCATCACTATCGCTGCGAAATTCGTACTCGGGATCAAGGTCGCCTGACAATTCCACTCCCTCGGGGATAAACGCAACGACGACGTCGGCAAGCGGTTTTCCTTGATGCAAAACTTGAACGGTGATGGGGCTGCCCGCAACCGTCTCGCTAAACGGGCAAGTTTGCAGCACCAATTCGAGTGGCAATCCGACAGGTTTTTCGTGCACATCACGATCCACCGTCGCTGAATCGAGCGAATCGGAAACGAGGAAATAAGTCTTGGCGGTGCGGATGCTGCGGATCGATTTGCCATGATTCATCACACGATCAAGCGACTGTGCAACACAGTGAACACCAGGTTTGGAAACCGCCAGAGGGGTGGTCCAGTAACCTTCTTTCTCAGCCGATGCCGTCGCAAACATTTTACCCTTGATGTCCATTTTATTGCCATCGGGCGTGATGTGGTCCAGCGAAACCCAATCGAGGGTAACTCGACCGGCCAGTTTGAAATCACGATGATGGTTTCCGTGATTGCCTAAGCGGAGATCGACGTAAACGTTTTCACCGGTCCGCACGATGGCAGTATTGGTATTTAGCCAAACGTCGTGCGCCGACGCCGTCGATGCGGCAACGAGCAAACCGATGAGCGAGAGAGTTCGCAATGAGTAAGTCATCATAAGTTCCTTCGAGTGGAAAGGGGGAGAAAGGTCGTTAAGAGGAATGACGCCGGCTCTGCCAATCGGGGCCGACTTCGATCAGGATCGCGTGAAATTCATGTTCCGGTGGGAATGAATCCCAGATTGCTGCTGCGATCAATGTCTGCAATGCAGGGTGAAGATCCGTAAACGTTTGTGAATTCACGAGATAGCTAAGTGGATACTCGAACATGCGCGTTCGCTTATTGAGCTGTCGCAACGATTTGCTCCCGGGGTTTTGAGCATCGCGCCAGCGTGATTTGCTTTCGGTTGTCACTGCACCGCATCCGCCGGGCCGCTTCGCGAGCCGCTTGGACGGCGGGCAACAGTAGGCCAACCAGCACGTCGATGATGGAAATCACCACCAGTAGCTCCACCCGTGTAAAGGCGCGCCGAGCGTGTTTCGGCTTGGGGTGAAGTCAGAGCAAAAGGTCCATAAGGTTAGCCTGCTTTTGTGTTGTTCGGGTGGGCGCGGACCGCTAGCCAGCACGCGGCATCCATGTGTCGCGAAAGGATCAACGGAAGTTGCACTCAGGCGTCGCAGGTCGCTCCCGCGCCAGCGGCGAAGACCACACTGGTGTGAGGAGCGAGCCTTCAAACACTAGCGCGGCAGCGGTGATACCTGCGCGGTCGGAATCCCGTACAAGCGGAACGACCGGACACGCAGCAACGAGCCAGATTGCAATCGGAACATGTCATAGAGACCTCGGCGCACGGGGCGATGTAAGTCACCCCGGTGTCAAGGCACAGCGGGCACGGACGCTAGGGCACCGGCGGTTCCGGACAAAGGGAGATCGAGACCGCTTGCTGATTGCAGGGCACGAAACGGAATAGCAGCGGAGGCGTGCAGGACGCCAGCATAGGTGGACGCGTTTGCGTCACCGCACTGGAAAAAATGGACCACAGCCAATCGATGCCGTGGCAACCGGCGGCATCCTCGAGTCGCACGAGCCGCGTCTTCGTCAGCGAATCGGATTCAGAATCCCGATCCACTGCTTGCATCGGCTTCGTCGCACACGTGGCAGAAACAGCTGAGCAAGCGAAACACGAGGCCGCGGGTTTGGGAGCGTCTTTTTTGCCACTCGCCAGCGAAACAGCAAACGATTTGCCAGTCCGGGCGATTAAAAATGCAGGAGGTTGGACGTTGTTATCGAAGGCCCATTGCAATTTTTCAGCGTCACTGTGGCAGCAACATTTGTCCCAGCAATACTCGGCGGTGGAGCAACCGCAGGGGCAGTTTTCACACGGAAACCGCCCGTTTTTCTCAGAAATGGGAGTGGAAATCGGCAATCCTGTCATTCCACACGCCAACACAATCAACAGCGTAGAGCTGATGACTCGTTTAAGCGTTGCCGATCGATGGGAATGAAAGAAAAACAAAGTAGGCTCAAAGCCTCGCGACGGGCCAAAGATTGGCTCGCTCCTCACCCTTGAGATTCTACACTGCGCGGGACCAATGTAAATTAGTAACCGGCAACATAGACATGCGGCTTGCTGCCGCACGACCGAGCCGTCGTGCACTAATCCCCCCGTGGTGATGCACCAGCAAACTCAAGTTCAAAAGTCCCGGATTACGCAGGTGCGGTTCGCATCATCACGGCGACAACGTGAATGCCGTCTCCTCACCTCCACGGATGGTGAGGAGTTGATCATCGGAAATGCGCAAGTCCCGGTCGCTTCAGCGTTACGGCTCACTGAATCGAGAAACCCGCTCGTGACTTAGCTCAGAGCTCGACGAGCATCAATCGTCGTTCGGACAGGCGACGCGATGTGAAAAAAATGCACGTCGGATGTTTGCACACCGCGGGCCCCCGCCCGTAAATCTCGCTGACGGCTCGATTTCCGACCCTCCCAACGACGGCTGGGAGGGTGAAACACCTAGCGGTGAATCAATATTCGTGGCCGGTTGCACCGGAGTCGACGGCGGCAGCGGCACTGAGGCTGCTCTTGACCGCTTGCCGCACTTTGCGAGTCGCGATCTCGTCTTTGAGCCGTGCAATCGCTTCGGCGATTGGCATCGATCCGAGGTCGCCATCAATCCGGTCGCGCAGTGCCACTTGGCCTGCCTCGGCTTCTTTCGGACCGACCACAGCCATGTAGTTAACCAAGTCGAGTTGCGCGTTGCGGATCTTCGCTTGCACCTTGCCGTCGTTGTTGTCGATCGTCACCTTCAATCCGGCTTCGTCAAACTGCTTCGCAACCGCCACGGCGTATTCCAATGACTTGTCGCTTAGCGGCAACACACGAACTTGTTCAGGCGACAACCACATTGGGAACGCACCGGCAAAATGCTCAATCAACATGCCGGTGAAACGCTCGAGCGATCCAAACGGAGCACGGTGAATCATCACGGGGCGATGGGTCGCATTGTCGCTGCCGGTGTACTCGAGCTTGAACCGCTCGGGCAAGTTGTAATCGAGCTGAACGGTACCAAGTTGCCATGAACGGCCGATACAATCGCGAACCATGAAGTCTGCCTTCGGTCCGTAAAATGCCGCCTCGCCCGGTTCTTCATTGAAATCCAAACCCGAGTTCTCTAGCACGCCGCGCAGGGCGCCTTCGGCATGATCCCAGTTGTCTTCGCTGCCGACATATTTGTCGCTGTTGGGATCTCGCAATGACAATTGCACGCGATAATCGTCGAGCCCCACGGCATTGAGCACAAACTTGGTCAGCTCGATGGTCGCTTTGAATTCTTGTTCGACTTGATCGCCGGTACAGAAAATATGAGCGTCGTCTTGAGTCAAACCACGAACGCGGAGCATGCCGTTCAGCTCGCCGGTTTGCTCGTGGCGATACACGGTTCCGAACTCGAACAATCGCAGTGGCAATTGCCGGTACGAACGCGGCATCGCCTTAAACATGTGGCAGTGATGCGGGCAATTCATCGGTTTGATCAAGTACCGCTCGTGGACGGTTTGCCAACGATGCAGCACTTTTTGTTTGTCTTCGCTCGAGGACGACGACTTGTAATCGGGGAACTCGGCGCCGAGCACCTTGGCGGCTTCCATCAGCTTTTCTTCGCTGTCGCTATCGAGAGTTCCATCGACTAACCGCTGATTCCAAGCGTCGACCAATCCGCCCGCTTCGCTGCCGAACAACGGCGAGAATTGGCTGTCCCGGTAATACGGAAAGTGGCCGCTGGTTTCATAAAGTTCAACACGCCCGATGTGCGGGCTGTAGACCGGATCGTAACCGCGGGTGAGCAGTTCCTTGCGAAGAAATTCTTCCAAGGTCACGCGGACGCGAGCGCCTTTGGGAAGCCACAGACAAAGTCCCTGGCCAACTTCGGGGTTGATCGCAAACAAACCGTGTTGTTTGCCGAGCACGCGGTGGTCGCGGCGTTTGGCTTCTTCGAGTTGTTCCAAATAGGCCGCCAGCTCTTTCTTGTCAAAGAACGCGGTGCCGTAGAGTCGTTGCAGTTGCCGCCCCGAGGCATCGCCTTTCCAGTACGCCCCGGCGACGCTCATCATTTTGATCGCCTTGATCTTGCCGGCGTCGGGGATGTGCGGTCCGCGGCAAAGGTCAACGAATTCGCCTTGGCGATAGAAGCTGACGGTGGATTGATCGGATAACCCGGTGTCGATGTGTTCGACTTTGAGATCTTGGTCCAAATCGTCGCACAGCTTGCGAGCTTCATCGCGATCGAGAATGAAGCGTTCAAACGGTTCTTTTTCCTTGATGATCTTTTTGATTTCCGCTTCGATCTTGGGGAAATCGTCTTCGCTAATTTTTTCAGGGATGTCGAAATCGTAGTAGAAGCCACCCGAGGTGGTGGGGCCGAACGCGAGCGAGACGCCTTTGTAGAGTCGCATCACGGCGCGGGCCATCACGTGGGCGGCCGAGTGACGCAGGACGTCGAGTGCTTCGGCATCGCGGCTGGTCAACAAACGCAGGGCGATCGGTTGATCATCTTCGCTCAATTCGCCCAGCGGACGATTGGCGTCGACCACTCGGCCGCTGATCTCGGCGGCGATCACGCCGCGGGCCAATCCGTCGCTGATCCCTTTGGCGATATCCATCGCCGTGGTGCTGGCGGGGTGCTCGTGAAGGGTGCCGTCGGGGAGCTGGATTTGTACGTTCGCGCTGGATGCGTTAGACATGAGTGCTCGGATAGTTTTCGTTAATGGGAACCGTCCATACGTTACGGAGGCATGGATCGATCCCAAAAGGATGATGATATCGCTACCTAACCGTCAATCCCGAATCGAATTGACGGATCATCGGTCCCCTCTTTTCTCGACTGAAACCACGATTCTTCGCCAGCGAATTGGCCCCGAGGCAAGCAAAATTGAATGCAATTCCACCCCGCTTCGTGATCCTGCGGCACACCCCTGGTCCCCAGGGGACACGCGGTCAAAACGCATCGAACCCGGTACCGACGCACTTTGATTGGATGTTTGAAGCCGCTGGAGCTTTAAAAACATGGGCCACCGAACCGATCGCGTCGTTTCAGCAGGGGATTTCTATGAAAGTAGAGAAATTAGCCGATCACCGGGTTCACTATCTCGATTTCGAGGGCGATATCGGAGGCGGTCGAGGCGAAGTGCAGCAAATCCTCTCGGGCCATTACCAAGTGATCGAGGAAGCGTCCCACCGCTTCCTCGCCGAGCTCCGCTGGGTCGATGCGGGTGGCCGCGCACAATCACAACGAGTCGAGATTGGCTCGGACATACTCCGACTGGGCCCCGTCGCGGCTTCGGTCGAGAGCCCTTGATTCACGCGGCAACGCCGCAGACGCATCGGATTCGCGCCCACGACTTTGTTTTTAGCAAATTAGTTTTTAGCCGCTGCCGTCAATGATTGCGCATTGCTGTATTGGATGGCGGACGTCGCAAGACCGCCCACTTGGGACTCCTGAAACTTCAGCAGCGCCGCTTCGAGGTTAAAAAAAGGAAAATAGGATCCAAACAATAGCCGTTCATGGGGAACGGTCGTGACCCATTTTTCTAAAGCCCCCACGTTTTCGAAATGCGATATTTCAAAATAGACCTGCCCCGACTCGGCGAGCTGTGCCGCCCTGCTCTCCTTGATCGCGCCGTAATTATTCATGATGACGAGTCGCAGATCGGGATACTGCTTCACTAGCGTTTCCAAAGGCTTGGTATCGACGACGGGCACTTGCAGCAAAGGATGTTGCACGCGGGGATCCTCCATCGACAACACCAATTGGACAACCAACTCGCGGTCATGCGCTTCCTTAAGCAATTGGCTACACTGTTCCGAATCGAGCGTGTATCCATGGTAGTTGGGATGAAGACGTATCGCATGCATTTGGTGGACTTCATGGCACCGCCTCAGATCCTCCTGCCAATCAGGAAGGGTCGGATTGACCGACCCCACCGGCACCAACAAGCCTTCGCCGTGTTCCTTGCAATCGGCGACCAGTCGTGAGTTCACACTGGAGATATCTTTGTGCAACAGACCGTCGAAACTGCCTGCCCAGGCTTGGCGCACACCGCGTTGCGATAACTTTCGAACTAGCGAAGTTGGGTTATCGTGTGGCAATCGTCGGAACGGCCAACGCGAGAGATAGACATTCACATCAATGATCATAGCGTGACTCCCTTTTTCTGCAGAATGGGCTTCAACATCCGCCGCAGGTTGCCACCCAAGATCAGCTTACGTTCCTCAGGCGTAATCTCGGCACCGTACACTTTCGCCAATTGAGTGGCAAAGCTACGACCCCCAATGTCACTTCCGTAGACGACACGTTCGGGGCCCAGTTCACGCACCGCCATTTCCACAAACCCTGCGGTCGGATCGCTGCCTCCGATCCCTACGGATACATTGGGGAACTCGCGAATCGCACGAATCCCGAGCGTCCAATCGCCACCGGTGTGCCCACAAATGAGCGGCACCTCGGGATGGCGTGCTGCGAGCTGAGCCAGATCGAGCGGCGTGGACTCGCCTGCCAGATTTCCGGTCACTTTGAAAAACGTGTGTTGGTAGATCAACGCATTCAATTCTCCACAGCGTCGAATCAACGGATCGATCTCTTCCTCGCTGCACTTGCTGGCCACCCACAACTTGATGCCGACCATTGGTCCTTCGTGGATGCAACGTTCGATTTCCGCTAGCGACGCATCGGGATGACTTGCATTCAAATAGGCAAAACCGAATAGCCGTTCCGGCCAACGCTCGAGCACTCGAATGACTTGATCATTTTGTCTGCGGAAATCATCCGGCGTCGGATTTTGTGACCATGGCCAGCCCATAAAGAAAATCAACCGCTGGATCTGCATCCGATCGGCGTACTCGAGCAACTGCGCGGCTCGTTCTTCAACCGTTTGCCCAGGAACACCGGAAAGATGACAGTGTAAATCCCAGATCGCATCCCCATCGGTCGCCAGCGGGAGATCGCGACTCGAAACCTCGGTTTCCGCAGTGGACACCCCCGCGGAGCCCACCGCTCCCAACCCCGCGGCGACGCCGCCGGTCGAAAGGGTGATGAAGGTTCGTCGGTCAAAAGAATTCATCATTTCCTGCTGGTTCGTACGCGGGAGCGATTGTGAATGAAGTACGCAGTCAAAATCATAACACGAAACGCAAGTTTTGAAGTTGCGAGTGTTTCACAGCCCGAAGCGTCCGCGAGAGAATACCACGCTTGATTCGGTCCCTCGCTAACGCGTCGGGTTATGATTTGCTCGGAAAAACGACAATAACACAACTTCAAAACGGATGCATTGGACTGGGAAAGATCCCGGGCTAAGGTGCCTGCCCCAACGATAACAAATAGGTAATCAGATCGGCCATTCCCTGAGCATCAATCGTCTGCTCAATCCCTTCGGGCATCAACGATTTCCCCGACGATCGCAACTCTTCGATCTCCACTCGTTGAATGGTTGTTTCCACCCCTTCGGCTTGACGAAGCGTGATGCTGTTCGCATTTTCCGCCGCGATCATTCCAGACGAAATCCGCCCGTCGACCGAGAGCACATTGTATTCGAGGAAATTCGGGCTGACCTCTCGACTGGGATCAAGAATGTTTACCAGCAATTGCGAGGCAGAACGATTTTGGATCGTGGCTAGATTGGGGCCAACGTCAAACCCAAGATCGCCAAAGCGATGACAGTTCGCACAATTCTTTAGAAAGAGAGGTGCTCCACGCTCGGCATCCCCGCTTAACGCCAACGCCGCTTGGTACTTGTCGAGAACGTCTTTACGCGAATGAGGCTGGTCTTCGGAGAACACTTTGACGGCACGCTGCCGAATCTCTTGCTGAGAACTTCGCAGGTAAGCCGCACGACGATTCGGAGAAACAAGATTCGCGGGTACCGTGCCCGCGCCCACGGCATCTAAAACGATGGGAATCCATAGGGTGCGCTGCAACAATTGGTTCACAACCTCCGCTTGCACACTCGGTGTGAGCGCCGGGAATCGGTCAAGCAAGATCGCAGCGACATCCGAGCGAGCCGTACTCGTCAACGCAGCGACCGCAGCCATTTGCAGCTCGGGTGGATGTTGAATGCTAAGCAGTTTTTCGAGCGTTGGTTTTGCACGTTCAAACCGATCGTAGCCGAGCAACGCAATCGCATCGAGACGTTGCGATTGCGGCAGCGAAGCGTCGAGAGCGTTGGCGTTTGACGCCTCCAAAAACGCCGCAACCAGTGGTCCACTTGAGTGAGAGGGGTCACTGATGATTTCACTTAAATCTCGTTTGGCTCGTCGCAATCCTGCCGCCAAATTCTTCAGCATTGCCACTTTTACCGTCGCAGTGGACTGCGAAAGGGCCGAGAGAAACTCGTTCACAACAGCCAACTCTGCTTTCGAACCGATCATCAAAGCCAGTTGCGAAATCATTTCCAATCCTGAGCTGGACTCCGAGAACGAGCGATCTTGTAAGAAAATCTTAAGCAGAGGCTCCACCGATCGAGACACGGAACTCATCACCGCCGTTTGCATCAACGGATCGTTCGCATCCCGGCGGGCCAGTTGTGCAAGGGCGGCAACGACACGAGGGTCCTCGATTTCACCCAGAGTGAATGCCGCTTGGAACCGAACTCGTCTAGCATCATCGCCGGCCGCGTCCACGATCAACGGCACCAGACTCGGTGCCTGGGGTAATCGCCGCTCGGCCAGACGAATCGCATGCTCTCGAACGCCGGCGGCCGGATCTTTGATCGCCGCTACCAAATCTGCGGTTGAGAGAGACTCCAACCCCTCCAGCGTCCAAAGTGCATGGACTCGCGTGACCGGCATCTCGTGTTCGCGAAGCATTTTTTTCAGTAGCGAGACCTGGCTGAGGTCTTGCCGCTCAAACAGCAATCGGTGCGCGGTCTCGCGCCACCAGGAATTAGGATTGGCAAGCTCAGCGATCAACTCCTTTGTGCTGGCGGTTCCCAGTCGTGGAACCGGAGGTTTGACAAATCCTTCACGATAGCGTGGGGGAACCAAGCGATAGATCCGGCCACGATCTTTTCCGGATGTTAAATCGACCTGAGCTTTCAAATCATCCGGCATCGACCAGGGATGCTCAATCGTTTCACGATACATATCGAGTACATGCAGCGTTCCATCGGGTGCATTGATGAAATTGACCGGCCGAAACCAATTGTCCGTGGAAGCCAGAAACTCGGCCTTTTGATGAGCCCGTTCACCCTGGAACGTCACTCCATCGGCTTCGATCCGGTAACGCATGACCAGATTCCCCGCCACTTCTCCGATGAAGGCGTTGCCATAGAATTCTTCTGGATAGGCGTGCCCTCGATAGATCGTGACTCCACTTGAGGATGTCACGTATCCTTTGGGAACCGTCGAATCGAATGGCGATTTTTTTGTGTCATCTGCAGCCAACCGCTGCGCATTGATGGCACGCCAAGCTTCCGGAGGACTGATCTGAAAGACGGCAAGGCTATCGCCCGAGGGGACGACATCCTGCAGCACATGCGGGGCGCGGAGAAAAGGATTGCGATGGAGATAATGGGCTGGAAAGAGAACATGTTGAACCGGGTTGCGAATGTCGGTCAAAAAGCGATTGCCCCAATCGTCCTGGGCATGCCCAAACCGCGCTCCACCGGAGACGGGTTCAAATCGTTCCTGTCTTGGATCAAAGCGAAAATCGCTACGGCGGATCACTGCGGCGGGCGAAGCCTGTGCCGACGTCTCCCCTTGCTCCACCGAGCGGATTGCTGTGATCTCTCCTCCATTGCTCGCCCCGGCTGTATAGATTTCGTGATCAAGTCCCCACAACGGGTTATTCATCACGGCTTGGACATTGTATTTGCGAAAACCGGTAAAGACCTTCCTGCGAACATCGGCCCGACCATCTCCGTCGGTATCTTTCAAGTACCAGACGTCAGGAGTCGCCAGCACGTAGATCCCCCCTTTCCATAACGCGACTCCGGTAGGCCAAGAAAGGCGATCGGCAAAGACGGTGGATTTGTCGAATTTTCCATCACCATCGGTATCTTCTAGAAAGCGAACTCGTCCCATCGGCTCGGAGGTTTGTGTTTGCCACGCTTGATCATGGGATTTATTCGAGTACGGATAGTCGTTCATCTCAATCACGTACGCCGAACCGTTCTCGTCATACTTCATCGCAATCGGGTCCGTCACCATCGGCTCGGCCGCAATCAACTCGGCACGAAAACCAGCTTGTAACTCGATGGTTTGCTCAGCTGCCGCAGCAGCAGTGGGAGGCACGCGTGGTAGCTCTTCGGCGGGCAACCCACGGTCGTCAACGGCGAGCAACAAAACCACATGGAAAAAGATCAAGCGATGCATCGAACTCTCAAAATTAGCATGTTTCTCGGCAGCCATGGTTCACCGCAAACGATGCTGGTTCCAGGACCTAACCTTGAAAGGCACCGTTGGGGGAGGCTCTACCCGGGTGTGTGTGAAATTCAGCACGCAGCCCCCAATGCCATCGACCTTGGCGCTCACCGGATGCTTGTTGTCGCGGAGCGGCGCAGGGCTACCAAAGTCGATGGCACAAAGGCGGCGTCTGCGGGCCATTGTACGCCAACTCGATTCCGGAGTGGCACTCGCATGCGCAAGAAACGCTACGAACGGTTTCGCGTGGGGGACGCCTGGAGACAAAATTGGCGCTAGAAGCGTATCGGTTTGGGCAGCCAGCCCTTGATTCGCTCGGCCACGCCCAGCGGCGCAACTTCTTCTTCTTCGAGCGTGTTTTGGATCACCGGCTGAGGGCGAACTCGGGTGTCATTCAACAGGAACTGAGCCCAACGGTTTTTCAACAGCCGCGACGACGGAGCCAAGTTGCCTCGCTGTAATCCTTGAACCGCCAAAAACGCTTGACTTTGCAACTCAGCTCGCTCTTTGTTCATCGGAAAGAAGTCATGCAAGCGAACGTCGTCAATCCACAATTTCCCAGGCGATAGGCTGTCGATGGTGATCCGCAACGACTCGACCGTCATCGGATCGATTAAGTCGGCTTCCACCAATGACTTACGCGGTTGCCATTGTCCGTTTCGTGGTACATCGACCTCTTCAGAGAATCGAAACGAAACTCCCGCTTGAGTTCCTTCGACCGAGACCCGGACGCGGTGAGGCGTGGTCGCCTCGCTCGCTTCGCTGCGGCATGCCAACGAGACCGCCATGCGACCGGTCTTGGGTGGCGTGATCGTTTCGCTGACCAACCACGTCTTGGTGGCCATCGTGTTGGCGGTCGTTAGACAAAGTGAACGCTTCCCTTCGATGGCCTCGTCCTCCGCCAGACGAACGGCACCTTCGGGATACTGAGCGTGCATCCATCCCGTGATCCCGATGCCGCCCACGACTTCAAAACCTGGATTCGACAACGCATCGTACGGTTCGCTGTCGGCAAGCATTCCCAACCGTTCGACGACGACCGTCACATCGGACTTGATTTGATCAACGGTGGTGGTGCCGCCACGGACCCGTGATAACCAAGTCGCAAGGCTATCCGATGTCTCGGGAAGCTCCGAACGCAGGACCTTGATTTGGCCGGCATTCAAATCAATCGTGGATGTCAATTTGTCGGCACTTTGACGCGGAGACGCCGCGCTGTTGCCAATCACGCTCCAACCGATCGCCTTTTTCGAGATCAAGTCGACTTCGCAAGGCCAAGGCGCATGGTTGGTCAGGCTTAAGATCAAATGTTGATTTTCGACACCCCAACGAACTTGAACCGTTTGCGAGGCTTGATCCGGTGAACCGAATTCTTTCATCGGTCGACTTGGTAACGCACTGTGGCTAATCAGTACAGGACGCAGGTCTCGCGACAGATTCCCCCGTAGCGTCCCATAGTCCACCATCACCACTTTGGGATCCAGTCGATCGATCCAGCGGCTCAATTGAGCTGCAAGCGATCGGTCAATCACCGTGGGGAAATTGATGGGAACGGTGTCTTGGGAAAGCGAGTCCTGCATTACACGCTGGATTCGGCCGGGTGTGATCGTCAATCCAATCCGACCCGCGATCGGTTGCAGCATCGTTAAATGTTGGACGCTGTGCTGTTGAGTGTCAATTTGTTGGGCGAGTGAATTCCAGCCCTCATGGGCCTGCGACATCAACGGAACCAAGTTCGAATTCGTTGACGGCCATGCCATGTCGACTAACGACACGCCCGGTTCGGACGACAAATGGCGGGCTGGCAACCCCATCATCAGACACAATTTGCCCGGCATTTGATTGGCCATCGATGTATAGAAATTGCGATTCGATTGGATCGCCCACCGACGCAGCGATGCTTGCTGGTCTTCGCCGATCCAACTTCGCACCTCCGCGATCGATGCGTCAGGCTTACCAGCGGCGATCGCAAATTGCCGCAGCGTCGAATCGCTCGGAGCAACGGTGGGATCAAATGCGGCTGCATGACTCGAACCGCTGCAATGCATTGCCAATCCGGCAAAGCACGTGTGTCGATTCGACGTCGCAGTGACCTCTTGGACCAAAGCCAAAAGGGTCTGCTGCACGACCGGTTCGAGCAGGTTGTAGGGCGCTGGACGCTCGGCGGTGAACGACTGCGACCGGTCCTGTTCGACAGCGTGAAACGCCATCAATGGATTCAAGCCTACGATCACACGCAGGTCGCTGTCATCCATCAGACTCAGAAATAGGTCGAGGTATTGCGACTGGACGTTGTGGTTGGGTGACGCGGTGGAAATCGGGTTGGATGCAAATTGAGCTGTCGGGAACCACGCTGCCCCACCTTCGTTTGCTAACACGCAAATCGAATTGACCCCCGAAAGGGCGGCATATTCCTTTAACCGCTCGGTCGCAACAAATAATTGGTGCAAGGAAATCGCGGCGTGCCCAAAATCGGATTTCGCCAAACGCTTCACTTCATCGCTTGCAAACGCCTGGGGCCAAGCGAGGTCGCTGAGGTTCAACGTGGAAAGCCGTGAAGGAGCACTCGTCGAGATCACCGCAGCGGATGCGAAATGGGAAGGTCCCACCTTGATCTCAATCGATTCGATCGCCGCGTCCTGGTCGAGGTCGAGGTTCGTTAAACGCAGCTGATCGTTTCCTTGAGGATAATAAAGGAACGATTGGCTGCGCCACGGATGTGGATCCTCGCGATAACGGTCTTCCGCTCGCTTTTCATCGCTTAGGACATAATTCGTCAAAGCGGGATTGTCGCTTGAACCACTCGTCAATCGCAGGTGAACATGAATGTCGCGTTCTGCGGAATAACGAACGGTAATATGATGAGGAAGACCGCTACGCAGCTTCGCGAGACTGGTCTCAAAGGTTTTGCCGCTCGGCACAATCGTGATTTTTTGCCCCGCATCGCCCCCATCCGAACGAGAACCGTCATGCTTGATCAAGCTCGATGGAATCAAAGGATTGTTACGGGTGCTGAGGAAGGTGGGAACGGTCCACTCCGAGCCATCGGTTGGTTTGATTTTTGCGACGGTTTGCCAAGCTTCAAAATTGATGTTGCCGTTGAAGGATCCCGCGGGCGGTGGCACCACGAAGACATAGTTGGTGCGTCCAATCGAATCGCTGCGGCGACGCAATCGAGACCACAATGCATTCTGGCCCTGCTCCAATTCACAACGGATTTCGTAAACCCCCGGTTCGCTAGGGGTGAGGTGTTGGATCTCAATCGGACCGCTGTTGCCATCCGCGTCCAGCGGCATCGGATAGGTTTGCGTCGCTACCACATGGTGATCCGCGACACGCACCACGGAACTGTGCACACGGACTTCGCCCTCGCTAGGAACTTGAACCGAGTTGCCACGGACATGCAACCGAATCTCCGCATTGGGCTGCGATACCAAACTCGAGCGTGAAAGGCCCCCAGCGGGATCGGCGGATACGCGGAGCGAGTCGCTCGCCGAACGCTGTAGCGTCCATTGCGGCCCCGATTCGCTCGAGAAGGAGTTTGCGATGAGTTGCGCAATCGGCAACCGTGTTATCGACGGTGTGACGGTTTGGGTCGCCGAAGATCCCACCGCCGGATCGCTGGCCCCCACAGACGAGGCCCCCACCGAAGGCGTACCCGCGGACGAGGAACCCGCGGAGGGCATGCCCGGATGAGCCTTCGTTGTGATCACAAGTTCAGCGGCGGAGGAGGCTTGCACCCGGAAACTCGCCCCGCCCGAAGCCATGGCAACGGAGGAGTGAAGATGCCAATGGGGGGCCGATTTGGAAAGCTGCATCTCGCCACAAGTAGTGGCATCGGCACAAAAATTACGTAGCTCCGAAATCGCTGCCGCAGCATCGGGATCAACGACGTCAACGTCGACGCTCCAATGCTGAGCCGTTTGCGCCGCCCAGCGGAGTTCGAGATGGAGGTCGAGTTTTTTAGCTCGAGCTTGCTCCTGGAACGCTTCGTTTCGAATCGGCTTGACGGCCTCGTTCGCAATCGGATCTGCCGCTCTGGCATGCTTGCCGCTGAAACTGCAAATCAACGCGCAGCAACTGAGGCTCGCTCGGAAAAGGAGAGCGATGAGTGAACCGTGCCGGCAAAGACGTCCCTGTCTAGCCATTGTCGCGCCCTGAGTAAGGCTACCTACCAATCCAAGAATTAAGATGGAGTGTTGAACGATCTGTCCAAAAGAAGACCCTAGCCAGAAAACGACCGCGAGGTAAAGGTGAGTTCTCGAAGTCGCTGTTTGCTAGCATTTACAGTTGGGTTCAATCCTGTGGCTTGTCGTCTGCGGCGTCATTGGCGAGTGTTTCTTTTGTGTCCGTTGGTTCCTCGCCCGTTTGCGTTTCAGCAGGTTCGAGCACCTTATCCGCTGGCTTTTCCCAGTCGCGCCATGCGTTCAAGTAGGCGGTATAGGCTTCCGACGAATCGGCTCGAGCTTCGATCCACTGTTTCGCTTTTTGCACCAACTCCATTTCGTTATCGAGCGTGGTTTTGCCCATCAACACCATTGATCGCAGGAAAATAAAGTAGGTATCGAGCACATCGCAGCGACAATAATCGCTGATTTCTAACAGGTTGCCGTCATCGTATTGCTGTTGAACTTGGTCGCCTCGCAAATCCATCTTGCCGGGTTTTTTGACCAATTGGGCGACGAGATTGAGACCACCATTGCAACGCGCCGCGCCATAATTGGTGAGCAATTCCTGCAAATCCAAGTGAGCTTCGGTGGTAAAGCGATTTCGCGGCGACCGATAGCCATCGGACTTGAACCAAGCGGCCGCTGAAATGCCATAGCGAAACGCGGCAAGCTCCATGACCGGCAGATCGAACGATCGGCCATTGAAGGTGACCCATTGCGGTTTGCCATACATCTCCCAACCACGCCAAAAGTGCTCCGTGATGACGTGCGGACGAAAGTGGGGTTCATCCAAGGAAACGATGTCGATCAAACTAAAGTCGGCAGCCACTTTGGCGATCACGACCGAGATCGGAATTTGGAAGGTATGGGGGATAAAGGTGGTGCCGTTTTGCTCGACCAACTCATCTTGATAGGTCTCGATCGCTTTCTTGGGCGATAGCCCTTGGCCACCGTACCGGACGTCCGCGATCAGTTCCCCATCCGCGATACTTTCCACATCGAAAATGAAATGGGCGACTTTTTCGGTCATGGGATTGTTTCACTGGAGGTAACCTCGCAGCGCCGTGGGCAAGGCAAGGATGAGTGTGGAGAGTCATCCGCAGGTCGGCGGGAGCTCAGCGAGTGGAGTCGCGGGCGCGTGGCACGCTTTCGTCCGAATCTTTACGCCGTAACCTTAAACCGTCAACGATTCTCTCTTAATATGGTGTCACTTGCCGTAAAGATATCAAAACTTGGCCTCGTTCACACGCTAATCCAGTCAACGCGATAAACCATGACACACCCCCCTACCGTCACGATCAATTCAACACGGCTGCTCGAGCGTTTCTTGCGTTACGTGCGGATCGACACCGCTGCGGACCCCAATAGCGATCAATATCCCAGCTCGCAAAAACAGCGGACGCTTGCTCGATTTTTGGAGCAAGAGTTGCGTGAAATGAGTATCACGGACGCTCGGATGGATGAGAACGCTTTGGTGTGGGGGACCATTCCCGCAACCAACGGAGGGCATAGCCCCGTGGTCGCTTTGGTCGCGCACATGGATACGTCACCCGAAGCCCCCAGCGAGAACGTTTCGCCCCAGGTGATCGAGTCTTATCCCGGAGGCGACATTCGGCTGCCCGCGGGAATCGAGATTTCCTGTGCCGCAACACCCGAGCTCGAATCGATGATCGGCAAGACGTTGGTGACGACCGACGGGACGACGCTGCTGGGCGGTGACGACAAGGCGGGCATCGCCATCATCATGGAGCTCGCTCAGACCTTGATCGAGAATCCTCATTTGCAACACGGTGACGTTCGTGTGTTGTTTACCTGTGACGAAGAGATTGGGCACGGTACCGACAAAATCGATTTGCCGGCATTGAATGCGATGGTCGCGTACACGATCGATGGAGGTGGCGCCGGAGACATTGATGTCGAAACCTTCTCGGCTGATGGAGCCACGGTGCGGTTCACCGGCAACAACATACATCCGGCAATCGCCAAAGGGGTGATGGTCAATGCGATGCGAGCGGCGGCCGATTTCGTCGCGGATTTGCCACGCCAAGAGATGACGCCCGAAACCACCTCAGATCGCCAAGGGTTTATCCATCCCCACGCGATCCACGGAGGCGTCGGCGAAGCGACCGTGGAGTTGATCCTGCGTTCGTTTGATTCCGATGATTTGGTGGGGTATGCCGATCGCGTTCGCAGCGCTGCGGAAACCGCCGCAAAGAGAACGCCCGGCGTCAAAGCGGACGTCACGATCTATCGTCAATACCGCAACCTTCGCGAGGGCTTGGAAACGCTTCCCCAAGCGGTTGAGTTTGCCGAGCAAGCGTTTAAGAATCTCGGCCGTCCGTGTCGCCGCGAGATCGTTCGCGGCGGGACCGATGGCAGTCAATTGACCGAGAAAGGATTGCCGACGCCAAATCTGTCGAGCGGCCAGCACAACATTCACAGCGTCCGCGAATTCGCCTGCCTCGACGAAATGGTCGAGGCGACCGAGCATCTCGTCGAACTGCTTTCGCTATGGAGCAATCAGCGGTCCTAAGAATCCAAAGTGGACCGTTGCCCCTTAGGAACTCGCCAATTGCGATTTCCAACGCTCAACCTGGCTTCGCACCTGCGCCGGGGCGGACGATCCATAGCTGACGAAGGCGTTCACCGCGTTCTTGCTGCCGAGAATCTCAAATACCGAATCATCGATCTCAGGTGCGTGCATCTGCATTGCCTCCAAGGGCAACTCGCTGAGCGGTACGTCTCGCTCCATCGCTTCACCGACGATCGCACCGACGAGATGGTGGGCACGGCGCTGAGGCATGCCTTTGCGGATCATCCATTCCATCAACGTGGTGGCATCCAAGTAGCCGCGTTCCAATCGGCTGGCGATCGATTCACGACGCAGCTCCGAGCCTTCGACAATCGGGATCGCGAGCTCAAGCGAGGCGATCACCGTATCGAACGAATCGAACACTGGCGGCTTGTCCTCTTGCAAATCACGATTGTACGCCAACGGTAAATTCTTGACCAACAACATCAACGTTTGCAAATTGCCCATCACCCGCGCCGACTTGCCACGCGTCAACTCAAGCGTATCGGGATTGACCTTTTGCGGCATGATGCTGCTGCCGGTACAGAATGCTTGTGGCAATTTGATAAAGTCAAATTCGACCGTGCTCCACAAAATCCATTCCTCGGCCCAACCGCTCAAGTGCGAAGCGATCACCGAGAGCACGAATGCGCTTTCGAGCATGAAGTCGCGATCGCTACTGGTGTCCAAGCTATTGGCGGTCGGACGGTCGAACTCTAGCGCCTTGGCGGTTTGCTCTCGATCGATCTCTAACGTGGTCCCCGCGACGGCAGCCACCCCGAGGGAACATTCGTTGAGTCGCTTGCGGCAATCTGCCACACGCCCCCGGTCGCGTTGCAGCTTTTCGACGTAAGCCAACCAGTAATGAGGAGCGATCACCGGTTGAGCGCGTTGGAGATGCGTGTAGGCGGGCAAGATCACATCGAAGTCGCGGTCGCAGCGACTCAGAAACGCACGCTGAAGGTCGGCTAAACGAGCGTCGACTTGGTCGAGCGCTTCGCGGATCCAAATTCGCACGTCGGTGCTGACTTGGTCATTGCGACTTCGCGCGGTATGCAGCTTTCGCCCCACATCGCCAATGCGGTCGATCAAGGCCTGCTCGATATGCATATGGATATCTTCGAGTTCCAACCGAATGGGGAACGCGTCGGCTTCGATTTCGGCTTCGATTTCTCGCAAAGTGTCGCGAATCGTCGAAAACTCTTCGGGGGTCAGCAATCCGACGCTGCAGAGCATGTCTGCATGCGCGATCGACCCCCGAATATCCTGGTGATACATACGTCGATCAAAACTGATGCTCTCGGCAAAAGCTTCCAATCGCTTGTCGGTTTTAGCTTGAAAAACGCCACTTCGTGATGGACTATCAGCCATCGCCCTATCCTGTTGCACGGTCGGTCTTAATAATGAAACGCTCGTGCCATTATCACCCAAGAAACACGGGTGACGACCCCCAAGCAGAGAAAGATTGAATCGCTCATGAAATTTAGCTGGAAAACGATTTCGATGTCGCCTGCGGTTGGCCGTTGTCGGGGGCAGTTCGCGGATCGGCATGTCGGTACGACGGCTCTCGCCCCCCGTTTAGCGTCGCTCGTTGCCCTGTCGTTGCTGCTGGTCCCTTCGTCGGGTGAGGCGGTCGAGATCTTGGCCGCCGCGCAGGTCGGCGAGCCGTTTGGTGTCGCCACGATTGAGATCCCTTTAGCAGCCCCGGTATCGGTGGGGACACAGCCCCCGCTCCGCGTCAGTGATGCCCAGCGACGAGTGTTTTATCCGGTTGGGCAGGAGGTCCGGGTCAAGGTCATCCCGCCTTCGGAGCGTCCCGTTCCCGAGCCAGGACGAGGCCGATTGCTCAGGCGGGTGGGAAAATTGATCCGCGAAATCACCAGCGATGACCAAGAGACCGAAGAGACGGTGGCCCGCCGTGTCTCGTTCTTGTTCCAGGGCAGCGCGCCGATGCTCATCACCGTGAGCGATGCAACGGGTGTGATCGGTGAATATGAACTTCGCCCCGAATCGAATGACACGCCCCACGCTCAGCTGTTGGGCCAGTGGTGGTCCGATTACACCGCGGCCGCTAAAACGCGAATCGACCTTGGCGACTATCCCCCGTGGGTCGAAAATTATTTGGTCGCGATGCTTTCGGGACGCTTGCATCTTCCGCTGCCATCGTGGTTCGAAACCGAGTCGAAGACCGAGGATGCGCTGGTGTCAACGTTGAAGTTGATTGCGGGCGCCGAGGAAGCGACCGAGGCGATGTTTCGCCGCACTGCTTCGGGACATCAAGTTCCGCCGGCCATGAGTCGCCAAGTTTCAATTCCCCCGGCGCCACGATGGACCCAGCCGATTCCAACGGGCAACGCCCCCGGCGATGTGAACGACACCACGTTTATGGAACCGATCGCGACGCGAGTGCCTCCGGAGTGTTTTTATATCCGCTACGGCTCTTTCGAAAACTATTTGTGGTTTCGTGACCTTTCCGAAGAATACGGAGGCGATCTGTCGCGAATGGCGACGTTGCGTGGATTTCGCAGCCAAGGCACCAAGGCCATTGAATCGCAATTGCATTTGCACATGAACGAGCTGTCGCGGCTGCTTGGCCCGACCGTGATCGAAGATCAAGCGATCATCGGGCGAGATTTGTTCCTCAACGAAGGCGCGACCCTAGGCGTGCTGTTCCACGTCAAGAACGCCTTTCTGTTTCGCAGTTCGCTGCAAAATGATCGCAACAATCGAGCCAACTCCGATGAAGCAATCCAGCTTGAGGAGACGACGATTGCTGGAAAAACGGTCTCGTTTCTGCACAGCGCCGACAATCGAGTGCGATCCTACATGGTCGAGGATGGCAACTATATCTTCGTCACTAACAGCGAAACGCTCGTTAAACGGTTTGTCCAAGTTGGCAAAGATGGCCAATCGCTCGCGGCCACATCGGAGTTCCAATTGGCGCGGCGACTGATGCCGTTGGAACGCCAAGATTCCATCTTCACCTACTTTTCACCACAAATGTTGCAAGGTCTGGTGTCACCCGAATACCTGATCGAGCTGCGGCGACGGACTGGTGCCAAGTCCGACATCACTCTGGTGCAGCTGGCCAAGTTGGCGGCAGCGGCCGAAGGGACGCCGACCCCCTCGATCGATCAATTGATTCACTTGGGGTACTTGCCCAATAACTTTAGCCAGCGTGCCGACGCCAGCGGGATCGTCGAAGTGGGCGAGGATCTGATCGACACTCGCCGCGGCGGACGCGGCACGTTTCTGCCAATTGCCGATGTGGAATTGCGCAACGTGACCGCCGAAGAATCCGATTGGTACTCGCAGATCGCAGCCAGCTACAGTTCGCGGTTTCCTCACATGGATCCGATCATGGCCGGTGTCCAGCGGAAAACGATGTTTGCCGGCGACGACCGCAACGCCAAGATCGAGCGGCTGGCGATCCATGCCGAGATTGCTCCTTGGTCGCCGGCTCAATACGGAAAATACGCTCAACAACTTGGACCGCCTACCCGAGTCGCGATGCAGTTCGCTCCCGACGACATTGTCGCGGCCCAGGCGCACGTGGTGTCAGAACAACTGGGTCCGCCGACGCATCTATTTGCTGCGATCAAAGACTCAAACCCGCCGAATCCCGATGATTTCGATGGGCTAATCAAGACGTTTCGCGCCCTGAAACAATTACCCGGTTACATCGGCGCATGGCCGTTGCCAGGCATGATTGACCGATTGCCGCTAGGGCTCGGCCGAGGCACGCCGGTGAGACCTGGGATGACTCGTTTGCTGGGCGGTATTTATCGATACACCGGCGGCGGGTTCAGTGTGCTGTCGTTCTATCCCGATTTGCTAACGGCGAGTTTGCCCTTCTTGGCATCGGTCGAAGTGGAGGATGCCGCACAGCTGCGCGGTCGAATCGGAAACTTGCGCGGCAGCCAACTCGAAGGCTGGGTCACCAACCAATTGTATCAACGCTCCGCAACGAGCAGTCGCGCTGGAGCGGATTTCCTCGGCATGCTGTCGCGCCAACTACGCGTTCCACCGGCCGAAGCATTGACGGCAACGCAAGCGATCTTCAACACCGATTTGCAATGCACGCTCGGGGGCCAATACGAATTCTTGCCTCAATCCGATCAATGGACCAGCACCGTTTGGCAGGGCAATGCGATCCCAACCAATCCGCCCTTGGATTATGTCCATCCGATCATGCATTGGTTTCGTGGCGGTCAAGTCACATTGACTCAATACGACGATCGTCTCGTCGTCGATGCCGTCATCGATGCCGCACGCCAATAGTCAATTGACCGGAGGGAGCCGCCGCGGCGTGGGCGCCGATGGCAGGGACGACGCTAGATCGCAGACTTCGGTGCACTCGCACGGGCTGCGATGCCAGCAACCATGAATGCCAACAAGTATCCACTCAACACCATCAGGTAATGAATTCGGTAGAGCAGCAAGCTCGAGGCCGATGGGTTGTCGGATGGGTTGCCCGACGGGTTACCCCGCTTGGCAAATTCAAGTTCCAACCACGCCAACACAAAGCTCCCCAAGATGGCGAGCAACCCCACGACCAACAAGCGGACAACACGGTAGCGAAACGAGGGAGCGAGCATGGCTTGGCAGACCAAGGTGACCATCACCGGCATGCCTCCCCAAATTCCAAACAGAACCGGCCAGTATTGGACGGGTTCAATCGGGGGCGAAAAGTGGCGGGCGCTACCCAGCAGGAATGCGAAAGCCGCGGTGATTGCGATCAGGGAGGCAATCGAAAATTGCCCCCGCATCCGTTCGCTTGACTGACGGGGATCGTTCCAGTGGGGTACCCAAAACCAAGCAAACAGAAGATTTTGGACAGAGACGATCCCCATCGTATCAATTAACGTTGAAATCCAAGGGTCGTCGTGAAACGTTTTCCAATACAACGTCACACCGACCAGGATCAGTGCCGCTTGGCCTGCGTATCGCAAAACCGGCGGCCGAGCAGCGGTCGCAATCCAGCACGCTACCGCGATACTTCCCAGCACCGTTCCCTTAACGAGGTAACGAAAGACGTCGCTCACCTCCTCGTTCTCTGTGATTCCATGATCCGGATTTGCAAGCAAGTAAACCGCCACAATGTTGGCCAGCATTCCCCCGCCCAAGAGGGTCAGCGCCCTTCGGTTTAGCAATGGAATCAAGTAGGTTTCATGTCTCCCCGAGTCCACTTGAAATTCCTCAGGTTTGGTTTGAAAAAGCGAACTGAAACATGGATGGTACCACCGAACCGATCATCGCAGTGCTAGGCCACCCGATTGCCGGGAATCCTTCACAACTTGCCATCGAGCGTGCCTTTGCGGCAATGAAGCTCGATTGGCGCGTGATGTCGTTTGACGTTTCGCCCGAAAATTTGCCGATCGCACTAGCGGGCCTCGAGGTGCTCGGAGTGCGCGGGATTTTGTTGGGCCCGCATTTGGTCAGCGCCGCAGCGTGCTGGGCCGCCGGTCATCTTCCCGATCCATCGGGTCCGGTGGTACTCGATTGCTTCTATCGTGATCCGATTGCCCGCTCGGGTCTACAAGCCTCCACTTCCCAAAGCTCGGGACTGCTTGGATTTGACGCGGAAAGTCAATGGATTTCGGCTCAGATCCTTGCCCATCTTTCAGCCAAAGGAAACGATTCCACCGCTTCAGCCTGTGTCATTGGCGAAATCCGCCGCGACCTCGACACGCTATTTCCCGAACCGTTTCGCGAAACGCTGAAACAAGCTTTGGCCGAATCCGACCCTTCATCCGAAGATCAAGCGGACTCGAACAGGCCATCGATCGCTACGGCCGATATCATCCTGGTTGGCGAGATCGATGCGGATGCGGTGGCACTGGAAATCGAAGACGCATCCGGCTTGAGCCCCACGTGCTTGGTGATTGACCTTAGCAATAGCGAGGCGGTGGCCGAAACGCTCTCGAATTTCAACGTTACCTTGATGAACATCGACCAGCGCCGAGTCGGTATGATTTGCCAATGCATCGAAAAGTGGGTGGGCAGAACTCCACCCGAAGACATCGTGATCGATGCAATCGAAGAATACATGGCCGTCTAGTAGCCCAGTCAGCCAGCCTGAGATTGTGGGATAGGCTTCACGCCCTGCCATTCCCCGCACCACGATCGGGTTTGTCATGCGGAGCGAAACACCCCTTCCGGCTTTTCTGCGAGACGCATACGAATGAACGAAACAACCGACTACGTCGCAAAAAAGCCTCACGATCTGCTGAGACTGCGTGATGACCGCATCGTGGAAACGGTCGCGATGCTGCAAGTGCGGATCGACGAGCGATTTCCTGATTGTGGGCTGGGCAAGCTATGCGGGCAACTTCACCAAGTCTCGCTGCAAGCGGCATCGCGTTCCGCCTGGATTGGGCGACCGATCTTGTGGATTCGCGCGGTCGGTTACTTGTTGGCGTTCAGTCTGTTGGCGGTTTTGATTTTCTACGGAGCGCTCGTCGTTCGCTTGGAACCCGATGAAGTCAGTCCGATGGACTTCATTCAAACCTTTGACGCCGGCATCAACGGTGGCGTGTTTGTCGGCATCGCCTTGTACTTTTTGATCAGTTTGGAAACGCGGATTAAACGCAAACGAGCGTTGGCGGCGGTTCACGAGTTACGATCGATCGCCCACATCATCGACATGCATCAATTGACCAAAGATCCCGAACGGATTTTGCGAAATTGGCAGGCGACCGATCACTCACCCAAATACAACATGACGCCGTTCTTGCTCAGTCGTTACCTGGACTATTGCAGCGAGATGTTGTCGTTGGTTGGCAAGATTGCGGCATTATACGTCGAGCGATTCGACGACGCTCATTCGGTCGCCGCCGTCACCGAGATCGAACAACTGAGCACCAGTATGAGTCGCAAAATCTGGCAAAAGATCATGATCTTGAGTCAGTCGCGAGACCTGTTTGCCAGCGTCACTCAGGATCCTCCCGCACCCCAGAAAACCGAACTCGAAACCGTGTCCGAAGGACCTGAAACTCTCTAATGGCTAAAAAGAAACCGAGTCTTCACGCTCAACTCATTGCTGCCGCTCGCCAACTGCGCGACGACGTCGACTCGCTCTCCTTCGCCGAACCGGTGACGCACGTCTACAACCCGCTGCGCTACGCCTGGAAGGCCCATCAAGCGTACATCGAGAAAGTCAACGAGAAAGGGATCAAGGTGATGTTTCTAGGCATGAACCCTGGGCCGTGGGGGATGACGCAAACCGGGGTACCGTTTGGCGAGATCGAGTCGGTCAAAAATTGGATCGGCATCCATGCCCCCATCGATCGCCCGGAACACGAACATCCCAAGCGTCCGATCCAAGGATTCGAGTGTCCCAAAAGCGAAGTCAGTGGCCGTCGGCTTTGGGGCTTGTTCCGCGAGCGTTTCAAGACGGCTGATCTGTTCTTCAAAGACCACTTCGTGGTCAACTATTGCCCGTTGGTGTTCATGGAAGAATCGGCTCGTAATCGAACGCCCGATAAATTACCCGCTGCCGAACGACAGTTGCTCGACAATATCTGTGACGCCCATTTGCAGCGTCTAATCAAGCTCCTCAACCCGGCGCATGTCGTCGGCGTGGGGGCATATGCCGAAAGTTGTTTGAAGCGTTCGATGGAAGCGATCGATTGCGAGGCCCAACTTTCACGTATCCTTCACCCCAGTCCTGCATCGCCGGCGGCAAACCGAGACTGGGCTGGCACCGCGAGCAAGCAGATGAAAGAAGCCGGCATCTGGGCCTAGTGCCAACCGGAGGATGGCGTTGGCCTAGCGTCCTTAACCGCTACAGCTGGTTTAGCAGCAGCGACTCCTCACTCCTCACTCCTCACTCCTCACTCCTCACTCCTCACTCCTCACTCCTCACTCCTCACTCCTCACTCCTCACTCCTCACTCCTCACTCCTCACTCCTCACTCCTCGCCTCGACTGCTATCCTGACACCCACGAGCCCGTTGTTTCTTGTTCTCGCTTGCGTCTGGAAGGCCTTATGTCCCGTATCCTATTTCGAAATGCCAACGTCGTTCTCGCTGACTCGGTCCGCCCAGGATCGGTGCTGATCGAGGAGGGCAAAATTCTGGACGTGGACGCAGGCCCTAACGTACAAGCGGACCAGATTATTGACTGCAGCGGCCGTCACTTGCTGCCGGGCGTGATCGACGACCAAGTTCATTTCCGCGACCCCGGTTTGACTCACAAAGAGGACCTCGAGACGGCCTCTCGGGCCTGTGCCGCTGGCGGGGTGACTTCGTTCCTGGAGATGCCCAACACCAAGCCGCCTGCGATCACGTTGGCAGGAGTTCGTGACAAAGAAGCGATCGCGGCTGAAAAATCGCGAGTCAATTACGGGTTCTACATCGGCGCCACCCCCGACAACGTCGCTGAACTCAAGCAAGCAACGGACGTTCCGGGGATCAAGATCTTTATCGGCAGCAGCACGGGGAACCTGCTTGTTGACGAGCAAGAGGCACTGGAACGGATCTTTGCCGAAACCGAGCTGCCGATTTGTGCCCACTGTGAAGACGAAGCCACCGTGCGTGCCAACGCCGAGCGGTTAGCCGGAACGACCGACATCGCCGACCACTCGCGCATTCGCGACGAAAACGCGGCGGTGATCGCGACCAAGCGAGCGACGGAATTGGCTCGTCGCCATCAACATCGCTTTCACGTGCTGCATGTCTCGACCGCAGCCGAGTTGCCGCTATTAGCCAATGCGTCGCCCTACATCACCGCAGAAATTTGTTTGCACCATGTGTTCTTTAACGTCGACGATTACCCGCGACTGGGCAGTCGCATTCAGATGAATCCGTCGATCAAAACCAAGGCGGATAACGACGGGCTTTGGCAAGGATTGCTCGACGGCACGATTCAAGTCATCGCGACCGACCACGCCCCCCACACCTTGGAAGAAAAATCGCAGCCCTATCCGCAAAGCCCCTCCGGTTTGCCCGCCGTCGAGAACAGCTTGGCGTTGATGCTCGATCAAGCCAACGCAGGACGCTGCACGCTAAACCAAGTCGCGTCGTGGATGAGCGACGCACCGGCCCGAGTTTGGGGCATGGTCGGCAAAGGACGGATCGAAGCGGGCTATGACGCCGATTTGGTGTTGGTCGATCTGAGCGAAACGCGGACGATCCGTGATGCCGAGCAACACACCAAATCTCGCTGGAGCCCGTGGGATGGACAAACTTTACAAGGATGGCCCGTAGCGACTTATGTCCACGGCCACTGCGTCTGGAATACAATACGTGGATTCGACGAATCCTTTCGCGGATCCAAGTTGCGGTTTGACCATAGCCGTGGTGGCTTTTGGAACACCGTTGATGGCATTGGAACCTAACTTAGAGACAACAACATGAAACGCCTTACCGCCGGTTTGATCACAACCCTGCTCCTTTCCCCCTCCGTTTCGTTCGCCCAGGATGACGCGGCCCCTCCCACCGCCGCCGCGAAAACCGCTGCCGATCGAGTGGTGATGTTTGATGGCAAGAGCCTAGAGGGCTGGAAAGGCCGTGAGGATTTGTGGTCGGTCGAAGAGGGCCAGATTGTCGGCAAGACCACCGATACCGATCCCATCGACGCGAACACCTTTTTGATTTGGCAGGGCGACGCGCCGCAAGACTTTGAATTGGTCGCTTGGTTCAAAATCGAAGGTGGCAACTCGGGAATCCAGTATCGCAGCAAAATTGTCGATGAAGCGAAATTCATCGTGGGCGGTTACCAAGCCGACATCGACTTTACCAACCAATTTGCCGGGATCTTGTACGAAGAACGGGGACGTGGAATCCTGGCCCAACGAGGTCATCAAGTGACGATCGATGCCGAGGGCAAGATGCACGACCAATCGTTTGCCGATGGGAAAGCACTCGCCAGCGCGATCCATCCCGGAGAGTGGAACGAGTACCGCATTGTCGCTCGCGGCAACCAACTTCAACACTTCATTAACGGCACGATGACAGCCGAGGTGATTGACCAACAACCCGAAAAAGCATCGTCCGATGGCGTGATTGCCTTCCAATTGCACCGCGGCCCTGCGATGACCGTACGCTTCAAAAACATCGTTTTGCTAAAGTAAGATCTCACCGATGGTAAAGAAGATTTCTGAATCGGCGTTCGAACGCGAAGTGCTCGACGCCGACGTTCCGGTACTTGTCGATTTCTATGCAAATTGGTGTGCACCGTGCCGCAAAATGACCCCGATGCTCGACAAATTGATGTCCGAGGCAAAGGGCCGCTACAAGGTGGTCAAAGTCGATACGGAGACGGAGAGCGAATTGGCGACTCAGTACCGCGTCACGACGCTACCGACGTTGATCGTGTTCACCCGCGGGCGGGCGGGCAAGCCGTTGGTCGGCGTGCAAGACAAACTGACGCTGATGATGGCGCTAGGATTGGTCTGAAGTAGCGGCACTCACGCGAGAGTCTCGGCTGAACTCGCAAATCACGAAAGTCCTGACGACTTCCGCTACGATCAACCTCTCATTTTCAATCCCGACAAAGCACTAGTTTGCCGAGGCATTGAACTTTTTCGCGGTTGGACTTTTTTGCGGGGTGATTTCCAGCGATTTACTTTGGCCCCGCTTCAATCAGAGGACGGACGGCTTTGGCGATATGCTTTGCTAAAATCGCAACGCCCTCTTTCGAGGCATGCACCCCATCGTCACTGAGCCACTCGGGCTGTTCCTGTAACAGTTGATTCAAATCGACGACCGCAACGTTCCGCTGACTCGCCACTTGCACGACCGCTTCACGATACTTGGTTAACAGCACACCGAGCCCACCGACTCGCTCAAACGCCGCTTTATCATGACGCGTAAAGTAGCGTTCGTGATTGATCGGAGGAATGGTGCACAAGACCACGCGTGCCTCTTGTTTCTCACACGCATCAATCATCTGGTGCAGATTCGCCGTGTACTTTTCCAACGGCACGAAGACGCCGGCATTGTCGATCCGAGTGTCGTTCGTGCCAAACAAGATCACCACCACATCGGGATGCTGCGCTAGCACATCGCGTGACATTCGCCGCAGGGCTTGGGAGGTCGTATTGCCGCCAACGCCCGCATTGATGGCTTGGACATCCAGCAGCGAAGCCAAGATTTCGGAGTAACCTTGCTTCGTGATGCTGTCCCCAAAACAGACCACTTTGGCACGGGCTGGGTCGCTCGCATCACAATCAAGCGAAGTCATCACGGTCGCGAACCCGACGGCGAACAACAAGACGCAGAAACGAAGGTGGTTCATTAGCGTGAATCCTGTGGTCGGGTTTCGTGTGCCGTGGTGAATCGCTTAACGAACTGCAATGAAGTTCGTTAAGCGTGCTGTCGGAAGCTACGTTTTGATCGCGGAGCGATCAACGACGATGTCTAGCAGGTCGCCATCGCATCGATGGTCGCGTTTAGCGTCGCACTGGGACGCATCACTTCGCTGGCCTTCTTGCAATCTGGTTGGTAGTACCCCCCGATGTCGACCGCTTTGCCTTGGACCGAATTCAACTCGCTGACAATCTTGTCCTCGTTTTCGGCGAGCGTGGCGGCAAGCGATTGAAAATGGGACTTCAATTCAGCATCGGAATCTTGGGCTGCCAGAGCCTCCGCCCAGTACAACGCCAAGTAGAAGTGGCTACCGCGGTTATCGATTTCATTGACTTTACGCGATGGCGACTTGTCTTGAGTCAAGTACTTTCCGGTCGCTGCGTTCAACGTTTCGGCCAGCACTTGGGCGCGTCGGTTGCTCGTTTTTGCTCCGAGATCTTCGAGCGAGACCGCCAGCGCCAAGAACTCGCCGAGTGAATCCCAACGCAAGTGATTTTCTTCGAGCAGTTGTTGGACATGCTTCGGAGCCGATCCGCCCGCACCGGTTTCGAATAATCCACCGCCTGCCAAAAGAGGAACGATCGACAACATCTTTGCACTCGTTCCCAATTCCAAAATAGGGAACAAGTCGGTCAGGTAGTCCCGCAAAACGTTTCCGGTGACCGAAATCGTATCGAGTCCGTCTTTGGCTCGTTGGCACGACAAGCGAGTGGCATCGACCGGGGACATGATTTGGATATCAAGGCCAGCGGTATCGTGCGAAGGCAAATACTCGTTGACTTTGGCGATCAGGTTGGCGTCGTGAGCACGATTTTCGTCGAGCCAAAAGATGGTGGCCGAACCGGTCGCGCGAGCGCGGCTGACCGCCAAACGCACCCAGTCTCGCACGGGCAGGTCCTTGGTTTGGCACATCCGCCAGATATCGCCTTGCTCGACTTCATGCTGCATTAGCACGTTGCCGTTGGCATCGACGACGCGCACACTGCCGTCGCAGGGGATTTCAAACGTCTTGTCGTGGGAACCGTACTCTTCGGCCTTTTGCGCCATCAAACCAACGTTGGCAACGTTGCCCATCGTGGTAACATCGAACGCGCCGTTTTGCTTACAGAAATCAATGGTCGCTTGATACACTCCGCTGTAGCAACGGTCGGGAATGATCGCTTTGGTGTCGTGCAGCTTTCCATCGGGCCCCCACATTTTTCCTGAGGAGCGGATCGCCGCTGGCATCGAAGCGTCAACGATGACATCGCTTGGCACATGCAGGTTCGTGATGCCACGATCCGAATCGACCATCGCCAACGGGGGACGATCGTTGTAAACCGCCTGAAGATCAGCAAGAATTTCTTGTTTTTTCGCTTCGGGAAGCGTCTCGATCCGAGCGTAAACGTCGCCGATGCCGTTGTTGGGATTGACCCCAAGCTCGTCAAATAAATCGGCATACTTAGCGAACACGTCGCGGTAGTAAACTTGGACCGCATGGCCGAAAATAATCGGGTCGGAAACTTTCATCATGGTCGCTTTGAGGTGCAGCGACAACAACACGCCTTGGCTCTTTGCATCCTCGATTTCGCGAGCCAGGAAGTCACAGAGCGATTGCCGGCTCATTCGCGAAGCATCGATGATCTCGCCCGCGAGCAGCGATAGTTTTTCCTTCAAAACCGTCGTGGTCCCATCCTTGGCCAACAATTCGATTCGCACATCGCCCGCTTCGTTCATCACGTGCGATTGCTCGCTGCCGTAGAAGTCTCCGTCACTCATCGTGGCCACATTCGTCTTCGAATCGGCGCTCCATTTCCCCATCGAGTGTGGGTTTTGTTTCGCATACTCCTTGACCGGCGCGGCCACGCGTCGATCGGAATTGCCTTCGCGAAGGACTGGGTTCACTGCACTGCCGAGCACCTTGGCGTAGCGTGCCCGCGCATCCTTTTCCGCATCGGTCTTGGGTTCATCGGGGAAATCAGGAATCGCAAATCCATTTTTTTGCAATTCCGCGATGGCCGACTTCAACTGAGGAATCGAAGCGCTGACATTAGGAAGCTTGATGATATTTGCTTCCGCTTGCTTCGCTAATTCACCCAATTCCGCCAGCGCGTCGGAGTGTTGTTGGTTGCTGGGCAGCGTGTCCGAAAAACCAGCCAAAATGCGTCCCGCGAGTGAAATGTCTTTCGTTTCGACTGTGATTCCGGCCGCTGACGTGAACGCACGAATGATCGGTAGCAACGAATAGGTTGCTAGAGCAGGAGCTTCGTCAGTGTGGGTGTAGACAATCTTTGAATCGCTTTGAGACATCATCTTCCTTCGTTTGCTTTCGGTAACCAATCGACGATTTGTGCCGAACATGGACGCTAATTACAGGTGAGAAACGCGGTCCTATCATCGTGTTCAAACCGCTCGATGGGAAGATGCCACCCTCGATCAAGTGGTGTACTCGGAATTGAAGCGAACATAGTCGGTCGTCAAGTCGCTCGACCAATACGTCGCTTCGCCCGCTCCGGAGCCGACTCGCAACTCGATATCGATTTGCGGATGCGCCTTCATCGTCCCGCTCAGTGACGCGGCATCAAACGATAGCGGGGTCCCTTTGTCGTAGATCGATTGGCCACAGACGGACAAGGCAACCTGTGACGGTTCGATCGGCTGGCCCGCGTAGCCGGCGGCTGAAACGATTCGCCCCCAATTGGGATCACCCCCGGAGATCGCGGTTTTGACCAACGGGCTTGCGGCCACGGTTTTGGCAATGATCTCGGCCGACGTATCACTTGACGCCCCGACGACGTGAATCTGCATCACGTGGGTCGCGCCTTCGCCGTCAGCAACTAATTGCTTGGCAAGCTTGATCGCGAGCTCCGTGAGCGACGCTTCAAATTGGGCCAACGCGTCACCCGAAAGTGGATCGTCACTGCCGCTGGCCAACAACAATAGCGTGTCGTTCGTACTGGTGTGTCCATCGACGCTGACACGATTGAAACTAACGTTTGCCACGCGAGCAAGCATTTGTTGGGCGTCTTGCTCGGTAAGCGAAGCATCGGTGCACATCACCGACAACATCGTCGCCATGTTCGGGGCGATCATGCCCGCGCCTTTGGCCATCGCGGCGATCCGAATCGTTTGGCCACCGAGCGTTAACTCGCATGATTCGGTTTTACGATCCGCATCCGTCGTGCGAATCGCTTCGGCAGCTTCGATGAACGCGGTGTCATCGTTAGCGAGTTTGCCGTGCGCCTGTTCCACTCCCACACGGATCTTGTCCATCGGCAACGGTTTACCGATCACGCCGGTGCTCATCACCAACACATCGTTTTCATTGCATCCGACCAACTCGGCGAGCTGAGCACAGGTCGCCTTGGCGTCTGCCATGCCTTGCTCGCCGGTACATGCGTTGGCGTTGCCGCTGTTGGTGAGCACCGCTCGGATCGCAGCGGAGGGGGTCCGTGAACGCGACAGCACGACGGGGGCGGCGACGATTTGATTCGTGGTGTAGACCCCCGCTGCGACGATCGGTCGATCCGATACAATTAACGAAACATCCGGTTTCCCACTGGCTTTGATTCCGCACGTCGTACCAGCAAAACGGAAACCGCGTGGCAAAAACAAGGGTGAATTCGACATGGATCTGCCTGTGAAATGGGTATGCTATTTGGGATCGCTGAAAGCCCGCTTCCCACGATTTGACTGCTGCAAACAATAAAGGGCGTCGCGATCGACAACAAGCGACCCAGGCTAAGCAAAATTCCATTGTCGGCGTCATCACCTCTCCCTCGGTTCGTGAGCCCCACCGTTTGAATCCGCCCCTAAAACCCACCGACCAACGGATCGACGCCGATCCGAACCCTCCGCAGGACGGCGTCGATGTGCTGCGTTGCGACGCCTTGTGCAAACGCTATGGCGACTTTGAGGCGTTGGTCGATTGCTCGCTGCGTGTCGGCAGTGGAGACATTTTTGGCCTGCTGGGGCCCAACGGAGCGGGAAAGACCACGTTGATTCGGCTGCTGCTCGGCTATCTGCATCCTAGCGGCGGGAGGGCGACCGTGCTCGGGATCGATGCCGAACGAGACAGCGTTGCGGTACGACGTCAAGTGGCTTACCTGCCCGGTGACGCCCGATTGCCTCGGCACATGCGTGGCGAGGGGGTGCTGAAATTTTTTGCCGAGATGCATCCCTTCGGTGATCTGCAACGCAGTCGCGATGTTGCTGAGCGTTTAGAACTGAATACCAAAACCCGTGTGGCGTTTATGTCGACCGGGATGCGACAAAAACTGGCGCTCGCCGTCGTATTCGGGCCGCAAACACCGCTGTTGATTCTGGATGAACCGACCGCGAATCTCGATCCCACCGTCCGCGCCGCGGTACTGCAATTGGTCATCGAAGCGCGTAACAACGGCCGCACGGTCATGTTGTCCTCGCACGTGCTCAGCGAGATCGAAGACACTTGCAACCGCGTCGCTTTCTTGCGACATGGCCGCTTGGCCCACGAGATGTGGATGAGCGACTTGTTCCAGCGTCACCGCATGACGGCGATCACCAGCCAATCCTCGCTTGCCGTTCCCGAGACGCTGCAAGAAGCGGTCCGCGTCTCAATGCGTCCCTCGCGACTTGCCCACCATCAAGTCCAGATCGACACCGCCGGCGACCTCGGCCCCATTCTAAAATGGATCGATTCTCTCGATTTGAAACAGATTCGTTTCGAGCCGTATGGACTCCGCACGGTGTATGAATCCGTCCATGCCGGCGAATCGGTCTGCACCACGTTGCTAGGAGACCCCGGAGTGCCAAATGCGGATGTGATCGCAGAATCGGGAGCCGGAGCATGATCGACCGTGTTTTATTAAAGAAATATATCGGCCAATCACTGCTGCTGTTTTTGTCGTGTGGGTTGGCCCTCTTTGCATTCGCGTGGGTACGAGTTTGGGTCGTCAGTCTGTTGGACATGGGGCGATTCCAAAACATCGTGGAACAGTTCCGCGACTTTGAAAAGTTTTCCCCCATCCCGTTCGATGTACTGTTCACCTATCCCGGGCGAGTTGGGATGACGTATGACGAACCGATCGTAATCCTGTGCATCGTGATCTGGTGCATCTCGCGTGGCAGTGACGTGGTCAGTGGCGAACTGGGACGAGGAACGTTGGAAATGGTCCTCTCGCAACCGATCAGCCGGACACGGTTACTGTTTTCGCACGCCGCCGTCTCGGTGGTCGGGTTGGCGTTATTGTGCCTGTTGGTGTGGGCCGGGATTGGGGCCGGAGTGCAGACGACCAGCGTGAAAGAGACGGTGCCTCCCCCGACGATTCGCATTCCCATCATCGAGTTTGATTTTCCGCTGACGATGGGCGAACCCGAAATACAGACATTGCACTTGAGGGATCGCGTGGATGTGCGAATGTACGCCGCGCCCACCTTCCATCTGTTCGCGTTTGGCTTCTTTTTGATCGGCCTCGCAACGCTGCTCAGCAGCCTCGATCGCTATCGATGGCGGACGGTCGGTGTCACGGTCGCGATCTACATCGTACAAACGGTCATGTTTGGTCTTGGCAAAGCGGCCGAGTCGCTCCAATTCCTGCTGTCGATGACGTTCCTAAGCTGCTACAAGCCACAGCAGATGGCGTCGATGGTCGCTGGCGACACGCTCTACACACCGTGGACGCTGACTCACCGCGTCGATGATACGATGCTGCCACCGCTGGTGTACCCGTTGATTTTGATTGGCTTCGGGGTCGTGTTTTACATCGCTGCGATGGTTTGTTTTAACCGTCGCGATCTTCCCGCACCGCTTTAATGTCGCCGCTTTAATGTCGCCGCTTTAATGTCGCTGATCGCTCCGCGATCTTGGCGCGATCTTGGCGCCCCGTGTGACCTTGGCGCGCCGTGCAAAGCTGGGCAACTCAAAAGTTCGTATTGACGCTGTTGGTACGTGCGTTGGACTTGCTCCTTACGCCAGCGGCGTAAATGGAAACGAGCCCTTGAAATAAAAACGAACCCGTGGAATGAAGCCGTGCAAGCAACTCCGCCTGTCCATCCCCGTTTTTTAACAGCGCAGCATTAGCCGCAGTTCTCCTGCGGTCGTCCCCCTACGGTTACTTCGCCGCTTCGGCAGGCTTGTCAGCCTCTGCCGGCTTCGCCGCGTCCGATCCCGGTTTGGCCTTCTCCGCCGCTGCCTTCTCCGCCGCTGCTTTCTCAGCCGCCGCTTTTTCTGCAGCCGCTTTTTCTGCAGCCGCTTTTTCTGCAGCCGCTTTTTCTGCAGCTGCTTTCTCCGCAGCCGCCTTCATCTCAGCTTGCTTCTTCTTCTTCGCTTCTTCCTTTTCTTTCAGCTCGCGAGCCTTCTTCTCTTGTTCCTTTTTCTCACGCTCGATCTTCGCTTGCTGTTCTTTCTTTAAAGCCTCCAGCTCTTCCGGGGTCGGAACGACCGGGAAGGTGCCGCTCGCCAATCCACGATCGACAATCCATACGTTGCGAAAACGAACCGGGTCACCATGGTCTTGGAACAAGGTTGGCAACAAGTTGGGCTCTTCCGCTTTACCTGCCCCCGTCGGTCCTGGCAACTCGACGTCGTCTTGGATTTTGACGCCGTTGAGCCAACTGGTCACGTGAGCGCCGCGGAGTTTGTTGCCGTCGGCGTCCCAGCGTGCTGCGGTAAATTGGATGTCATAGGTTTGCCACGCCAGCGGTGGGAAGCACATGTTCAAATCGGGAGCACGGAATCGGTACAAGGCTCCCGCTCCATTGAACACTGGTGGAGTGGCGAACGAGTCGAGCACCTGGCATTCGTAGCGTCCATGCAAATAAATACCGCTGTTGCCTCGAGCTTGATCCAATGCTTCGGGCATGTACGGCAACCGAAACTCGAGATGCAAGTTGAAGTCTTGCATCATCGGCTTGATTTTTGTTCCGTGCATCAACAAACCATCACTCGTCATTTGGCCATCGATAAACTGGTCGGTCGACGAGCCATCAAACAACACGATCCCATCTTTCGGCGCGGGTGCATGCAAAGTCGAGCTCTCTCGTTCGACTCGCTTCAGTTCCCCGATTCGGTTTCCCTTGCGGTCCAACACAAGGCAGCCCTCTTTTTCGACGAACACGGCGTAGGGGCCACCCGACAAAACCACAAAATCACCGCTGCGACGGCCGATCAATTGCACCGTCTCGGTCTGATGCCCTTCTTCTCCTGGCAGCCCGCCGAGGTACTGAATCGCCTCGAACGTGTCGTTGCCGATCGGCCGAATTTGCAGCGCCACGACATTCTTATCCTCCGTATCCGTCTTGATCGGACCGACAAACTCACCCATCAGCGGAAAGTTGGGTTCCGAATCGGGCGCCTCGGTGTAGACGGGCCCCTTGGGGCCCGCGGCCATCACGGGGGCACTACCCGACAACAAACCGTCCGAGACCAGGAGCGCCAAGCAGACGCTGGTGAGCGCGTATCGTGGCCGAGAGATCATATTGGTTCCGTTTCTGAGGGAGAAAGAGTTTGTGTGGGGGGGAGGGAGGTTCTGAGGGGAAATCGCCATCCGCGATTACGGTCTTCAACCGCTCCTAAAATAGTTGCCCCTTCGCTGTCGGGCTACGGTTTTACCGTGATTTCTTACTGCAAACCCCATTGAATTAGCGAAAGTCCGCTGAGCAAAGTCTTACCTGCCCCGGAGGCTCTCATTAAAATGTCAGGACGAAACCGTCCCGTCTCGGCTCCTCCAACCGCCCGCATACCGCATGAAATCCCCCGTTCTCGCGACCCTATTCACGCTGGTCGTCACTACAGCAGCGCAAGCGGCGCCGCCCCCCAACATCCTTTTCATCTTTACTGATGATCATTGCGAACAAGCGCTCAGCGCCTACGATCCCGCTCGCATCTCGACCCCGAACCTCGATCGCATTGCCAAGCAAGGAATGCGGTTTAACCGTTGTTTGGTGACCAATTCGATCTGTGGCCCCAGTCGTGCGGTGATCCAAACGGGCAAGTACAGTCACCTCAATGGCTTTAAAACCAACCGCGATCGATTCAACGGAGACCAACAAACGTTTCCAAAATTGCTGCGAGCGGACGGCTATCAAACTGCCGTGATTGGAAAGTGGCATCTCGTTTCCACCCCTCAAGGTTTCGATCACTACGACGTTTTGAAGGGACAAGGACCGTACTACAACCCGCCAATGTTGACCGCCGGTGCCGATGGCAAACCCGTCACGCGACAGCATACCGGATACACGACCGAGATCATCACCGACAAAACGTTGACGTGGCTGAAGGAACAACGGGATCCACAAAAGCCGTTCATGTTGATGTGCCAACACAAGGCACCCCATCGCAATTGGATGCCCAGTCCCAAGTACCTCAACTGGCTCGACGACGTCACGATCCCTGAACCGGAAACGCTGCGGGATGACTATTCCGGCCGCACCCAATCGGCCTCGCGTCAACAGATGACGATCAAGGAACATCTCAATGCCAACGACCTAAAACTGACCGGGTACGGCACCATGAATGCCCAGCAACGCAAGCTCTGGGATGCCGCCTACGGACCCAAAAACGCAGCGTTCAACGAGGCGCGAGTCAAGATGACGGAGAAAGAGGTCATCCAGTGGAAGTATCAACGCTATGTGAAAGACTACCTGCGATGTGTGAAGAGTGTTGACGACAGTGTCGGTGAGGTATTGGACTATCTCGAGGAAGCCGGCTTGGCTGACAACACCGTCGTCATTTACTCCTCCGACCAGGGTTGGTACTTGGGCGAACATGGTTGGTATGACAAACGATGGATGTATGAAGAATCGCTCAAGACCCCGCTGCTAGTTCGTTGGCCGGGCGTGGTCAAAGCGGGCGAGACCAACAATGACGTCGTTTCGAATCTCGATTTCGCGGAAACGTTTTTAGAGATCGCCGGAACGAAAATCCCCAGCGACATGCAAGGCCGCAGCTTGGTACCGATTTTCCAAGGCAACACGCCTGCCGATTGGCGAAAGACGTTTTATTACCACTACTACGAGAATCCTGGGGCGCACAATGTCGCGCGGCACTATGGCGTCACCAACGGCCGTTACAAACTGATTCGCTTCTATGCCCTCGAAGGTAAACCACTCGACGATTGGGAGCTGTTTGATTTACAGAAGGACCCGCACGAGCTGCACAGCGTCTACGGCGACCCTGACTACGCCGAGGTGCAAGCCGATTTGGAAGCGGAGCTGGCAAGGCTAAGGAAGCAGTATGCCGTCACCGAGGATCCCATCCGTCGTTGATCGCTCGGCGATCAAAACGTCCACGAACTAAACGTCCACGATCTCACGTTCATTACGAATCATTTCAGTCGCCAGCGGCGACCGGCAAATGGTTTTTCAGCGGTAGGGTTGCCAGCGATCAACTCCAACTTCGATGTTGGAGGGCCCAATGGATGGGCGCGACCCACTAAGATTGGGGTAATTCATTGGATTGCCAGTGGCATTCGATTCGGAAAAACCGGCATGATTGGCTATGGGAGGGACATCTGGGAAGTTTTGCAGGCGCCGGGAGCCGTTTTTTTGGCGAAGAAAAGCACCAGGACTTGACGAGAGGATGGGACAGTCAGTACTCTTTGCAAAAGTGAAAGAGACCTTCCGGGGGATTAGCTCAGTTGGGAGAGCGCCTGCATGGCATGCAGGAGGTCATCGGTTCAAGTCCGTTATCCTCCACTCGGAAAGCCGCTTGTGAAATCACAAGCGGCTTTTTTCGTGCGCCGAAGTCGTTCATGACCAACGATTTACGGTGTTTCGTGATTCAAGCCGCATGGTGGGGACAAGTGCGTGGGTCAGGAAATGGGGTGGATTTTGGGTCAGATTTCAAATCAAATCCGACCCAATGAAGAGATGACCGCTGCGGACGGCCATCTCTTTCTAAACGCCAGACAACCGTCACCACTAGCTGTTCTTGGCAAGCTCATCAAGAAACGGTTGGAGCTTCGGGCGCAGATCAATGATGGCTGCCTTCAAGGTCTCAAAGCGTGGATCTGAATATCGGTTGGTGACCGATGTACGGGACACTCTTCGAGCGTTCGAAAGGTCTGCAATTTCACTCCCGTATTTCTGTCGCAAGAGATTCGGCAGCACCTTCCGCAGGTTCTTCAACGGGTGCTTTGGGAAGGTTGGATCGATACGTTGAACTCGGGTGATAACCCCGACACCGGTAATCGTTTTCCCATTAGACACCTCTCCCCACCACTTCGTCATTCGTTGGGCCGCATTGCGCTTGTCGTCTTGATACCACGACATTCCCTTTTCATTACAAACGATCACGTTGCCACTACAGGCTTGCGACCGTCGGATACCCCATCTCAAGAGCTCGTGGACCTCGTCGAAAAGAATCCACTCTGCATATTCAAATGTCTTGGGACGTTCAAAAATCACCCACGGCCCGGACTCCGGCTTTCCGGACGCCTGATGAATTCGTTCTGGGTGCAAAGGATACAAATCATCGGGGACTAATCGCCCAATCTCGGCTGGCTGCATGCCACAGTTCACGGTGCCCCAATCCACCTCATCCAAGCAACACTCGGCCACTCATCGGTGGCAACAACGGGTCGCTACCTTCACGCACGTCCCACCGAATCGAGTGCCTGCGATCTGCCGGCTTGAAAGGAAACCTCGTCCTGACAGGGCTGCGATGATAACGGGCGCTATGCTTCAAGAAGTTGCCACGGCGATCAATGAGTCACTCCAGCAACAAGATCAGAAACATCATCGACGCTCAACACTTTTGCTTGAGGTTTCGCTATCTGTTGGATAGCGATCAGTACCGCATTTGCGGCACCCGAGGGGCCCCAGTATACTCCCTTTGATCATGACTCCTGAAAGACGTGCTTGGAGACGAGCGATGAACCGGATTGCAAACCAACTATTGTTTGTGGCGACAGCATTTCTGTTCGCAAACACGGCGGTTGCCGAAACCACTACGGTGCCTATTGAGATTCAGTCCGTAGAGCCAAGAGAACGCAAGATTACCGTTCGTTACAGCGGCAAAGTGACTACTTTAGCCCTAAGTGATGACGCTACGATCATTTTGGAAGGCAAGGCCACAGATCTGACATCAGTGATCCCCGGCGACATCGGTCATGTTGAGTTTGACAAAACGATTCCTGCTGTCACAAAGCTAGAGGTTCGGCGAAGCCAGATGGCGCCGGCAGAAAAGCTAGATGAAGGGTGGGAGGAAATCGACCAACGGCTGCTTTTCTTGATGGTGAGGCTGGTCGATGTCGAAGCCAACTTGGACGCAATCGACGAGGCTATGGGCAAAAGTAAGTCCCGTGCAGGCATTGCGACCGGTCAGGCAAATCGAGCACAGGCTGGCAATGACCGAATGGACCGCAGGGCTGGCGGTCCAGTTAGATGGGACAGGTTCTACGGGACGACAGCAGAGAAATTTTTCTACCACCCAACGGAGAATCATACCTACCACACGTGGACGGTCTTAGGGCAAAACAATTCTGCAAGCGACAATCAAACTGAGCCCGGTGTACCTTCTCGCCAAGGACTGCCTGTCCATCAACGACCTCCACAGTTCGACTACATGTATCGTGCCAACCAAAATGCGCAACAAAGAGCGATTGCTAACGTAGCTAAATTTCGAGGAAATGCCGCTGCCTTAGCTGCACGTGAACATGAACTCCAATTGGAGCAGAGCAAGTTGTGGTGTGAAGTTGCATTTCGTGCAGTGGCAAGAAATGATCTGGATCGGAAACCTCTTTACCGGTTTGCACCATCAGGCACAGGTAAGGAAGACTTGCTCGCAGCGACTAAGTTCGTTGCCGTCGCACTGTCGATCATTGATGGAGGTCAAAAGGATCAACAAGCGACCTTCCAACAGATTAAGATGCTCATCTCCAATGCCCGAGATGCTCTCGGAAACGAGTGGCTAAATTTGGGAGTCAACTATCGGGATGAGTCAACGGACGAGTGGAGATTTGTGTCGCTCGCAAGACGGTTGGAGGATATTTCAGCAAATTTGGGGGATAGCTACACCGTATCGGTGAAACGTGAGAATGCCGGTGACTCCGAACGTCGTGACCTCTACCGAGGTTTGCTACAGCAAGCGTTGATTCAATATGCCGAAACGGTATTGGCGTTGGATGAGATGGCCTCAGCGATGGCCAAGGCGAAAGAGTTTGAGCCAGATCTGGATAAGTCAGTCGCTATGCCTGCCTTGACTGAGACGCCGACCTTGGCAACGCCAGGGCCGGTAAATACGCCTAGCCTTGTTAACCCAACCCCTGATCTCAAACAGTGGCAAAAGGGAGACGCTACCTTGGAATTGACGAGCATTTCCTTTTTATCTGAGTTGGACCTGCGAGGAAAAGTAGAGGAAGGGAAATGGCAGGTTCAACGTGGCAAACTATATGGTTTTGCTGCACCAAAAACGGCAAAGGCATCGCTCGGTAGCATTCCATTTGAACACTATGACCTTGAAGTGGCTTTTTCGACCACTCAGCGGAGCAGCAACGGCTTCGGTGATCTCATTTTCGCTTTGCCGGTAGTTCAGGGAAGCCTTTGCATTCGAGTCACAAAAGAGAACAAAACAATCATCGGCTTCTTTAGTTCGGGGGAATTTGGTGAATTCAACTCGGCAACTTTTTCGGGAGCCATTTCCTTACGCACTCAACACAAGTTGTCGGTAAAGGTGCGGGGCAAAGAAAACGTAGAGCTTTCGCTTGACGGCAAGCTTGTTAAGTCATTCACGTCGCTTCCCAATCTCAAGACATTCGAAGGCAACGTTTTCAAAATCGTGCTTTCACCGCAAATGAGCGTCGTTTTCGACCAGATCGACGTGGTCAATCAAAGCCAGTAGCAGCTAGACTCTAAAATTTCCAGAAATCTTTCTTTCCTGCTCTAGCGATTTGATCTGCAACAGTCTCGTGCGCATCCTCTTGTGAATAGCCCCATCGGCCAAGCTTCACATACGCAGTCGGTATAGAGATTTTCTCGACCTTTGCCAGCTCCGCTTGCTTGCCAGCGAACTGGCCCGATTCTTCGCACGATCCACCATCGTTCGAGGGCGATCTATGTGGGTCAGATTTGGTCGGGAATCGGGTCAGATTTCAAAAACAGCCAAATGCGTAAGCTGTTTCCTGAAAAGCACTTGCGTCGACAAGACGAGAATTCCGTTATCCTCCACTCGGAAAGCCGCTTGTAAATTTACAAGCGGCTTTTTTCGTGCGCTGACTCTTTATTGCCAACCACTCACATCCACCACCCAGGCAATCTGGGGCGGCAGGAATTTTCTCCGCTTCCGCTGCGGGCTTGCCCCCGCGGGATCAACGAAGCGAGACGGCGTCCGCCAGGACAAGCTCGACTGGAAGGAACATTCAATGCCCGCAAACTGGAACCGATTTCGCCTACCTTTTCCGCCTTAAGCTCCAGCTTCCGCCTCAAGCTCCAGCGCCATCCATGCTTCGACATGTCGACGCGAGGTGATGCCAGGGTTGTGGGGCGTATCAATCGCCTGGCGGGGGCCCATCAAGTCGACGAACCATTCCGCACAGCCGAGGACCAGCAGCGGTGCAACGTCGCGGAGGAACAAGATGGGGATTTGACGTTTGTTCATGGCAGTGAGAGCGATTCTAGACGAGCAGTATTGAAAATTGAGAATTGACTATTTGAATATGCAAAATGAATTTCGGTTCAGGCGCACTCAATTTGCATTTCTCAATTGCCCATTCAACGTTTTCAATTTCCTATCTCTGATTTCCCGCCCCGTTCCCTCGTCCCGGACGATTGTTCGTGTCAATCTGTCCCCAGTATCCTCCGATGATGTGGGGGTATTCGCCCGGCGTGACGTGATAGTGGGGACCACGATCGGGGTCTGTGTGAAGATTGAAGTCGTTGAGCGGGTTCTTCGTATCGTCTTTGGCGAGCAAGCCTTTTGATTCGTATGGCCCGTAGACGGGGAATCCGTCGAATGCGAATCCAATCACGCCCGAATGCGATTGCCCTTCGTCGCTCCAAGGCGTCTTCACGCAAACGGGATACTTGTGATAGTGGTACTGTTGTCGAGGGCTGGGGTGGCCGCAACAACGATCGAGTCGCCAAACCGCATCGGTTTCAAAGATGTGATCGAAGGGATTGAAGAAGATCACGCCGTTGGTTGCGACACCAATCGCGCCCATTGGTAAAGCTTGGTTGGAGTTCTTTTCGTCCATCGCGATCGCATTGGGATCACGCTTCGGCTCCAACGGAATGTGCCAAGTATTCGCCTGCTCTTTGATGTACGACGGGTTGCCGTCCAACATTCGCCAGCGATCAGGGAAGGTCGCGGTCGGGTGGTTTGGCAAGTTCCGACTTCGCATGACCAGATGTTCGTCAGTGAACGTGACGATGACAGCGTAGGGCTTGTACTGGTCCTTCGTGACTTCGTCACCGTTGAAATCGAGGTAACCGGCACGCAACCACGAACTCATGTTGCCAGCGAACGGAGCGTGGTAACGATCCGTTTTGTAGAGCAACTGATCTGCGTTGGTGTAGTCGAACTGCTTCGGTGCTTGGCGCTGTCCAGCTTTCGGATTGAAGTACCAGCGACCTCCAAGGGCAATCAGCTTCGATTCATCCGGTTGTGGGAAGTCTTGCAGGGTCGGTTTGGCGGCTTCGTAGTTAGCGGGTACGTCAATGGGTTTGATGTCCATCGAATTGACCCAGAACTCGGATTTCCCTGTCTGAGCTTTCCCATTGGCAAAACCGACGCTCAGCTTCAGCCGATCGACTTCTGCGAACGGGGTTCGGAAGTCCATCGCGTAGGTTCGCCAAATCGAGTGTCCAAGGCTTTCGTTGGTGTCTTTGTCGAAGAAATCCTTACGTTCCTGCAAAACTTGCGGGTAGATGCGTTCTTTGATCAGGTCCAGTGAATCGGTGCCGCGCTTTTGGAAAAACTCGACTTTCAAATACAGCTCGTCCTGGTCAACGGCGAAGTTGTCTTGAGCGAGCCCCGAGATGTAGAAGCGATACCAACGCTGGTCGGCGGATACTTGGTCACTGGTAAGCGACGCCTCGCCCGCAAGTGTGCCGTTGCCGTCGACATCTTCGCTGGAAAGCAAGCGTATGCCACGCCCACTGGATTCCACTCGCGGATCGCCCAGCACCCCGTACTTTGCGTCGCCTCGGAGCGTGGCCGTTGCAAGCGATTCTCCTTCTTGTAGTTCCTTGGCGGTTGTGACGGCAAGCGTGTGTCGGCCAGAAACCACACTCTGGCGAGCGTAGCTACTGTCGCCAGACGGTGGTGCCAGTTGTGTGCGTCCCACGCTCTGGCCAGCGTAGCTACCGTCGCCAGACGGTGGTGCCGGTTGTGTGCGTCCCACGCTCTGGCCAGCGTAGCTACCGTCGCCAGACGGTGGTGCCGGTTGTGTGCGCCCCGCACTCTGGCCAGCGTAGCTACCGTCGCCAGACGGTGGTGCCGGTTGTGTGCGTCCCACGCTCTGGCCAGCGTAGCTACCGTCGCCAGACGGTGGTACGGGACCATCCGTTTGGACAATCACTTGGTACTGAATCAACTTGGACAACAACTGCGAGGCAATCTTCGCCTCCGAGCCAGCGACGTTTCTTTCCTCCGTTGGATCCCTTCGCAAATTGAACAGCTCCGTGCCCCCGTCGGCAAATTGAATCAACTTCCAATCGTCGTGAATGATGGCGTGGTCGTTCTCGGCAATCACGATGGTTCGCGAAGTTGCCTTGCCACTGACCAATTGTGACCAGAGACTATCTCCGTCGAGCGGTTTCACCGATGAGATTGAAACTCCGGTGGCTGCGGCGAGCGTGGGGAACAGATCGTGAATCGCGCAGAGCTGTTCATTTTCGCTTCCGGCTTTCAACAAACCAGGAGCACGGATGACGCAAGGCACATGAATGCCGCCCTCGTAGACTTGCCGCTTCTGGCCGCGAAACGGTTTGTTTGTTCCGGCTCGTGCCGCACCGTTATCGGATGCAAAAACGACGATCGTATCTTGGCGAAGTTGCCTGTCGTCGATCGCGTCAAGAATGCGTCCGATGCCTTGGTCCATCGAATCGACCATTGCCGCGTAGGTCGCTTCCGTTGCGCTCAATTTGCCTTGGTATTTTGCGATCAAGTTCTGCGGAGCTTGAAAGGGCGAGTGCGGCGCGTTGAAGGAAACGACGATGCAGTACGGTTTACGTGAGCGTCGGTTTCTGATTTGACGCACTGCTTCATCGGCCAACAAGTCGGTTGAGTAGCCTTTCTCATCGAGGGTGGTCCCACCCCGTTGCCAATCAATCTTCCCTCGACTTGCAGTGTGTTCGTAGTAGTCGATCGAAGCATCGAGAAAGCCATAGAATTGATCGAATCCTCGGCGGATGGGATGCGATTGATCACCTGCGAGCCCCAGGTGCCACTTACCGATCAGGCTGGTTTCATAACCAGCTTTTTGAAACGCAGCGGGCAGCAACGGTTCGCTCGTTGGCAAGCCTTCGTCGCGAGGTCGCACGGGGCCAGAGATTCCATAGCGGTGCGGGAATCGTCCGGTCAACATCGCAGCACGAGCCGGGCTACACGCCGGATAGGCGTAGAAGCGATTGAGTCGGACGCCGTCTTTGGCCAGCGAATCAATGTTTGGCGTGTCGGCGGCTCCTCCGTGGAACCCAACGTCACCCCAGCCAAGGTCATCGGCTAACAAGATCACAATGTTCTTCCGCTTTTGCGCATCGACATCGTCGCCAACACAAAGACTCTGCATGGACAGCAAGGCCGCGAGCACTAGCACCCCATTTATGCAGTAACGACCTTCCGTAGCTACCGTCGCCAGACGGTGGCCCGTTTTGTTCGCAATCCACGCTCTGGCGAGCGTAGCTACCGTCGCCAGACGGTGGTGGAACCTGTGCTCGTCCCACGCTCTGGCGAGCGCAGCTACCATTGCCAGACGGTGGATGAAGTGCAATGCGAGAGTCGGTTTCATCAAAATCGGCCTTGGATACAATGGATTGTGCAATTACCTCATGGTCAGAAACCCCAGCGATTGCCGACATCTACAGCCAATAGGCATTTTTTTGTGAATCCCAACGTCGGAAACATCGAACAGCAACTTAAGCTTGGCGATTTGTCGCTGTTTGCCGATGCGTTTTCCGTCCATCGCCCGCGGTTGTGGCAGATCATCCATTTCCGGCTCAGCGATCAGATTCGAGCTCGTGTTGATGCGGATGATGTATTGCAGGACGTTTATTTAGATGCCGAAAAACGGCTCGGTCACTATGTCGAGGGCGATTTTCCTTCACTATTTCTTTGGCTACGACTCGTCACCGGACAGACGCTTAGCCGTGTTCATCGCCGACATCTGGCCACCGAATCACGTTCGACGTTGCGTGAATCCAATCCGCACGAAGAAAATCCATGGGGCAACACGTCGCTGTGTCTTTCGCAACGTTTCATCGCTCATCTGACTTCACCGAGCCAAGCGGCTGTGAAGGTTGAGTTGATTGCGGAGGTGCGGTCGGCACTGAGTGAGATGAGTGAGATGGATCGCGAAGTCGTTGCGCTGCGTCATTTTGAAGAACTGACCAACCAAGAAGTTGCCATGGCACTTGGCATCACGCCGAAAGCCGCCAGCATCCGGTATGTGCGAGCGCTGGAACGATTGCGGTCGGTGCTGGAGCAGATTTGAGTGCTCGGTTGTAGCTACGCTCGCCAGAGCGTGGCGTGAGCACAGACCGATCCACCTTCTAGCGAAGGTAGCTACGCTCGCCAGAGTGTGGCGTAAACACAGACCGGCCCACCTTTCTAGCGGAGGTAGCTACGCTCGCCAGAGCGTGGCGTAAGCACAGACCGATCCACCTTCTGGCGAAGGTAGCTACGCTCGCCAGAGTGTGGCGTGAGCACAGACCGATCCACCTTCTGGCGAAGGTAGCTACGCTCGCCAGAGTGTGGCGTAAACACAGACCGGTCCACCTTCTGGCGAAGGTAGCTACGTTCGCCAGAGCGTGGCGTAAACACAGACCGATCCACCTTCTAGCGGAGGTAGCTACGCTCGCCAGAGCGTGGCGTGAGCACAGACCGGCCCACCTTCTGGCGAAGGTAGCTACGCTCGCCAGAGCGTGGCGTAAACACAGACCGATCCACCTTCGAGCGAAGGTAGCTACGCTTGCCAGAGCGTGGCGTAAGCACAGACCGGCCCACCTTCTGGCGAAGGTAGCTACGCTCGCCAGAGCGTGGCGTAAACACAGACCGATCCACCTTCGAG
>NZ_SJPT01000010.1 GCF_007860095.1 Novipirellula galeiformis | reverse complement strand
AATCAAAAAAATGACGCATTTGCAATTCAACGTCTTTTGCATAGCCTTCCATTGAAAACCTCCGTAAATTGAGTCTTTCAACATGATAGCCGATTCCACGAAGTTATTTCCGAACAGTGCCCTACTACGAATGCTGGGGCGACAACCTTGCGCAATGGCTTTGCGAAAGTGAGACTGGCGGGTACGACGAATTCAAGCCAGCGTTCCGATCCATGACCGATGCTGATATCGTTTCCGTCTCGTCCGGAGGCACATCAAATGCATTTGGGATTTTCGACACATACCATCACCCATCTTCCCTCGTGTTACAATACCGTCGAACAACGACTGACGGAACAAGTCGATTGCATCGCGTACGGATTCCGATCCCGCCAGGGCGTGGCGACCGTGAGACCTCCCTCGACTTTACCCAGGCTGGCGTAGAACAAAAAAATGCACGGGAGATCGCGAGCTAGATTACTGGGTCGTTAGAATATCGCTCGCGCGATCCCCGTGAATTTAGGCGTTCGTCGACTATTTCGTTTCTTTCTCCAGCCACGACCCACGAGTTCCTACTATGACCTCACGACTTCTACTTGCCGTCATATTCACTGCTGCCGCGTTTACACAGGCCGGCTACGGTACTGACTCTTCGGGTTCTACGAAGGCGATCTGGGTCGTAGTTGAATCGCTACCTGACTCAACCGATGGAAAGCCGCGGTATTCGGTTCAGGTCTCCAGCGGAGTGGGGTTTGGCCTGGCTGACGCTATCTCCGAAGCACTCACAGGCTCTGCGACAGAAAATACCTTTTTGAGGCCGGTGACGGATTTCGATCTTTCGCTGTCGTTGCAGTCATCATTAGTGATGAAGATTGATAAGAGCCATTTGACGATCGCGCCGGGGGAGAGATTTTCGTTTTCAAAGGTTGCTGAACTGGCGAAGCGGCTTGAGAAAATTGGACTGAGCGAGGCATCCATTGCCTCCATTGATACTGTTTTGACACCAAAACCCGTATTGACAGACCGAAAGACAATTTTCAGCCATCCCTTCGAAGAATCATTTGAGTTTCACGTCGCCACGACTTCGCCATCCGATGCGGCGCCAATTGGTCGGTAGGCTGCGCAATCTGAATCGCCGCGACGAACCAACCGATGCAAGCGAGCGGCGAAGTCGGATGTGTTCAAATGGATGATCTTCCGTCGCCGCCGGGTGAACGCCGCCGTAATGCCATATCGATTGGAATACCAAAAATGCAAGTTGAAAGACGTCCTCGGCTACGATACTCAATAGCATCTCTGCTGTTGTTGTTTCCGCTGGTCGCCATTGCAATGGTGTTTATTCGCACAAGACAGGGGATCGCGAGCGAGCAGCGCAATGCCGTGGCCTGGATCGAATCGCAAAACGTCGGACTGATACGTTACGACTCTCAGCCATCCGAAAATGGTTACGTCGATCCCCGTATGGCAGACCCAGGAATTGTCGGACGGCTAATTGGAGCGGAGTATGTACAGTCCATCGAAGAGATAAACATCTATGATCCAGGATTGACCGATTTATCGCCGATCGGTGATCAAGTCCAAATCAAAATCGCAATGATCAATACCAATGCGGAGCTCGATATTTCCGCGCTCTCAAAACTGAAGAAGCTAGAGTCGTTACAGTTGAGCGCTAAGGAAATCGATTCCCTTGCCCCGTTGTACAAGTTGGAGAACCTGACGCGGGTTATGCTGGTCGACACTAACGTATCCGACGCCGAAATGTCAGCTTTCAAGGACGCTCGCCCGGATATTCAATTTGAGTCGCTCATTTCACAGTGATCTGCAGAACAAAGGCATTCATGCGGAGGCCAAAAGTCAACGTAGTTGGTATTGGTGAGTGTCGATACTGCGGCATCGGTGTTGCATATCGCTCTGCCTGTAAATCCTTGCTCGGTCGACCGCCTAAGCACGAGGCGAACTCGGTCCGCCTGAGTTTGTTATCCTTCAGAGGCGGATGGACCGCGACGGTTGGGGAGCCAATCGTCGCTCAAGCCAAGCGGCAGAACCATGAAATGCACGCGAGAACGGGTGGTGCGTTTACTCGTCTGCTTGCAACTCTTTCGCCCATTCCACGTGATTTCTAACGTTCTGGCAATCGTAACGATCCGGTCTACATTCATCCCCAACGGAGAGTATCCATGAGCTTCCCAAAATACGCGTTGCCTGTTCTGGTCTCGGTTGTTGCAATTGGTACCGTTGCCTCATTGGCAGCAACCAATGCTTCGAATAGCGAATCTAAGCTTGCCGGAAAATTTGTGCTCGTAGAACAACCTGGGGTGATCTTCAGCGTCCATGAGAAGGTCTGATTTGAATCGGCTGGTCAAACCGATTTCGTTGTTGTACCGATGCAACATACCGACACAACGGTTACTTACGACTACTGGATCCCATTGAAGGATGTGAGCCTATTGCGGGTCTTCCATTCGAAAGAAGACGCTAGAGACTACATTGATAGACGTGGCAAGAGGCGACAGGCGGCATCGGATCGGTAGTGCTCAATGAGAACTTAGGATTCAGACTGTCTCATCGGCGAACCATCCCGGGCAACGGAGCGGCGGTGGCTGGGCGTTACGAAGTGGATGGTCAACTTCCGCCACCCCGCTGATGCGAACCGTTCGCCGACTGAATGGACTGTCTGGTTTTTGTGAACTTGTTGGTAAGGCTAGAAGACGACTTGGATCGCATCCCGCGTTCTCGCTCAATCGTGGCCCAGAATCACCCCGAGGCGACTCTGGACGTGTATCGAACTGCTCCTGATTTCATGGCAGGGTATTTCCGACTCGCAGCAGGGGTTCAATCGACGCGCTACCGCCAACCAATCGCACCGCAGTCGCCGATCACCTGTGAAATAATCACACTCCAAGTCAACGGTCCGAAGAGAAATCCATGTACTATCTAAAAACGCTTGTATTGGTCGCTGTGGTCGGTTTGTGGCTACAGCCGGTTATCGCCGACGAGCAAGAACAGCCTGCTGCGGAAACCGCCTCGAAGGAGGAGCCATCGGAGACAAATATTGAACGCATCCGATCGGAGTTCGAAGATCTCCTAATTGCTCAGGCGACGGATTTTTCGAGTCCCACCGCGACGCTGGCCAAGATGTCGAATTTGTCGAATAAGTACTTGCGGGCCGATGAACGTTTCAATCAGCCGATTCGCGAGGTGCTACTGCGTTACGCCTCCAGTCGATCGCCGGACGATTCGAACGGGGCCGGCGACTTGTCCATGGCGGTGCAGATGTTTGAGCTTACGACGTTTCCGCCGGAAGTAGCGGCCGAACTATTGTTTAAGCCCTTGTTGTCGGAGCATCCGGCGATCAAAGATGCTACGCGCTCACAAATAAAGTCGTTGCTTTCCAAACGTCCGGATGAAACCAGCCTCCTGGTTCTGGAAGCGTTGCGTCGTGGCGAACGGTCACCATATGTTTTCTCGTTGACAGGCATCACGGGCGAAGCCAGCGAAGCGGTGGCCGGCGAGTTGCTGAAAATAGCCAAGAGCGGTGATGCCGAACACACACCGGCAGCCCTGGAGTCATTGGCCTCGGTGATCGACGAAGTGGAGCGTTTCAATCAGCGACGACAGGCCGGCTTGGGATCGGACACTGCTGATACCAAGCTTTTCAAATACGCCCGCAGGATCGTCGCACGCTATGATCGCAATCAGGATGGCAGTTTGACGAAGGACGAATACCGGTCGATGTTATCGTCTCCCGAGCCCGCCGACGCCAACCAGGACGGAGCGATTAATGTGGCCGAATACGCCAAATGGCTGGCTGAGCAGAGAAACCGTTAGCCGGACGCTGGCCCAAGCCCCCGTAACTGGCCCCCAATAAGCCAACTGCCCGCCGGGCTGGTCCGGTGAGAGCCGTTAACCGGACCAGCATCCAACCGGCGAGCGATCCTGTATAGCGGCGGAGGGTTTTCCCAGGCTCAGCCCACTTTCGCGGATGATCGACACTCAGTGTGAGCCGTTCTGGAACGGTAAACAGCGGCGAACCAGCGGATGCATGCGAGTCGCCGAGTTGAGTTTTTTGAAGTGGTGAGTCGTTGGCGACGACCACGTGATCCGTATCGTTATTCGACTGAAATGTACTCTGCAGTGTTACAGGACATGCTTCGACAACGCTTCCTACCTCGTACTATCACTGCTTCATCGGACACCGGTCGTGAATCGGGGTTTGTCGCTGATGGGTACGACCGTTTAGTTTCCGCCGTGGAGTCAGACGCGCGCCTCATCATCGAGACAAAATATGCCGACGAGTGGAATGCGAACAGGCTGATCCGTCGGTGGAAGTTGCAACGCAAAATGGACGCTGAAATTGCGGTGCTCGTTGCCGAAATGATGCCTGGCGTTTCGCCGGACGCTTTGTTCTGATGGTATGCTTGTTGATACTTGGCCCTGCTTGATACAGGTAACGACCTGACGTCCATGCTCGATCTAACACGGCGGGGAACCAAGCGATGATGACGGAGCGGCGGTGATCGCCGTTTTCGTCTGCTTGTTAGGTAATCGCCGCCGCCCGCACATCGCTACCGTTAAGCCACAGAAAAATATGTCTGATTCCAAGAATTACATTCCGCTTTCGGAACGTCTTCAGCAGGACGTATGGCACGACAACTTCGTTCCGAAATACTCTGCGCTCGCATCGGTAAAGCCGAGTAAACTCGTCTTAATTGGCGTCTGGTTGATCTTTGCCCCGGGGGCTCTAGGTGCGATTGCTGTCGGACTATCGACACTATCGGACTCGCCTGATTTGGCTACTGCCGTATTATCCTTGATTGGGCCGGTTCTGTTCTTCATGCTCGCTGCCGCGATCCTGTTTACTCAGACGCGACGTTACCGACTCGCGAAATTGCAGTCGGACGACAACGGCGACGAAGCTGACGATACCAACTATGCTCCGGGCGAAGGCGTAACCAAGTCGTGAACCGGAACGCCCGACACGCGTTTGCAAATGGAAAGTCTTGGGCGGTCGCCCTTTACGACCACCGTTCTGTTAGTCAATTGGAGACTGAAATGCGATCACGATTTAAGCGTCCTGCAATCGCACTCGTGATGGCGTCGCTGTGGATCGGATGGGCGGTTTGGGCCAACGCCCCTCACTACTATGACGCTCAAGCAATGGAGAGGGAGATCGCGGCTGTCCTCGGCCACGCAGACGTGAATCTGCAACCGGCAGAGGCTGGTTTCCCCTTCGCGTACATGCGGTACGATTATTCTGATTCCAACCAGCTTTCAATCCACGCCACGGATCTCTCGGTCCTATTGCCAAACGTTTTGTTCTCGCTCGCTGGCACGTTTGGCGTAGCATTACTCGTGGTGCGAATGCGCCGTATGTCGCTTCTTGGCATCGTCGCCTTGTGTTGCCTGGTTGCTCCAGCGGCATTCATGTCCATCCGCCTCAATGGATTGCATCCCACGGTCATGAGTTGCCTCTATCTCGTGCCACTAATCTTGCTCATGATGTCGCTCGCAGCGGAAGCAATTCGAGGCGGAAGAGTGCGGAGCAATTCTATGCAACGGAGCTCGGCGTCAGGCGTTTACTAACGGAAAACAAATCAGCCGTACCCGCTGATGCCCACCGTTCTGCAATGGACTACTGATACCCGTGACAACGAACCATGACAGCCTGAGAGCAAATGTTCGACGTTGGACTCTGATCCTTGGGGTTCTCCAGATCACGGTCGGCTGCATCGTCGGTTTCATCCCACCGACCGCCGTGGCATGGTTTCGCGGCATCGTGATGGCGCATATCGAGTTCACCGCGAACGGCATCCTGATGGTTGCCTTCGGGTTTTTGGTTAATGAACTCGCTTTAGGCCGGAAGGCGTTGTGGGTCTGGTTTGCGACGCTACAGATTGGCACATGGACAAACGGTGCGGCCGGAGTGGCGGCGGCGTTCATGGGCGCTTCGTCGAAGCTGATGCCCACAATCAACGAAGCATTTCCACCACCTCACGGCACTGACAATCCGATTGTTTCGGGGTCACTACAGGTGTGTGGCGTGACCATTATGGTAATGCTGCTACTTACACTTTATGGCCTGTGGCAATCCAGGGGGGCGGACAAAGTGCCGATCGCCTAACAACGGGGGGAACCGGAGTGGCGGTTCACGCGGAATTTGAAATCATCGTCGTTGGCCGCCACTCGGTTAACCTAAGCGTTTTGCCCACCAAATGGAAACCGTTATGAACCGAAAACCTATCATCTTCGCTCTCGTTCTGCTTCTCATCGTGTTGGCGATCGGTCTTCGTCCCTCCGAAAGGACGGACGATATCGCGATGGTCGGTCAAACGGTTCCGGTCAATTTTAAAAACTACGGTTCGGGCGCTTTACTTGACTCCACGACGCTTCTTCACACCTACGCTGCTCCTGACGGCCGATTCCGTGCTGCCGCCGATGCCAATGGTCTCGTTCGCATGGTCATTCCGGTTGCGGATGATTTTAGGTCGCCGGAAGGAATTTCGCAGAGTTCGACATTTGCTGCCGTGAAAGAGGTGACTGATTCCGCACTACGGAAAGTTCCCGGATACGGGTACCTGCTAGACATGCCATCGGGGTGGACGGCGGTCTTTTGTGTTGGCAATGGGATGACCGATTCAGAACCGAATGACAACACTTGGGTCACGTTCATTTGCCAACGTTAGACAGAAGAGGCAGAACCAGAGAACTTGCACAGGAGTGGCGGTGGCCGCGCGATTCAAACGGGATGATCAACTCCCGCCACCGCGTGAATTCCGCCGTTCGTAGACGCTGGTGACTCTACGGGCGGTTCGCGGTATCGATCACTCCGGAGCGACTTGGGGTTCGGGATTAGTGTTTGCTTAGTGCGGATTAGTGTTCCCCAAAACGAGGCTGCGCCGAACACTAATTTTCGCTGATCGGACACTGATCCAACGCTGGTGATTTCCGAAGCCTGACCGCAACGCCCGAAAATGCGAGCGACTCAATCGGAGACTCGATGCGATACAGATGCCGTCAACATTTGACTGTGTGCCGCTATACGCTTAACCCAGGGGACGCGGCGACCCATTCGATGCACGGCAGCGGCGAAGTCACGGTTTCTAAGAATGGAACATCGAGCGTCGTCGCCCCGTGAACGCCGTCGTCCGCCAATCGGAGATGCAGTCACGAATTCAACTGCCTGCTATCGCTTGAAACCCTACGTTCGCAACGTTGGCGTAGCGTGTACGACGCTGTTCGCGGTGATCGGCCTAGCGTCTGTGTTCGTTGCATACTTCAACGTGGACAACTCCTTTTCGAGACCGCTCCTTGCTGCAACCTGCTTCGGTATATTTGGGTCTTGCCTTATACTCCTAGGCGTTTGGCAACGATTGTTGCACCGTCGACACCGTGTCTTCATCACCGATGACACAATGCGTCAATGTGGTGTAGTATCCGATCACACCGTGACGCTGTCCGCGGTAGACCAATTCAAGTGACGACGAATTCCGTTCGGCGGCCACGTGCGGATTTCGGGCGTTGATGGCACTCTCAAAATCGAACTCGGTAACTTTGTTCACTCCCAGCGTGATGACGTCACTTCGTTTTTGCGTAGTGCAATTCCTAATGATCGTCAGTTCAGGTGGGACGAATTTCTCAGGCAACTTCAAGACGGTCCAGAACGGAAAATTCGGACGCGACGTGTGTCGTGGGATATTTCGCTAATACTCGCGTTTCATGCGATCGCATTCTCGATCCTCGGGGGCCTGCGATTTGGCGATCAGTGCTTACTAATTGTGCTCGTCAACGCTGCATTCATTGTATACTTTTGTCGAGGAACCCTGAGTCGCCCAGCGGACCCGAAAGCTGGCGAACTAAATAGTACACCCGAGTCGCGACGTCGGGCGTTTTGACAATAGAGAATCTCTCGTCGCGACCGGGAGATTGCAACTATTCTGCCCTGACTCTCGTCGGAGAAACGACATGCGACTACTCTCATTACTTATCGTTGTTCTGGTGCTGACTCCTGCGTTTGGTCAGGATCAGGAGGTGCGTTCCGCCGTAGAGTCTGCGCCGCAGAAAGCGGACCCGACGCAGGTCGCTCCAACCGCTCTTTGGAACGTTGCACCACTTTCGGCGTCCGAAAATCAGCTAGTTGGCGAGTGGAAACAAACGATTCTACCGACGAACGAAGAGGGCCCAACGTGTACATTCTCATCAGACCGCGTGTTTCGTTCTGATTCCGGGATTGCGGGGCGATGGCATGTCAGTGACGAACTGCTGCACGTTCAATACTGGACTGACAAGCCGTCTGTTTTGCCGTTTGCCGACCTTTTGCGACGCTGGCAAGCTCCGTCGGATACCTGGAAAATCACGTTTAGCGACGAGGGCAACCGGGTTGAACTGGCTCCACCCAACAAAGCGACTGAGGCTGTGTTCACGCGTTTAAAGGACGAGGGCAAACGCAGCGTCGCTGATCAGCCATTAGCTTCACATAAGGAAATAGGCGGGGAGTAGCAGAACCAAAAATAGCAGGGGAGATCGCGAGCCGGATCTCTTGGCCGTCAGAAGATCTACCGCGCAATCCTCGTGAATTTTGACGTTCTGCCGACTGAAAACGACTTCCCCCTTCGTAACCAATCAAGGTAGCCACAATGGATGAAACACAAACCGTAGGGCCGCAGCGAGGATCATGGGTTGGCACATGTTCGTTGTTGTCCGTGCACTTAATCGCGTTTGGAATGCTCGACCTCGTTCTCGTGCAAATGAATTGGGCGTTTGGTGACTGCTTCATCGTTGTCGGAACAAATCCAACGCCAAGGTTTGAGTCCGCGTCAATGATTTCAGATTTCATTGCCGCATTCACTCCTGTGGTCCTCGTCTTGCTCGCGTTGCATCTGTTTGTTGTTTTTTGTTTGGCACGCCGCGGCAATCGATGGACATCCGCGTATTCGCATTTGGCCCTGGTCTGCATGGGAGCCACTGGATTTCTCTGGACCGGATGGGGAGTTCATGCAATGAGTTGGGGCCAACCAGGAATCGCGAATCCCAAAGCGTTTGCCACGGCTGCACTTAATGCTGATCAATTTGCCATCGCCAACATCATGCGTGACGAATAGCGGCGAACCATCCGATGCGAACGAGCGGCGAAGTCGGGCGTTGTGACAATGAGAAATCTCTCGCGCCGACCGGGTGATCCGCAACGTTCGCCGACTCAAACCGATACCATCGATTGCCACGCTTCTCGCTACTCTCGATTTTCTACTTCGTCGCCGGGTGCGTGGGCTACTTCGCATTATTTATTATCGCCGGTCGCAATGATCCTTTCCTGTTGGCATGGCTCGCAAATTCTCTCGGCATGCTTTACGGGACGCTGCTTTACGTTAGCGGTTTAGCGTCGTTCTATGTTGCCTGTCGATGTTCTTGGCGATTCGCAGATGCATCGGAGGTCGCAGTCGCGCTTCCGTTTGCATTTTTGCCTGCGTTTGTAGGTTTGATTGGTCTCGTTCACGGTTACATCAGCGTGTTTCGAATTCTGTCCATGTATGGCACGCCCCCAAAGCCGACCGAGATGTACGAAGCGCATGCAACGATTTTGGTGTGCTTGCTGGTGGGCCTATGCCTTTCATTGATTTCTTTTGCTTTACTGGCTATCGCGATGCTCGTAAAATGCCACAAACCACAACACTCGACCGCGACATCCGATCGCGGCGGATAACCATCGGATCCAACGGCGGGCCGGTGACGCGTTTTTCACGAATGGTTGCTCCATTCCCGTCCCCCGCTATTATCCGACTCGATACAGATCTCGCGACACAGGAATGCTCTTAGCCACTGATGCGATTCACGACCTGCACGCTGTTAACCTTCATCGCTGTGTTCGCATGTGCTTTCGCATCGATCAAGCATCCAAGCACGATGGTAATTGAGGTACTCACTCACCTCTACGTTCTGTCTGCGTGCACCGCACTTGTCGCCGCGTTCCACTCAACCGGTCGCGTTCAGAGCTACTCGCTCACATACGGCGTATTCGGATTCGGACTAATCCAGTTTCGCTCTTTCCCACAATCTATATCAATGTGGATTTGGGAAAACGTTACACATGACGGGCCACAAACCGTGCCGATTGATAACGGCGAGTGGTATCTAGTTCAAAATATTGTGGAGACGACGACATCCGTAGTATTGTGTCTTTTCGCCGCTTCATTAGTCGCTGGCTTTCAACGTCGTGCTTCAGATGCTTGAATGGCTGGTAACGATGTCTGCACTGAAGGACGGCATATTATATTTACACATGGAAACCACATTGGACGTCCTCGGTGTCGACCAACGTTCCCCGACATAAGTAACATCTTGAAGCGTCACTGTTGGCACGCATTCCAAAGATCGAAATAAGCAGCCACGACGAGTTGCTCATCTATCTGAAGTCCGAATTAGGGTAGTGCGGTGGCGGCTACTATGAGGAAGCGATTCGGGGTCTTCGGGACATACTGCAGTTCGCTGCTGACCGACAAGAAACGCGTGGAGATGATTTCGAACCATTCTCGGCAATTACACGTGATGTGGAAGCATGGTTGCTGGCGTCACCAGGACTTGCGACATCGTTCGTTTGGCTGCTCGACAAGCATGATCTCATCTGGCACGGATTTAATGCATCGGACATCTGGATAAGCAAAAAGGGAACTGCTGTCCTGGATGCGATTAAACAACACAATGTGTTTCGTGGATTGCCCAACGACGATTCGAGCTAGCAATGGCCATTCAACGTGTGATTTGATCGATTGTTCTGAACGTTCTCTTGCGACAGACTAGGAAGCGGGGAACAATGAATTGCACGTGAGTATGGGAGTCAGGTTTCTTGGTCTGCTTACACGTCGCTCACCCGTCCCCCGCCTGATGTCCGCCGTTCGGATCAAAGCACTTGAACCACTCCACAACAGAGATTCGATGGCTCCCCCTAGTCTTCGTCGGTTTTTTGCAGTTCGCTCTTCTTCCCGTCGCTATTGGAGTAACGGTCTGGATCAACGACCCCAGCTGGATGCCGCTATACAACGAGATGGGCTGGACATGTGTTCCCTCAGCGCAGACGGCGTTGTCCACACTTTATTTGGCCTTTGGCGCAGGTGGTTTGGTGCTTCGATTTTCGCTGACCCTTGTAACGCTGGTCATGATCCTCCTCTCGACAGGATGGGCTTACGGCGTCATCGGTGTTTTCGATAATCCGTGGGCCGAATTGCCAGGTCGGTCAGGGTGCACTGTGGTCCCCGCATCACTTACAGGGCTATTCCTGTCATTGCTCCGGCCTTGGATCGGGACTGTCCGTTGTACTCATACAATCGCTGACGCGCGCTGCGGAATACAGGACTTACTTCTCACCACGTTTTTCGTGAGTGTGCTGTTGTGTTGGTATCGCTATGCTGTCTCGGTCGTCTCAGGCGAACCAGTGGATGTTTTGATGCTTGCGCTGTACAGCAGCCTAATCGCCTTATTTGGCCTGTCCTGTCTACTGCTTGTGATGGGCTCGACCCATCTTCGCCGGTTCGCTGGGGTCGCGGGATTCGCCATCGGTTTGACGGTCAACGTTTCTCTGTTTTCATGGTCGACTTGGTTCCAAACGGTTTCGGTGTGGGGGATCGTCATTTGTACGCTCGCAGTACTTCGCGTTTCAGGCGTTTGCTTGCGTAGAATTACTACTGCAACTACCAAGTAACCAGAACACGAACCGGAGAACGTCATGGCGCCGTTTCAGATGCATCGCACATTAGGCGATCCCCGCTAGGGGCATCGATATTTGTGAGGAGTGGTGTTGTTCAACGCAAATGCAACTTGCCGACTGACGTATCCAGGCTGCTGCGGACTCGCAAACCCGATAATGGCTTCGGAGCCGATTTCGGAATCGGAAATCGTTGGCTCGCATTCTCACTACAGCGTCGAGATGTAGAATATCATGACCGACGTCGTTCTACAGGAATGGTTCGGTTTACGACTGTCAATCTCGCCATTTTCGCTCCCTGAATGACTACCTGTTCATCCTGCAGCAGGTGTATCCTGATGGTAACGGCGGAACGCAACAATAATCAAGCGATGAATGCGGAGCGGCCGATCTCGCGTTTTCACAGTGGAAGATCAACCGCGGCCACCCGGTTAAGCTCAACGTTGTTCGAATTGAAATATTCCTTTGCCTTTCCACATCCCTGTTCTAAAGGACGTTACGATCATTCGAATGCTTCTCGTGTTTGTGTCGCTTTGTTCATTGGTTCTCTCTGGTAGTGTTGGTATCGCATCTGATACCGGCACGAGTGAGCCCGTCTGGGCCGCAGTGGTACAACATTCATCTTCGCAAGAAGGTGGGCCTAAGTACCATGTGACGATTACGAGCGGTGCGAGATTTGATTTGATATCAACGATTGTCGACGCACTCGCCGTCGACAACCCCGACAAGATCACTCTCGCGCCCAAAAAAGAACTTGAACTGAAATTCCATAGCAGTCCAATTCTGGTTTTGAAGGTTGATAAAAGAACCGCGACGATCGCGCCCGATGATCGTTTCCCGTACGCGGTGACTGAAAGTCTAGCGAAGTCGCTAAAGTCACTTGGCACGCCTGAAATCCATGTGTCTGCGTTGGATGATTTGCTGAAACCGTTGCCAGAGCTAAAGCAAAGCGGCGACCCATTTGGCGATCCGTTTCACCGAAGATTTGCGTTTCGCCAAACAGAGTTGGTCGATCTAGAGATTGAAGGAACGGAAAACTAGAAGTTCTGTAGCAGGCTAGGGCTGCAAACCAAGCAATGCGACAAATACCCATCGCATTGCGAGTGGCCGTCCGGTGCACCGGAGCCAGCCGTAAGCGGAAAGGGCTAGTTGAGACTTAACACGCCCGGCCCGGTGACCTCTACCGTTTTATCCGACTTAAATTGAACCGAACGCCAATAAGTTCGCCACACTCAGTGGCTTCGGATCTCTAGCATCGAGGAAATGGCAGACTCTCATGACGCGACCCGGTTACGGTCAGCATTCGTCAACTCAATCGCGATCGAACGTGACGCCAGTTACATGGAACACTCGCGAGTAATGTCGTTACAAGATTCGTTCACGGAGAGAACACATGAAACTGACTGTACTTTGCTCGTTGCTTGGACTCTTCGCGTTGGCCAATGCGGGTGAATCAGTCAGTCGAAAGACAACGCAGCCGAATGTGTCGCCACTATTCGATCGATGCGTGGAAATTGCCAATCAGCCGCTTTTTGATTTCCCCATCTCACGTGAAGTGGGTGTGTCAATAAACTATGAATGGGAGCCGCCGAAACCAACGGATACTCAGGTTTTCAGCTTCCTGATCGCCATGGAAGCGGGACATCGGTAAACGCAACTCCGCATCGCAAGCCGCCGCGACCAACGGGAGTCGTGTTGTGTTCCAATATTGCAGACCTAAGTGATGTGACGAACCCAGCAATGCTCTGCGGCGGCGAAGTGGGCTTTTTTGAAGTTGCCGCTGTGACGTTACTGAAATGGTCAATCATGGGCGGCAACGTGGTTACGCCATCGGAGCATTCAGGATTCATCGGCGAGGTCGAACTGAACGAGAGCCCATACATTCCGCCACACACATCGGATCAGTCCACGACAACAAGAAAACCTCATCGCACCTTTCGAGGCCCGTTGCTCTACTTTGCTGTCGCCGGATTGCTCGGTGCTGTTTGTGCGATGCCGCTTTTAGCGCCTACCTCAATCTACACTAACCCAAATCCGATTGGATACCTTGTAATCTTACTCAGCCTGCCGATCGGTGGGGTGGTATATCGTGTTCGGTCACGGAATTGGCCAATCGACACCACCGTCCGGCGACGCCAGTGGCGAGCCTGTCTAGCAACGCTACTGCTACCAATCGCTATCGCAATGATGACGGGGATGCGAGCACAGGGATTTCACATGACCATACTTGGCGGGATTGTGTCTGTCGCCGTCATGTTCGCTATACTGATCTCTGGGCAACGCCGTGCCAGGAACATGGCGTGACCATGGCATCCATCCAAGCCGCGTTGGCTGGACAAGTTGCTAATCGTAAATCGTTTTCCGCGGCTGGGTGACTATCGCTGTTACCCGAGTAAATGCATGAAGCGAAATGAGTCGACAATGCGACCGTCGTTTGTGGCACTTTGGATTCGATCGCTGACGAAGTCGGACCTTCACTCGCTAATTGAAGACGTGAAACGTGGCGATACCGACGCTGCAACACGAGCGGTTGCGTTCGTGACCGCGGAGAGCTTGGGGATGTGGCACAACCGGGCTCGTGCGAAACTGTGTCGGTACTTCAAAAATCACCCGCCGTCTGACGATCAATGCAAATCCATGGTCGACGCAATCGTCAATCGCCTTATTGATGGTCGGTTCTACGAGCAATTCAAAGACCAACTTTCGATGGCCATACGGTTTGCTCCTGCTCGAATGGCGGAAGCTGCTGATGTAGCATCTTGTTCCAACAGAGAGTACATTCGCAGGTATGCAGCCTGGGTGCGTCGTGCCGTTGACTCATCGGCCACTGTCCCAAATGGCGGGTAACAATGCGATGCACGGCGGGTCGTAGTTATTGAAGTGGATGATCACTCACGGCGACCACGTGCTCGCGGACGTTCTTGCTCTCCGTCGATGCGCAGTGGATTGCCACGCTCCGTGTCGGTTGCTCGATTGCTCGCCGCTGCCAACCGAGGCAGTGCGGCCCTCCACGGCAAAGCCTTTCGTGTGCGATTAGCGAAGATGAGTGTTCTTTCCGACTGAAACACTCATCGCCACGAATAAACACTAATTGTTGCGCGGTCTCGCCCACGTCCGACTTCCAGCGCAGTCGATGATCGCTGGTCGTCGCCGAGTTGCTTGTTTGCTGGCTTGCTCGGTCGCCTGTTGCTCGGGCCCTATTCGGCCCGTATTCTAAGGTTTGTGGATCTCGTCCGATTGGCGAGTCGTCTGCCACTCAAGCCCAGTGCAAGAACCATGTGTCGCACACGAGATCACGAGCTGGGTTATTGGGGCGATAGAGAATCGTCCGGGCAATCCGTGTGAACATCAACGTTCTGGGATGGAAGAAGTTATGCAGTCGAATCGGTGCGACTAATCTGCGCGGTCGATGATTTGATCGCAACATCGTGAGGCCGATCCATTGGTTCGCGTTGGTGCCGTCAACGCTCGAAATCAAGGGACGCCGCAGACGCTTTGAACCAGGCGACGCGCTGTCGAGGCTCTTTCTCCACTGCATTGCCGACAAAAACATGTGGGGCAAAAAGACGTCTAACGTATGGGAAAGAACACAACGCCGTGATTGCCAAGATCCATTCTTCATTTTTTTTGCCAGACATCTTTTTACCTTCAACACGATCCATACGTTCGGATTGAACAGGAGGTCGCAGAGTCAACGGAGATGCCGGTCAATTCTCCTCTGTTCTCTCCGTTTGCTCCTGTTCGTTCATTTCTTCTTGCGGCGACCAACCTATGCTCCATCGTTCGCGGACAAATCGTGCGCTGACGATCAAACTCTGGTATCCTTTTGGGGCACTTGTTCTGACGGTGGCTCGTCCGCTTGGATCGGGTGACCGCCACCGTTCTGGCATGGAAGTAATCACGAGGTCGATCCAGTCGTTCGCGTTGATATCGTCAACGCTCGAAATCAAGGGACGCCGCAGACGCATTGAACCGGGCGACGCGCTGTCGAGGCTCTTTCTCCACTGCATTGCCGACAAAAGCATGTGGGGCAAAAAGATGGGTAACGTGTGGGGAAGAGCTCAACGCCGCGGTTGCCAAGATCCATTCTTCATTTTTTTGCCAGACATTTTTTTGCCTTCAACACGATCCATACGTTCGGATTGAACCGGAGGTCGCAGAGTCAACGGAGATGCTGGTCAATCCTGCTCTGTTCTCTCCCTTTCCTCCTGTTCGTTCACTTCTTCTTGCGGCGACCAACCCATGCTTGCACGTGTGAGTACAACTCTTGCGCTGCCGATCGAACTTAGCTGCTCTTGATGGGCGCGGACTTGTTCTGAGGGTCGGGGCAATACCCGGACCAAAATTGCCAGAGCCAAGCCGTGCACCCGCAGGACGACTTGCGTGGTTTTGCAAATGGAAAATCAATCTTCCGTGCTCGATGAATTTCAGCGTTCTGGCATTCGAAGTTGATTTCCGGGGACGTGTTTTCGCTCTGCAATGCTCTGGGGCTTTGCGTTGATATGAAAGTGCAGCGTTTAGTAGAGGTGTGGTGCCGAAATGCTGCGCGGCCGAGGATTTGCTGGATGCTGATGGGGTGACAAGCTCGGTTTGGATTGGGCGATTTGATGTCTTTCGAAGAAAGCCAGTGCCATCCGATGCAACCGAGCGGCGAAGTCGGGCGTTTTGAAGGGGAAGATTGACGGTCGGCGCGGGTTGATTGGTGTTGATTGGTAACGTTCGCTGTACAGATAGCGTCGACGACGCCTTACTCAAATTAACGGGAGTTTTGAAGTGGATACCTCCACCTGCAGACCGGAATCACTTGGACGTTTAAAAAACGCTTCAACCAAAAAATGAAAACGTGATCGCTGATTATTTAATTTCATTCCTGTTTCTTTGCGGCGGTGGATACTTGGTCTACGCAGCGCAACAGGACTTTGAGCCAATGGGAGAGTATATCATGGCGGCAGCTCTCTTCGTCGCTGCGGTGGAATTTGGTTATTACGTGAGAAGATTGTCTCAGTCGAAAGTCGCTATTCATGAACAGGGGTTCGTGGTTCATCGAGGATCAAATCGACCCACGTTTGCTTGGGATGAAATTGAGTGCCTTACCGAAAGGGTTGTTCATGAGGGCTTGCCACTTAAGGGCGTCACCGGAAAACTCTCCGCACGTATAATGGGAAAGAAAGCATATCGCTACACCGTTGCACGAAACGATGGCGAAGCGTTCTTATCCGACAATAACGTTGTGCCGCGTGGGGCCTTGCTTGCGGGGCCGCTGCGGACAGCACAGAGGAGCCATGACTTTCGATGGAGTACCGAAACGGATTGATCGCCGCAGAACGAGCGGCACGAATTTGAATCGCACCTGCGAAGCATGCGATGAACCGAAGCGGCGGTGGAAAGTTTGGCTCCAAGGGTGGAGCAAGTTCCCCCGTCTATCTCTTGTTACCATTGTCCCACAAACATCGAGACCGTTATGAAATGCATGATCCCGCTGGCATTGACCGTCGTGCTTTTGGCCGGTTGCGAACCGGGAACGACTGCGATTCCTGGCCCTGTTCCGCCGGGCGTAATAATCGAGATCTACGCTGTGGCCGCAGTGGAGGGGCTAGGCACGAAGGCTGCCGTTGACCCGACCACAAAGGCGACGATCAACTTGGTCGGCCCCCCCGTGGTACAGACTTCGGATATTGCGACGGTCGCAAAATCGATGATTGAGATTGAGACGGTCGGTGGTGTAGAACCTGCCGAGTCGGTTCCCGCTCTCGAAATCGTATTGAATCCTGCTGGCACGAAGAAGATGCTTGCTGCAACCACTTCTCCAAATTCGTCGACGCTTGCCGTACTCGTGGATGGCCAGGTTGTTTCAGTACCACAAATCTTCAGTCCCATTAACGGCTCCTTCCGCGTTACGGGTGACCATCGCGACCCTTCGTTCCTGAACGCTATTTCCGCGGTAACCGGGCAGCCGTAGCGATACCCATGGCGTGAACCAGAGCGGCTGAGAACGTGTGACTAAAAATCAGAGTTTGCCGCGGCCGCAACAAGTTTTTGCAAATGGAACATCTACTCACGTCTCTGCGTGAACTCCGCCTTTATCGGACTCAGAACATGATGTTTGGCTTCGTTGCCAATTCGGTATTTGTATCAATGCCCCGCTCGTCAGACGGATGCCTTGACCCGCGTTCAATCTGAGAGTTCGCCGCCAACGGTGATGTGCAACGAATCTCTATCCGCGTTCGCTGATCGAGAAGACGCTGAGCTGTGTGGCTCGTATTCTGATACTGGCCACCTCGTTTGCCTCGTTGGCGGCGATGTCTTTACGTAGGGCTTGGTCGGTTGAACCGTGCGTCACAGGAAACGCTTTGCGCGGTTAGGCCTTGAGGACGGAACCCGTGGTCGCAAATTCACGTCGTCGGTTGAACCGTGCGACGATCGCTGTCGACGCTACCGCGGCGATTGATCGTCGTTGTTTGCCTTGCATTTTGTCCCTAATGCAATTCCGTCATGCGGCGCTCATTCGCGATGAATAGCGTGATTCGTGGGCAAACGTTTAGTGCGAATTTGCGCCAAGAACTAAGCGAATCTGCGCGAATCTCAATGCTCGCGATGCGGACTTGATCGTGATTGTAGAGTGCGAAGGGATGCCGGTTGAGAGCTGTTGGCTGGGAGCCCGGATGCGTTAACTGCCCCCTTCGGGTTCCGAGAGGGGGCGGTGGGTGAATTGGACCAAGAACAGATATCGCGATACCACGAAGCAGGAATCCGTGGCACATGGTGAATACAAAGCGTATCCTAAACCTGAAAGACCCTCGAGCGACTCGCCCGAAGCACGGAAGTGACCGAAATTTGATGGATCGTTCACTCTCCGTCCCTGGTGATCGGATTGGAATTCACGCTTGTTCAAAGGTGTTTGAATGACTCGTCGAACAAAACGACTGCTCATCACCGCGATGACGTTAGGCGTGATATGCATCTCCATTGCGGGATGGAGTGCGGTCAAGGTGGTCGCTTGGGCTCGTGGCCTTCCAAACCGTATCGTGATTGACGGCGACGGACTGGCCGACGCATTTGGTGCCGCGGTTGTCCAGTCATACCACGAGGGCCTGATCAATGGTGATACTCCGACGCAAAGTCAAATCATTCGTGACTTCACCGCTTTGGTTGAAAACAACGTCGCCGCTCAAAGGTGGGTCCGCACGGAATACGCGAATGACCTTCGTCAGCTGACTTTATCACCAAACGCTGACGTTGCCGCCCTTGCTGGCACGCTACTCACCTTGCTGCCTGAATCACCAGACCCCGTTCAATGCCATTCAACAGATCAAGGTCTCCGGTAACAATGCTGCGCACACGGATTGTGGCTTGCATCATTTTGCAAATGGCGAGTCGGCTCTGCGTGCTTGGTGGCGACCGAGGTTCGGGGAGTAATTCGAACTACGAAATCGAAAGGGGCCGCTCGAATCGAAAGGGGCCGCTCGTGAAACTTGATTTGAACGACCGCGTCGCACTTGTTACCGCTTCCCTCGCTGTTTTTGATTGCCAGTCCGAATGACGCCATCGCACCCGTGCCCAAACTGTTCCGAACAACGTTCTGCGTGGGACGCCAGCTGTGATTCGTGTGGCTACCCAAAGCACGCTCGCGCCGTATCATCCGAGTGTCATCGCCCTGCCACGGCGCTGCAGTTTCATTTGTGCACCATTTTTGCCGCGGTCACCATCGCCGCAGTGGTCTTTGCGATCTTACGTGCTGTCGGATACGAGGGACTTTGGTTTTCGATCGAGATTGGCGCGGCGTTTGTTCCGCTGGCTCATTTGATTCGCGCGTTCCACAAGAACCCGATCGCTTGATTTGTTCATTCAACTTCGACGATCGTTGCCGGATGGGCTCACGGTCGATATTTGCACGGTCCTTCGATGGATCGGCTATGCTGGTGTGTCCGCAGCCCCTGAACTGGTTGACCTCGACCCGCAGCTCCCAGCAACCGATCACCCCACGATGGCGGTGAGCGGCGGTGAATGCCAGTTGGGGCTGCTTGCCAGTCAGTGCCCGCCGTCAGTCTATCGCCAACGCTCTTATGCGATGGAGGTCCGGTCGAGATCCAACGACTAACCCCGTGTGCTTGGAATTCAATTTCGCACCGTGTCCCGCTCCCCCGCAGACGAGGATGGTTACGACATGTTCCGTTCCAACAAAAAGGTGACCGCAATGAAAGCGTGCCTCCACTCTTTGTTCTGTCTATTCGTTTTTACGACGTTGAGCGTCGGAGCACCACCACGTGACGAACGCAGTAAACCGTCTGACCCGCACGCCAATGAAACGGCCTTCGATGAAGCTGTCGATGCGCAGCCGAAGCTACTACGCATCTCGGGGCAATTTGATGGTAGTGGACGGATCGTCTTTGATCGCGATGCCGTGCGTTACGTACACAAACACTGGGCACGCCCCAAGAAGGTGCTTTTCGATGGAGAGCCTTGGATCAAGTTGCATCGGACTCCCACGCCATGGCGAGATTTCGGAAATCGATTGGATCTATCGAAGGCAAGGATCGTTAATCGTCAAGGTCGAGACGTGATCGCAATTGAGCATACGCCGGACGGTTTCGATATCTATTTCAGTGACTCGCCCGTTGGAGCCGCCGACTACGCTGTGACTCTCGCCATCCCTCGACGAAACTGAAATGAAGTTTAGAAGGCCGATCCACTTCTTGGATCGCTAATTGGCTTTGAATGCCAAACCGTTGGTCGGGGCCACTCTTGTGCGCGTGAGCTGCTGTTGCGCTATCGGCGTTCATGGAAGAAGCGGAGCGGTTCGATTGGTTGGTCGCGATGAACGCGGGCAAAGTTTTGGCCGAAGGAACCGCTGCTGACTTGCGTACGAAGACGAACAGCGAAACGTTGGAATCGGCATCCGCGAAGTCTGGCCGCAATTCGCCGCGACGGCCGGACTCGGGCTGCTGTGTTTTTTGGACAGCCTAATGCTGTTCCGCCGCTCGATTGCCGCGAGCCATTGAGGCAAACGTGACCGGTACCGCAACACTCTATGGCCAGTGGTGATGCTGGTGGAGTGACATCGCATTGCAACGCATGGCCGGGGGGACTCGGTCGGCAAGATTCGAAAAGCTGCCTGTCATGCGATGCGGCACCTGAACCTCAGCAGACGCGTCGGCGACCACGCGTGGAGCGATGAGAGGCAATGGAGGATCGATTGGTATCGCGACGCAGGCCCCGCATTCTGGAGCCATGCCAAGGGCAGGGCATGGACGTACACGAAGAACGATTTTGGCAAGTGGGGGCTAAGGGGACGGGGCTAAGGGGACAGTGATCGTTTTCAGGAACGTCCCCTTTGCCGCGGCCGAAAAAGAGAGTCTGGACTTTGACGGCCGGACGTTTATGCAAAAAGATAGATGGCAAAGAGTTGAATGCGGTCAGTAGAGGACGGGAGAAGCATTTCGAATCATCAATTGGATACTCCACTCGCTCAACCGCGAAAACGCTGCTCGCTGGGATCGTAGATTTGGAATTCGAACGTTCGTTGGTTCCACGCGGTGACATCGACTTCGGTAAGTCCGTCGACCGTCTGGCCCGAACCTAATCCCTCTCGTAACTTGTTGCTGCCGTAGATAATGTCGATCGGCGGCTTTCGTGTCTCGTACTCGTAGGGTGGATCGAGCCAGCGAAAATCATTGGGCCAATGTTGTTGGATCACGGAGAGGATTGCGATCGATGTTTTCAGTGAGCGGAAACGTTCGGCGTCGGTGATGTGAATGGAGACGCCTCCACAGAGCTGGTCTCGCCATTTGTCAAAGGTAGGCCGAAAATAAAGCGGCAAAAAATGGACGCCTGGTAGGTCGATGTCGCCTAGGGCTTGGATCATGGTATCAGGATCGATAAACGGAGCACCGACGACTTCGAATGGCGTCGTGGTGCCACGGCCTTCGGAGAGATTGGTTCCCTCGAGCAAAACTTGGCCAGGATAGATGATCGCGGACTGGGCGGTGGGCAAGTTGGGTGAAGGTAATAGCCAGTGCCGACCGAGTGCTGCAAACAAGTCCTCCGGAGACCATCTCTGAACGGGGACAATCTCAAGCGAAACATCGATTTGCAACTCGGATTTCAGCAGCAACGCTAGTTCGCCCATCGTCAATCCATGACGCATCGGAACGGGCGCTCCGCCGACAAAGCTGCGATACGCGTCCTCTAACAAGGGGCCTTCGATGATCCGGCCGCCGATCGGGTTGGGCCGGTCCAACACCAGTACCGCGACGTTTGCTTCGGCACACGCGTGCAGGCACTCCAGCATCGTCCACACGAAGGTGTAAACACGTGTGCCCACGTCTTGCAAGTCGATCACAAAGCAATCGAGTCCGGCGAGCATCTCGGGTGACGGTCGCCGCGAGGCGCTGTACAGACTATAGATCGGAACGTCCAACCCCGCGTGCCAGCCGTGGTCGGTTTCGATCATATTCGCTTGGGCGTCGCCCCATAGCCCATGCTGAGGTGTGAACAGGGCGGCGATTTGGCCTGGATACGCATCGTGCAAGACATCGCAGGCCAAACGAAGGTTGCGGTCAACCGAGGCGCGGTTCATCAGTAAACCGATCCGCGCGGATCGGAGCGCCGGGGGACGCTCGGCCACGCAGGCTTCGAGCCCAAGCATGATTTCACGCTTCATCAATTTCACGGTTCTCTAAGGAAGGATTAGCGATACAGCAAGAACGCTTCGCGGCGGCGTATGAAGTCGTTCAGCTCGTTTTGGTAGGCCGCTTGCAGTTCGTCAATCGATTTGCCATCGAGAATCCCATCGCGAGTTTTTTCGCTAACCAGCAATCGGTTCAGCGACGTTGTCTTCCAATCCTTGGGATAGAGTCGATGCAGCGTAATAGCCAGCAACAAACCGGTTTCGAGCGGATCAAAGCTGGCTCGGTCGATGACGATGATGTTCACGCCGCCACACGTTTCGGACTCGTACTTACTCGCGTTCGGGGTGAACTCGACCGGCACGAACCGCACTCCTTTGAGTGCGGCGGCGTTCAGTTCCCTCGCCAGCGTGAGGGCATCGATCCAGGGGGCGCCGAGAAGTTCGAAGGGAGTGTCAGTACCGCGTCCCACCGAGACGTTGGTGGTTTCCAACAGCCCGATTCCGGGGTAGAGCAACGCTTGGTTCAAGCTGCGCATGTTCGGTGACGGGTTGATCCACAGTCGTCCTGTGGCGTCAAACATCTCGCGGCGATTCCAGCCCTCAATTGGAATGGTTTGTAAATCGAGATCAAGTTTCCATTCGGCTTGGAACATCCTTGCCAATTCCGCAATCGTCATGCCATGGCGTACGGAAATCGGGTGGTATCCGACGAACGACTCGCCGCCACGATCCAAGACAGGGCCTTGCACGGTGATCCCATCGATCGGGTTGGGGCGATCCAAGACAACGAAGCGAACGCGGTGCTCGGCCGCTGCCTTCATCGCGCCGCCCATCGTCGAGATGTAGGTGTAGAAACGCGTGCCGATATCTTGAATGTCAAACACGAGTGTGTCGATTCCTGCGAGCATCTCGGGTGTTGGCACTCGTGTTTTGCCGTACAAGCTATGGACTTTCAGACCTGTCAATGAGTCACGTTGATCCCCGATGTTCTCATGGTCCAAGACGCCGGCGAAGCCATGCTCGGGACTGAACAGCGCCACTAGGTTAACATTCGGCGAATCATGAAAAAGCTTGACGGTGGAAACGCCGCGAGCGTTGGCCCCCGTGTGATTCGTAATCAAGCCAATCTTGCGACCGGCGAGTTGTTGGAAATGGTCTCTTTCGAGCACATCGATGCCGGCGAGAACTTGAGCGGGGGCAGTCCGCGGCAACGCCGTAAATAGAGCAACGGCAAACAACAGAGAAAACAAAACGTTTCGGTTCATGTTTATTCCTTGTCACGCATCGAGTCATCCTCGACGGTAGACGCAGCGGGTGCATGGAGAGGGGAAATCAATTGACTCGCAAGGTAACCGCAGACAAAGGTGGTCAGCGATCCAATGATCGCGTACCAGGGCCAAGCAATGGTGGTTCCAAATTTGATCCCGGTCAAAACCGCGATCCCGCAGACCATCCCCACCAGGGCACCGCGTTGATGGGCCGAACGGGTGAACATGCCAAGCCCGAACACCCCGAGCAAGATGCCAGCGGTGAAGCCCGCGATCGCCAACGCATCTCCGACGACGCTGCGTGACACGTAGCTGGCTCCCATTCCAATGGCGATTTGGAGTATCCCAAAAATGATGGTGAAGGAACGGCCGGCCAACAGCAGTTTGTCGCTGTGATCGGGATGAGATGGATCGTCGCCGACCTCGGGGTAAGCCCAAGGCGCGTAGAAATCCGATACGGCGGCAGCGGCGGAAGAGTTCAGTGAGCTGGAAAGGGTCGACATCGCTGCGGCGAAGACGGCGGCCAGCGTGATTCCGACCAAGCCGATCGGTAGATGGTCGACAATAAAGGTGGCAAAGACTTCGTCGTTGTGGGCGAAGGTTTGGGGATCGACATTGGTGTAATAGGCGGCCAAGGCAACGCCCAGCAGTAGAAACAGGGCGAATTGAGCAAAGACCACAAAGCCGCTGGCGATGACGGCGCGTTGCGCATCGCGTCCGCTGCGCGCACAAAGGTAACGCTGGACAAACATTTGGTCGGTGCCATGGGTGCCTAGCGTCAGCACAGCGCCGCCGATCAAACCCGACCAAAACGTATACGTTTCGCTCCAAAGGTTAAACGTGGCGGTCGATTGCCAGCGGAAATCGAGGATGTGAAAGCGCCCGGTCGAGTTGCCAAATTCGAACAACTCAGACCACCCGCCCGGCAAGAAGCCGACTAAGATCTTCAACGCCAAGAAACCGCCAACCATGTAGACGACCAATTGGATACAGTCGCTCCAGATCACGGCCTTCATTCCGCCAAAGAACGTGTACACGATCGTGGCGATCCCGATCACGGCGATGCAGAGGTGCAGGTCGATTCCGAGCACCTTTTCGAGCGCGATGCCGGCTAAAAAGAGCCGCAGTCCGTCTCCCAGATTCCGCGTGATCAGAAACAAAAGGGAGGCACATTTCTTGCTAGCCCCGCCGAATCGCTGTTGCAAAATTTCATAGGCGGTAAAAATTTCGCCACGACAGTACAACGGCACCAGCACGATCGCTACGATCACGCGGCCCACTAGAAATCCGAACGCGAGTTGTAAGAAACGCATGTCGCCGTCGGCCGCGAACGCGATTCCCGGCACACTTAAAAATGTGGCGGTACTGGTTTCGGTCGCCACGATCGAACCCAGGATCGCCCACCACGGCAAATCGCGTCCGCCGAGCAAGTATCCCGATAAATCCTTCTGGTCACGCCCTACCCAAAGCCCCAACGCGACCATGATCAGCATGTAGAGGACTAAGATCGCAGCGTCGATCGAACTGATTGCCAAACTAATATTCCTGTTGGAAAGTCGCTCTTGAGGCCCCCCGATGGATATCGGAAACCTGGCGAGGTGTAGGGAAAGCGGAGGCAGTGGGACGAACGTGAACTCATTTAATCATCGGGATCACTCCTGTGACAAGCAGGCGGGCGGCGAAAATAGGGGAGAAACCAAAACGCATTATGTGCCAGACGACTGACACCCCAGGCAATCGATTGACGTCACTTCGGCTTTACCATGTCACCGAAAATGACGAGCCACGCTATTCTACAATACCGTGTTTCGTTTCTTGAGGTTGCTTGTTATGACAATGCATGATCGAGGCCATCGTGGAATCATCTTTGGGGTGGTCGTCGACGATCCGGTGCCCCCCTAATTCGCTGGCCCCCGCGTTCGCTGCGACCCGCGTTCGATCCGTGTCGATTGGCAACGAAAACGATGAATCAACCATCTGCAAAGAACAACCAATTATGCTTGAAAAACTGACTACGGAAGCTCGCAATCCTGAGTCGAGCAAAATCGATTCGCTCTCGGCGCTCGAGATCGTGCGGTTGATGAATTCGCAAGACGCCAGCATTGCTGCGGCCGTGGCCACTCAAGCGGAGTCGATTGCGGCCGCGATCGATGTGATCGCCGATCGTTTTCGCGCGGGAGGTCGACTGCTTTATATGGGGGCGGGCACCTCCGGCCGCTTGGGGGTATTGGATGCCAGCGAATGTCCGCCGACGTTCAACACCCCCGCCAAGATGGTGGTCGGTTTAATCGCAGGCGGCCGAGACGCGCTAACGCGAGCGATCGAAGGCGCCGAAGATCACCCCGAGTTTGGCCAGCGAGATTTGGCCGACCATCACGTTTGCGACAAAGATGTGGTGATGGGGATCGCGACGAGTGGGCGAACGCCTTACGTGATCGGCGGTCTGCAATTCGCCAACCAAGTCGGTGCGTTCACGATCGGATTGAGCTGCAATGCCGATTGCGAACTGAGACCTCATTGTCAAATCATGATTTCGCCCGTCGTCGGTCCTGAAGTGATTAGCGGTTCGACCCGCATGAAGGCGGGGACCGCCACCAAGATGGTGTTGAACATGCTCACCACCGGGGCGATGGTCCGAATCGGCAAGACGTACGGCAATTTGATGGTCGATCTACGCGCCACCAATGCGAAGTTGAGCATGCGATCTTGCCAAATCGTTTCGGACATCACGGGCATCGCACCCGAGGAAGCTCGCCGTTTGTTGGACCGTTGCGATGGCGAAGTGAAGACGGCAATCGTTTCGCATTTGCAAGAAGTCACTGCGGAGGCGGCGCGTCAACAGCTGGCCGATTGCGGGGGACATTTACGCCGCGTTCTCAACCAAGATCGTCCTCAATAAAAAAACAGCGTGATGCACCAAGACGACTTGATTCTAGGTATCGACGGAGGCGGTTCGAAGACGGTTGCGTGGTTGGCTCGTCGCAATCACCAATGCCGCACCGAAACGATCGGTCGTGGACGGTCGGGACCCTCCAACGGCCGCAGTGTCGGGTTCGACCAAGCGACCGCGAACCTCGACCTCGCGATCGACGCTGTGTTTGCGGACGCCAAGCGAACCAGGACAACGGTGGCGAGCGCGTGCTTGTCGCTGGCCGGTGCCGATCGCGAGGCCGAGCAACAGTTGATTCGCACGTGGGCCGAGCAATGCCAATTGTCGCATCGCATAACGATCACCAATGATGCGATGCCGGTGTTGTACGCGGCGTCGCGTGATGGAGTCGGCATCGCATTGATCTCCGGCACTGGATCGCTGGCAATCGGACGCAGTGCGGACGGATCGACGGCGCGGTGTGGAGGTTGGGGTGGTTTGTTTGGTGATGAGGGAAGCGGCTACCAAATCGGAGTGGCTGGTTTGCGTGCCGCAGCCCGCGCCGCCGATGGACGCGGTCCGCAAACGAGCTTGCTGCCGAGCATCCTCGAGCATTACCAAATCACCAGCCCAAGCGAATTGATCCCGGTCATCTATTCCGAGCAAACCAATCGCGCGTCGATCGCTCGGCTTGCCTTGATTGTGTTCGCAGCTGCGGAGTCGGGGGATGTTGCCGCAGGAGACATTATCGAGTCCGCCGCGGCGGAGTTGTGCGAGATGGTCACAGCGTTGGCAACGCGTCTGGGATTTGCCGAAACGCCGTTTGCGTTTGCCGTCACCGGCGGCGTGCTGACGCAACAGCCACGTTTTGCCGATCGTCTGTGTCAGCTGCTGTCGGATGTGGGGCTGCAACCGCAGATTCATCCGATCCGCGAACCGGTCGCCGGAGCGGTCTCGATCGCTGCGACCCAGCTAAACGCCTAGGCAGGAGTTTTTACGCAAAATCAGCCGCATGGCGTTAGCCGCGGTTCCCGCAACAAACGCGACCGCCGGCCTTTAACTAATGCATTTTTAATTTTGCTGTAGCTCATGTCGCCAGACGGTGGACCGCGTTCTTGCGAACGCAGCTACGAAAGCGAACCCGACGGGAACTACTTCGCCGATTGCAATAATGCCATCAGGTCCGAGAGCTCTTCGATTGTCAATTGCTCGGCCAAGCCGGCTGGCATCACCGAGATGTCGCTCGGTTCAAGCAGTTCGATCTCTTCGCTTGGGATCACCACCAATCGTTCGGCGGTGACTTGCAGTTCGATGGTTTCGGGGGTGCGATGTTTGATCAGCCCGTTGTAGACCTGGCCATCGATCGTCAACACGCGAGAGCCCTGGTAACTCTGTTCTTGGCGGGCGCTGGGGAACAAGATCGCTTCCAACAACGCGTCGGGTGTCCGGCTGGCGCCAATGCGAGTGAGCTCGGGGCCAACGTCATGTCCGACGTAACCGATGCGGTGGCAAGCACTACAGGCTGCCTTGCTGCTACGGAACACTTGCAATCCGCGAACGGGATCGCCGCTGCTCAGTCGGGCCAGTGTCTTGTCGACCGTGGCCTTGACGTCCGCCGCGGGACGGATCAAATCCGCGGCGGTCTGCTGGGCCTGTGCCTGCAGTTCCTTGGATGATCGTTTATACAGATTCGTCAAGTAGGTTTGCGGCAACGTTTTCGCGGCAGGCAGGGATGCGAGTCCCGCCAGCATCTTGGATTGGATTGCATCATTGCTGGCCCGATGGACCGCTTCGATGGCGGTCGTCAAGGATTGCGAGGGGATGCTTGGCAACGCATCGGCCAATTGGCTTGCATCCGAGAGTTTCACTCGCTGGAGCACTTTGGATGCTAGCGGGGCAAGCGTTTCGTCGTCGCTCAAGAACGACGCGACGACCTCTTTTTCGAGTTCGGGATCGTCGACTTTGCGTCCTGCGGGGAGTGCCCCAAGCACACGCAAGCGATGGTCGGTCGATTCCGCTTGACGTGCGATGCGAATGATTGTTTCGGGTAACGAGGACGCATCGGCCGCTTCGATTTGGAGCCGAGGTAAATTTTCGGTTAGCGCCCGTTGCACCGGTTCACTCGCGGCTTCCAACCACGTCGCGATTGGGGCAGCCCAGTCACGTGGGACCTTCGTGGGCGAGATTTGGCTCAGCTGAGTGGCCAAGAACCGTTGCTGCGACGGTTTCGCTGCGGCGGCGTTGCCGATCCAATCGGCGACCAATTGCTGGGTCGATGGTTCGTTCTTCCAACCCGCGACCAGACGTGCGAGGTTGTCCGCAGCGGGGGAATCCGCAGCATCGAGCTGAGTGTACATCGCAGCGATCTTGGTGATCGATTCCGATGCCCATTGAGGGTGCTTGGCCAAAATTTCTGCGGCGATGTCACGCAACTTGGGATCGCTGCTGCTCCAGGCCGTAAAGAACCGAGAGAGCTCGACTTGGTCGCTGCGTCCGACGCGGTCGAGAACCAGCAACACGGCGGTCCATTGCGTGTCGGAGTTAGCCATCGCGATCAGATCGATGGAATTCGATTGCGCGATTTCGATCAATGCGTACAACAAGGAGTGTTCTAAGTGGCGATCGCCGCCGGTATGTTCGCATGCGGATAGTAATGTGGGGGCCGAGGCAGCGCTCGCGATTTGGCCGAGTGCTTCGGCGGCAACGCGGCGGACGGCAAGCGAGGGATGTTTCAGTAAACGCTCGAGTTGCGGGCGCGAGCCCTCGTGGCGGTGAAGCGACACGGCGTGACAAGCCGCTTGCACCATTTGCGGATTGGGATCACGCAGGTGATCGGAAATGGTAGCGACCGCCGCGGGGCTGCCGACTCGGCTAAGCGACCACAATGCGGTCAGTCGGTCGTCGATCGAACGATCCGCATCACGGAGGATGGCATCGAGAGACTTGGTCGCTGTGTCGCCCGCAACCGTCACGGCCAAGCCCGCTTGGCGACGAACCCAAGGCCGCCGATCGTACAATTGTGCTGTCGTTACCGACGCTTGGTCAGCGGCGGAGGAAACGACCACCGGCCCGCGAGCGAAGCCGTTTTGAGCTGTCTTGTCCGTCGAGATTCGATAGATGCCACCTGAGGCCGTTTTTTGATCGATTCGCGACGTAGGGCAACACAGGTCGTACCAACCTCCGGTATCGATCACCAGTAGACTGCCATCCGCGTCTTCGATCACATCGGTGGGATGAAAGTCAACACGGTCGGCGACCACCAAGTCGTGATCGATCGTGCGGAAGCTGGCACCCTCGGGAACCAATTGATGGGCGGTTACTTTTTGCAAATTGAACAAGGCGGCGACAAGGACACGTGTATCCGGGTGCTCGGTGAATCGCGTCAATTGATTGGATCTTAGGCAAGCGAGTCCACTGGGCGCCGCCGGGCCAAGTTGGGTCAAAATTGGCATCAATGGTCCCGTGCGAGGATGATTCGCCAAGACCGAATTCTCTTTGCCGTACACGCCTCCGTAGACAGCGTGGGCGATCCCATCGCGGAGTCCGCCGCCAGGTTGTTGCAAAAAGGTGCTGGTAAAGAATTTCTCGCCCTCAGGGGTGATGGCGACTTCGACTGGATTGTCCATCCCGCCCGTCATCACCGGTTCAATCGGTCCCCCGTCGATGCGGCGACGAAAAATGTGAGCGGCTGAGGTTTGCAGGGTCTGGCCATTAACAAGATCGTGCGTCTGGGCTGCAAAGGCACCCTTGCACCAATAAACCCATCCATCGGGACCAAGATACGGGCCATGTAAATCGTTTGCACAGCCGGTGATCGTTTGCCCATCGAACCAGACTTCACGATCTTCGCAAACTCCATCCCCGTCGGCATCGGTCAGTTTCCAAATCAACGGCGGTGCCGAGACGAGCACGTCGTTTCCCAGACACAAGACGCCTTCGGGAAAGGCGAGTTGCTCGGCGGCAACGATTCGCTTGTCAAACGTTCCATCGCCGTTGCTATCGACTAAACGGATCAGTTTGTGAGGTTTGGTTTTGTTGTGTTCGACGATGGGCTTGGTGACGCCTGCGGACTCGGCGACCACCAAACGACCTTGATTGTCCCAATCGGCGACGATCGGCCATTTGATCAAGGATTCGTTCGTGACCTTTTCAATCCGCAACCCCTCGGCGAGCGTGAAGTGAATCCCATCAATCTCGGTGGTCGAACTCGCTTGGTTTTGGGCAACCGCGATCTGCGAAATCAGGCTGGAAATGACTGACAAACAGACAATCGAGAAAAGCGGCCGATGGAGCATGGTGCACATTGTTCGCTACAGGTTTTTTTGGGGGAAATAAGGCAGGAGGGGGGCGCGGTGTCACAGTATAGGTGGCCATGTCGCCCGATTCCATCACGTAAGGAAGTCCCAAGGTGCATGAGGGCGGATTCGACGATGGCACGGGGGCCAAACTGGGGGGCGTCAAGCCGAGTCACGAATCAGTCATGATTATAGGAGTCATGATTATAGCGAAACCGTAGTCGTGCGGTTGTGGCGTTGATTTGCATGGCCGGAGCGTCTGTGTTTGAAGTGAGCGACGGTGTTTGAAGTGACGGTGTTGCCGTTTTTTCTAGCAATACACATCCCCACGCGTCCGTAACGGAGTGACTCAAAAAGGTTCTCCTTCACTTGCACACAACTTGGGCATACACACCGAGGACGCTGCGGGTTCACGGGTGCAAGCGGTTGAAATGTTCTTTTTGTTCCCGTTTGTCAATGACGCGATCAATTCAAGGTTGCGTTCAACAGACGCCGTGGCCGGCGTGCAATTACGAGGCTGGTTTCGGCTGCGGGACTGGCTTCGTTGAGGTGAAACGCCTTTCGGCGCGAGACTCGACTCGCAGACAAGAAGGTGAAACGATGCGTGAGGACACTGTGCTTGGTGAACCGCTAACGAACCTTTAATACTGACACGGATGCAAGCGGTTGTGGTTTTCGGTTCGTCTGCTGCGGACGCCACTAAGGTCGCAGGCGAATTTGTTACGGCAAGTGGCCAAGGGACGCTGCTGGTTCACGGTCGTAGGTAACTCGGGTGCGATAGCGCATCATTGTCGTTGTGTACCTGCGTACGTGGGGGAGTGTTGATGTGAATGATGTGAGTGTTGAGCATCGTCGATGCTTTTTTTAGCAGAAACTGGATTTCTCAGTTTCGATCGGATAGACTCCAGCCTCCCCAAAACGGTTCGTGCTTTCCCCCAGGGTTCGCGGACTGCAGATCGGACGCCGTCATGGCCGTGCTCCAACCCGGCGCGGGCTCGACCGTTCGAGAGTCCCACCGGAAGCTACCTGCACCGTGCCTCACACCGAATGTCGATTGTGTCGCGGGCATCGCGTTTAGAATTCCAATCCTCCAACCCCTGGCCCGCGCAGATCGTGACACAAGCTGAAATTAAGCAGAGCGGGCGCAAGGCCACGCATTTGGTCGCATTCATGTGGTGCGCCTATTTTTTGAACTACTGCGACCGACAAGCAGTGTTCGCGATGTTCCCTGTCTTGCAGTCCGATTTGGGACTGACGGACCGCGAACTGGGCTTAACCGGATCGATCTTTCTGTGGGTCTATGGGCTGGGGTGTCCTTTGGCGGGGCAGATCGCGGATAAGTACTCAAAACGCGTGTTGGTCGTGTTCAGTCTGGCGATCTGGAGTTTGGTGACGGTGGGGACTGGATTTGCGACATCCGCTTTCATCTTGCTTGCCCTCCGCGCCGCGATGGGGGTTTCCGAATCGCTGTACATGCCCGCCGCGATCGCGTTGACGTCCAACGCCCACGCACCGGAAAAACGCTCACGCGCGGTGGCGACGCTGACGACCGCCCAGATCGTGGGTACCGTGGCGGGCGCGTGGTTCGGGGGCTGGATGGCACATCAAGGATACTGGCGTGAGGCGTTCTTTATTCTCGGCGCGATCGGGCTGCTTTATTGCTTGCCGTACGCGATGTTTTTGCGCACCGTGAACGAGGACGCGGAGGTGGAAACGAAGCGCGCGGACGGCACATTGGCGATCACCGAATTAGTGAAAGTGCCAACCTTTTTGCTGCTCTGCGTTGTCTTTCCCACCTTCGTCTTCGGTCTCTGGATGCTGTACAGTTGGTTGCCCAGTTTTCTCTATGAAAAGTATTCGCTGGACCTTGCGGATGCGGCCTTTACGGCGACCGCTTATCTACAGAGCACCACGTTTATCGGACTGCTTGGAGGCGGCTTCTTGGCGGACAAACTGTTTTTGCGTACCAAGGCAGCGCGGCTGTGGTTGATGGCGATTAGTTTGATGTTGTGCGCCCCGTGCCTGCATTGGATCGGCAGTGCCGAGTCTCTCGATGCGACCCGGATTGCAGCGGCCGGTTTCGGATTGTTTAGTGGTTTTTTCATTGGCAATGTCTTTCCGGCTGCCTTTGAAGTGGTCCCCGCTAATACGCGCGCCTCGGCGGTGGGATTGCTTAATTTTTGCGGAGCGGCGCTGTCCGGTTTTGCGCCACTGGTCGGTGGCATTTGGAAAAAATCAGTCGGCTTGGAGCGGATGCTCTCGTACACCTCGCTGGCGTTCGCCGTGGCCGCCGTCCTATTGGTCCTCGGCATCCTCTATCTGTTTCCCAAAGACTACGAACGAATTCATCACGACGGAGCCTAGCTGATGCCAAGGATTTTGATTGCGGAATGCAAACAAGAAGTTTCCACGTTCAATCCGCAGCTCAGCGGCTACGATGACTTTGCGATTCGTCACGGCGATGAACTGCTCCGCTACCACCGCCGCGTGCGTAATGAAATCGGGGGAGCGCTGAGCGTTTTCGATGCAACCGATGGCGTTGAGATCGTCGCGGGATACAGCGCGGCGTTCATTACCTCGGGAGGGACATTGGCCAAGGAGGCGTGGCAGCGCATCGCACGAGAGTTTCTCGACAGCGTTCGCGAAGCAGGGGCGGTCGATGCGGTTTATTTCTGCATGCACGGCGCGATGGCGAGTGAGGATGAACTCGATCCGGAAGGCTATCTGATGGCGGAGGCACGCAAGATCCTGGGTGAAGACATTCCGATCGTGCTGTCGCTCGATCTGCACGGCATTCTGACCGATCGGATGGTGGAGCACAGCGACGCGATTGTCGCCTACCACACCTATCCTCATGTCGATTTCTATGAAACGGGACAACGAGCCGCTCGGTTGCTGCTGCGAATCGAGTCTGGCGAGGTGAAGCCGGTGACGGCGAAAGTGGCGGTTCCTGCTCTGGTTCGCGGCGATGAGCTGATCACGTCCAGTGGGCGGTTTGGCGAGAGTATTCGTATCGCTCAGCAAGTCGAAGGCGATACCGTGGGGCTTTCGGCGGGCATGTTCATCGGCAATCCGTTCACCGACGTTCCGTCGCTGCAAACGTATAGCTTCGTCGTCACCGATAACGATCCCGAGTTGGCGAAGCGTGAGGCGCTGCGGATCGCAGATCGTTTTTGGGAGCACCATGCCAAGATGCGAGTCCCCTTGGCCAGTCTCGATACGATGGCAAGTGTCGCTTGCGCCCACCGCGAAGGGACGCTCGCGTTGGTGGATGCTGCGGACGCGACAAGCTCGGGAGCATCGGGCGACAGTAATGCCGTTCTGCGGAAACTGGTCGAAGCCGGCTTTAAGGGACGCACCTTGGTTCCGATTGTGGATGCCGAGGCGGTCGCCCAAGCGTTCGCGGCAGGCGTTTCCGCGACGATTCAAACGACGATTGGCGGCAGCGTGGATCCCGAGCGGTTTCAGCCGCTGGAGATGACGGCGACCGTACGTTCGCTTTCGGACGGTCACTTCCATAGTGAATCGTTTGGGGAACAGTGGTTTGCCGGGCCTACGGCGGTGCTCGAGTCAGAAAACTTTACGCTCGTGGTCAGCAGTCGGGCAGTGAATTTGTACGATCGTTCCTTCTTTTACGCTCACGGCCAGAACCCGAAAGCGTTTGATGCCGTGGTGGTCAAGTCGCCTCATTGCCAGCACCATATGTATGCGGATTGGTGCACGCAAATGGTCAATATCGATGCGCCGGGTTCGGCCAGTGCGAACGTGCCGTACCTTGGTCACACCCGCTGTCCCCGTCCAATCTTTCCGCTCGATGCCAACGTCCCTTTCACGCGTCAAACCCAACTGTTTCAACGATCACACTAAAGACTTTATGAAAATACGAGAAATACGCTGCGCGGGTCTGCGCGGCGCAACGCCCGAGGGCGGTTGGAGCAATGAACTGCGGCCCGACGATTGTGTGCATACGCTGATTGCGGTCCATACAGATGAAGGTGCCGTGGGACTGGGCAGCGTGTTCACCAACGATGCATTGGTGCAAGCGGCATTGGCAGTGCTCGAGCCGTTGTATCGCGGCGAAAATGCGCTCGAACCCGAACGCGTTAGCGAAAAGTTGCATCAACATATGTTTTGGCTCGGGCGTGGCGGTTCCCTGACCCATGCGATCAGCGGCATCGACATTGCATTGTGGGATTTGTTCGGTCAAGCGACGGGGCAACCGGTGGGCCGATTGTTGGGCGGACGTTATCGCGATCGAGTGCAACCTTATGCCTCGTTGTTGATGGACGAACCGAGCAAACTGCGAGATCACTTGTTGGCAGTAAAAGCCGAAGGGTTTCGCGCCTTCAAAATTGGCTGGGGACCGTTCGGTCGTGTCAATGCAGCGACAGATCGTGCGATCGTCCAAGCCGCGCGAGAAGCGGTCGGTGCCGAGTGCCGATTGATGGTGGATGCCGGTGGCAGCGACGCGTTTTGGACGAACGGCTACAAGTGGGCGTTAAACACCGCAACGATGTTGGCCGATTATGATGTGCACTGGTTCGAGGAAGCGCTTCCCCCGGACGCCATCGAAGATTACGCCAAGCTCCGCGAGCATTCTCCGGTGTCGATCGCAGGCGGCGAGGTGCTGACGCGCCGCCAAGCCTTTATGCCTTGGATGGCCGCCCGAGCGTTGGATATCGTGCAACCGGACGTCACCAAGGTTGGCGGGATCAGCGAAGAACGCCGGATCGCATGGATGGCTCAAGAGCACGGTATTCGCTTTATTCCACATGGATGGAACACCGCGGTAGGACTCGCCGCCGACTTGCATCTTGCCTCGGCGTTCCCTGGTACTGATCTCGTCGAATATTTAACCGGCTCGCCATTCATCGATGAAATCAGTGCGAACCAGTTCAAGTTGGATGCCGATGGCATGCTCGCGATTCCATCCGGCCCGGGTCTGGGGCTCGAGCTCGATCCCGAAATCGTGAAGAAGTACACGGGCGGAGCAAATCTGTTGTAACGTGATTGCTTCCTGGCGAACGGTTTTCTGATTCCTCTCCTTCGTTGCACCTTGTTGAGAATTATGCGTACAAAAAGTCAATGTCACCCATCGATCCGGTTCGTGAAGCTCGTGCGATCGATGCCAAGTTCATGGCGTTTGAAGCGGTTGAAAGCGAAGGCATTGGTTGAACATGTCCAACGATCCTTGCGGCCTTTCGCGCTCGCCAGCGTTTGTATCGCATTGTTGGCGCCATCAATGGCGTTTGCCGAAGACAAAGCGTCTCCGTTTGCGGCGATCGTCGATCGAACGTTCACGGCGGATTACGACGGAAGTGAGCAAAAGTACGTCGAGCTGACGCCGCATCAATTTGCAGCGGACAAGCCGATTTCGGTGTTGATCGTGTTGCATGGACACGGTTCAGACCGTTGGCAATTTGCCACTCAGATGCGAGGTGAGTGCCGAGCGGCACGTGACGCTGCGGCCGCAAACGGGATGCTGATGATCACACCTGACTACCGAGCGAAGACATCGTGGATGGGGCCGGCCGCCGAAGCCGATCTGTTGCAGATCATTCGCATCCTGAAGAAACAGTATCAAGTGGAACGTTTGATCGTGTCGGGCGCATCGATGGGGGGCAGTTCCGCGCTGACGTTTGCCGCATTGCATCCCGAGTTGGTTGACGGCGTCGTTGCCATCAATGGGACCGCGAACCATGTCGAGTACGAACGCTTCCAAGACGCGATCAGCAAATCCTTTGGCGGGTCGAAGCAGGAAGTTCCCGAGGAATATCGCAAGCGCAGTGCGGAGTTCTTCCCCGAGAAGTTCACGATGCCATTCGCGGCGACGACCGGAGGCCGAGATGAGTCGGTGCCGCCGGAAAGTGTTCTGCGGCTCGTCGAAAGTCTCCGCAAACAGCCTACGAAATTGCTCAGTATCCATCGCCCCGAGGTCGGGCACACCACCAGCTACGACGACACGAAGCGGGCGTTCGAATTTGTGATTGCCGCCAGCCAAACGGCCTCGCGGGCACCACAATCCGCAGGGCAATGATCACGACCTTGGCGTGAACAAGGTCGGTTCCGCATCCGATCACGACGGGTCGCAATATCCATGATGATGGATCTGTGACCTCCTTCGGAGACTGCTGACTTAGTAGCATCACACCCTCCCAAATGGGAGGGTCGAGCCTAAGCGAGGGGAGGGCTTAGGTTGGTTTAGAAACGTTACAGACGAGCCACGAACGCCTAAAGCCCTCCCCGCTCGTTCCTCGCGACCCTCTCAGAAGGGAGGGTGTTTCTTGTTTTACGTTTCCTCGACGACGCGCAACGCGACTACGTCAGCGGTCTCTTTCGGGGTCGGCGTTTACGTTTCGATTGGTTTCCGGCGGTTTTCGCTTCGCTCGGCCGCCGGCTAATCTCTGCTGACGCCTCCGGCGTAATCGTCTTTGTGGATAATCAGCAGCCCGTTGGGCGGAGGCGAGGCAGATTGCCGGGCTATCGGCCCGGAATACATACAAAATCGCAACTTCAAAACGCGTCAGCGAGGGATCTAGTCGTGCCACCGTCCAAGGCGGTCCCTCGCATACGCTCCGGGTTATGAAAGACGCGCTGCTGCGACGCGTGTCAGCGAGCGGTGTCGGTGTTCGGCTTCGATACCGCCGTGCCGATGCCAGTGTTTCCATAACCGTTTCCGCAATAGAACATTCGCAAGTGCTCTCCCTCGCGAATGACCGTTGGGTATTCCACCATTTGTTTCTCCCAGCCGTCGCCGGTAGGGGTTAGTTGCAGATTGTCGTCGGATTTTGTACCGCGACGCCAGTGCATTCCATCGTCGGATTCGGCGTAACAAATCGAATAGAATCCCCATCGTGATCCGATTGCGGAATACCACATGCGAAACGTTCCATCGGGTTCCTGGTGGACCACGGGACCGGCAACCGCGATGTCTTCGTAGTCACGCTCGGGATCACGCAGCAGCACCGCTCCACGTTTTTCCCAGTGGATGGCATCGTCGGAGACAGCCAAACAGATGGTCTTTTGCTGATGCAATGCGTGGCTCTTTCCCGTCGTCGGGCAACCGGTGTAGTAGAACCGCCACTGGGTTGATCCGTCCTTTTGACGCACCTGCAATACCGATCCTCCGGCGATCCCGATCGCATCAGGGTCACCGTGTTCACCGCTGCGGGCTAGCACAGGTTGATCGCTGGTACGAGACCACGTCTTGCCATCGGAACTGGTCGCCATTCCGATCCCGATAAACGAACTCAATCCCGTTCCTTTTCCAGCGTTGCCGGTGTAATAGAGATGCCAACGGTCGTCACTGATTTGGACGACATGCGGTAGCACCGACCAATTCGCATCGAACGATCCTTTGCCGCCGTTTTCGAATAGCGGCCCCACCCGATCCCATTGGGTGAGATCATTGATCGGGGCAGTGGCGAATCCGATGCGCTGCTTTTTACCGTTGATGCCACCGGAGTAAAACACTCGATACGTTTCATCGGCACGCACGACCCACGGATTCATCACTCGTGAGGAATCGAATTCACCTTTACGCGGCGGAAGCACTGGATTGTTCTCGTTTCGAACCCACTGGACCGGTTGTTTCAGCGCCGCATATTCGTCGCGGTGAGATAACCGCATCGTGACCACTTCATGGCTGCTACGCACGATTCCAAACAAGGTGCCGATATCGCTGCGGTCCCAGGCAATTCCTTGACCGGCGATCGGAGCGGGGACCGTGGCGATGTGATTGAGTTCGCCGTTGGTCTCGGGCAAGGTCAACACATACAACTCCGCGTGGTCATGGCCGGTCACGAACAAGCGTCCATTGGGTCCAAATGCGCCCCCTGAATTACTATTGGGCAGAAATCGCTCAATGACGGATTCCGGAAATGTCCACGATCCCGTCTTTTGCCACTGGTCGTCGTAGCGAACCAGATGGGTGCGACGGACGTTTGCCTCGCCATAAAATGCGAACGCAATCCACCACGATCCGCGATGCCGTTCGACCCAGTTGATGGCCCCTTCGTTTTCGTCGAACTCTTTTCGCTCAACAGGTTCAAGTGTTTCGGCAGAAAAAATCTCGATTGAGTTTTTGAGCGGGGACTTAGGCCAATTCGAGTTGGCACAATACAGCCGACCGTCGACCACGATACCACTATTGAGGTGGATGACGGGAGAGTCGTCGGGAGCGGTCCATTTTGCCAACGGACGGAAGGTTTCTTTCTCGTAACGGCCAATCGTGCGATTGGAGATTGCATAAAACGAGGACGCATCGACAGCAACGGCCTGGTGTGCCTCGGGCACCGAGACTCGAGAACGTTGGCGAAGCGTGATCTCCGACGCCGTGCCTGTCGGCGACGCAACGAATAAAACGCTGAGCAAGATCACCGCGGCGGAGGACTGTAAACGGACGGCATTCATAGAAGTGCGGTTCATGGGGGGGAGTGAGAAGGTGGATGGGAGGCAGGGAAACCAAGCTTTGATTTCCCTGCCCTGCTGGCAATGAATTATTCGGCGCCTACGGATGCGGCAGCTGGCGACTCGGCAGCTGGGGAGGCGGGCTGGGCGTTTGCAAGCTTCCATTTCAGCCAGGCATAGACACTTGCGCCGATCTGTTTGTACCCCGCGGTATTGGGATGCACCGCATTGTTGTTAGGGTAGCCATCGATGGGGTCGAGGTTCAACTCGGTGGGCAGGATCGTGATCATTGGATCCTGCTTTTCCGACACGTACATCATTTGGCGTTGAACCAAATGATGTTGAATCTGCTTCCATCCCCAACGTGTGTACCGATCCTTGTAGTTGGCCTTGAACGCTTCGGGGCGATCATTTCCGGGCGTGGTCAAACAGATGCCAATGTGTGCTTGGGGCGCAGCCTCGCGGATCGCGGCCAGCAACGTATCGGCAAACCCGAACACTGTATCGATGCGGGCGTCCATGCCTGCGCGATCATTCACCGGGGCTGAGAAGCAATCGTTGATGCCGAGCTTGATGATGACGTAGTCGGGGCGTTGGTCGTCACAATGCTCTTGGAAATAACGAGTCAGATTTAATTGCGGTTTAGCGTTCTCGTCGAGGAACAAAAACGGACTGCTGCGTTTGGCATAACTGCCATCGGGATTGGGTTCATACTTGGTCACAAAATTAGCCCAAGTCCAACCGCCGTACCCTTCATGAACAACGCCCTCGGCGGCTGACGATGGCTTGTGGGTTCCCAGCATCGTCCATTTCGGATTGTTTTGCCGTGAAAGCAAACGAGCGATTTCGTTGGGATAGGCCGATGCGTGCGTCAGACTGTCTCCGATAATCAAAAGCCGAATCGGATCATGCTGCTGCGGGTCGTCATCGGGAATCACCTTCAAGACGCTCGACTTTGATTCCAACAATTTGTTGTCAGCGGAGTAAACGGCCACGCGCAGTGGATGATCCCCAACGTCTTGGGCGGTGGGCGTCAATTCCCAACGTCGATCGGCACTTTCGCCAACGTCGCAAGTCACTTCGAATCGATAGTCCGTCGGCGATTGTGTCAACACGATGTTATCGAAGTAGATATGGGTCGGCACTCCGGTGACGGCATAGATTTCCGGCGGCAGAGTTAACTGTAATTCAGACTGTTTCTGCTCGCCCCAAGCCGGGGTCACGCTGAAGAGCAGTAAAACCGCGAAAGCAAGACGCATCATGTTGGGGTCTCAAAATTAAAGGAGAATCAAGGCAGGTAATACAGTGTCGTTGATCGCTCCGCGATCTTAACGTTAGGGTGTGGGCTTGACGTTGGGTTGTGGAGTGCTCAGCGACGCAATGCGATCACCGCGTCCCAATCGATTCGTTTGATCGGGTGACCTCCGCGGACCAGTTTCCTTGTGAAGTCCCGGTGTCTTTCCAGATGCCCGAGTCCGCGGGACGGTCTCGCCAGCAACGTTTCTCGCACTAACCTGGGTGGGAATGACAAGCGGTGCGGCAAACGCTAGGAAGGGCTGCATGGTGGGGACGTGGTGCGGATTCGTTCATCGTTAAAATCGTCGTTGAATTCGGCGCTGCACTGCAAACTTCCGTAGCGAAGCGTGCGTAAAAGTGAAGCGGCGCTATAACCTCAAGCCACATGCATCATGCCACGACGATTGAATCGGTGAACTTGTTTCCGTCGCTTCCTAGAATAACACGGATGACAAGCGAGATGAACTTCCGCTTGAAGAAAACAAGCTGAGACACCCAGCGACGCTTGCGATCGGCTAGAATCATCTGGCAAACGAGCGGGGGCAAATTCGGTTGCGAACTTCTACTGTGATGTCATGTGGGTCAAAATTACAAACCGTTTTGATCAAGAATCTCTCTCCCAAGCACACGAGCCCTGCGCAGATCGTTATGTTGTCTTCACTGAAAAAACGGTCTGTTTCGAAAGTTCAAAACAGTTGGTGAATGATTGACCTGTTATCGACGTGGGATCGAATCCCCTGCTAACGCGTTTTGAAGTTGCGGTTTTGCCGTTTTTTCCAACAAAATATAACCCGAAGCGTCAGCGAGGGACCGAGTCGAGCGTCATGTTCCCTCGCTGACGCATCGGGTTATGAAAAAAGCAACTTCAAAGCGGGGCAGCGAAGGTTGCAAGTGCAACCATGCTTAAGCCGCCGAGCCGGGATTCCCGCACCCACCCCACATTTTAAGTCAAGAACGCGAGTGAGTAAAAAGTTGACAAACCGTAGCAACGCCGTCTGGATCGTCGCGGCAAAACGTACACCTCAGGGGCGGTTACTTGGGGCGCTGGCCAAACATTCTGCGGTCGATTTAGCGGTCGCTGCGGGGCGCGAGGTAATCGCAGGCATCGATCCTCACCGGATTGACTCCGTTATCATTGGAAATGTGCTCGGTGCAGGCTTGGGAATGAACGTCGCTCGACAAGTGGGCGTTGGATTGGGGTTGCCGATGGAAGTGCCCGCGTTCACGGTCAACATGATGTGTGCCTCAGGCATGCAAGCGGTGATGCTGGCGGCTCAATCGATCCAACACGGTTCAGCGCGGATGGTGTTGTGCGGTGGAACCGAATCGATGTCCAACGCCCCGTATTTGTTACCGCGTGCCCGCGGTGGCTACAAACTTGGTGATGGCGTGCTCGTCGATTCGTTGTTACGCGACGGATTGACCGATGCCTTCAGCAGCGAGCACATGGGATTGACGGCGGAGCGTGTGGCGGAGTTGCACGGGATCTCACGCGAGTCCCAAGACCGTTTTGCCGCGACCAGTCAGTCGCGATGTGCGGCGGCCCTAAACGCTGGCCATTTTCACTCGGAAATCGTTGCGGTCGATGGGCTCGATGCGGACGAGCATCCACGACCGGGCACGACGTATGAAAAACTCTCGTCGCTGGCACCGATGTTTAAGAAAGAGGGTACGGTAACGGCCGGCAACGCTTCGGGGATCAACGATGGCGCGGCACTGCTGCTGCTCTGTGACGAACAATGGGGCCGCGAGTGTGGGTTGCAGCCGATGATGGTGCTGACCGCGACTGCGGCGGCCGGTTGCGAGCCTTCGCTGATGGGAATGGGCCCGGTCCACGCGGTGCGAAAGCTCGGCGTCGACGCGCGAGATTTCGACATGATCGAACTTAATGAAGCGTTTGCTTCCCAATCGCTCGCTTGTATCAAAGAACTCGACCTGGACGAAGCGAAGGTGAATCCCGATGGCGGCGCGATCGCATTGGGGCACCCGATCGGAGCCAGCGGGGCGCGGCTGCTGGTTCATTTGGCACATCGCCAGCCAGGTCGCGGTCTAGCATCGTTGTGCGTCGGTGGTGGAATGGGATGTGCCGTGGTTGTGGAGCGTCCGTCATGAAAACCGTTAAAGCAAACTCCGCTGGCGTCTGGACCCCAACGCCCGAATCCCTTGTCGACACCAACGTGGGTTGGTTGATGCGGCATGCGGCGGTCGATTCTTATGGCGACCTGCATGCCTGGTCGGTGCACGAGCGTGAGCGTTATTGGGCCGCCGTGATCGATCGGTTGGGCATTCAATTTCACCAGCCCTATGATCGCGTGCTCGACCTTTCCGGCGGAGTGGAATCGCCGAGTTGGTTTCCGGGCGCGAAGATGAACATTGTCGAAAGCTGTTTTTCCGCTCCGGCGGATTCCCCGGCGATCGTGTATCGCGCCGAGGGTGGCGAGCTCTCGGTGATCACCGTGGGTGAATTGAAAACGATGTCTGCTCGCGTTGCCTCTGGGTTGGTCCGATGTGGGTTCACGCCCGGCGACGCGGTGGCGATCATGATGCCGATGACGCCCGAGTGTGTGGCGATCTATCTGGGCATTTTGTGGGCTGGATGTGTCGCCGTCAGTATCGCGGATAGTTTTCGTCCCAAGGAGGTCAGCACGCGTCTCGAACTTTCCAACGCCGTGGGGATCTTTACTCAAGACGTCATCCGCCGCGGTGGCAAATCCCATCCGCTTTACGCCAGCGTGAAGGAGGCCGAGGCACCTCTGGCGATCGTGATCGGAGACGACGAGGGAGTGGAAATGCGCGAGATCGATTGTCGGTGGAGCGATTTCCTAGGCGATGCGGATGCCGCTCCCGTGGTCGTTCAAGACCCCTCGGCGCCGCTGAATATCCTCTTTTCTTCGGGCACGACCGGCGAACCGAAGGTCATTCCGTGGACTCAAACCACCCCGTTGAAATGTGCCGCCGACTCGCATTTTCATCATGACGTTCGCCCCGGTGACGTCGTGGTTTGGCCGACGAACATTGGGTGGATGATGGGGCCATGGTTGATTTTCTCTAGCCTCTTGAACCGCGCCACGATGGGACTGTATTGCGGCGCTCCGACGGGCGCCGAGTTTTGTCGCTTCGTCCAAGACTCGCGTACCACGATGCTCGGTGTCGTCCCCAGCCTGGTGAAAACCTGGCGTGCGACCGGAGCGACTGAGGGGCTGGATTGGTCCTCCATCCGATTGTTCAGTTCGACCGGTGAGTGCTCGGACGTTGGTGACATGCGTTGGTTGATGGAACAAGCCGAGGGCCGCCCGATCATCGAATATTGTGGCGGAACCGAGATTGGTGGTGGCTACATCACGAATGTCCTCGCGCGGCCCTGTGTGGCTGCGGAATTCAACACACCCACGTTGGGGTTAGACATGGTGATCCTCAATGAGGCCGGTGAACCGGCCGACAGTGGCGAGGTGTTTTTGGTCCCGCCTTCGATCGGATGCTCCACGACGCTGATGAACAAGGACCATCACGAAGCCTACTATGCCGACACCCCGAAGGGGCCTAATGGGGAACGGTTGCGGCGTCATGGTGACCAAATGGAGCGGCTTCCCGGCGGCGGTTGGCGCGCCTTGGGACGCGCCGATGACACGATGAATTTGGGGGGCATCAAGGTCAGCTCCGCTGAAATCGAACGGGTGTTGCAAACCGCCCAGGGGGTCTCCGAAACCGCTGCGATCGCTGTGGCTCCTGGTGGCGGTCCGAGTCGTTTGGTCGTGTATGTCGTCGCGGCTCAAGGACACCCGCAGGACAAAGCCTCGATGATGGAGCACATGCAGTGTGCGATCCGTCGAGAATTGAATCCCTTGTTCAAAATCCACGATCTCGTTTTTATCGACGCGCTACCACGTACCACTTCCAATAAAGTGATGCGCCGCGTGCTTCGCGACCAATTCCTCCAACAATCCCAGCTTGGCTCATGAATCAGACGATCCTAATCACCGGCGCGGGCAGCGGCTTGGGGCGCAGCTTGGGGATTTCACTAGCGCAACAAGGACACACGATATTGGTCACGGATGTCGACGAGACGCGTGCCCAGAGCGTCGCGGGGGAGATCGTTGCCGCGGGGGGAACAGCAACGGCGCACCGCTTGGATGTGACTTCCGAAGCCGACGCTCAACGATTGCTCGATGAACACGGCCCCGTTGGGGTTTTGATCAACAATGCGGGGTTACAGCACGTCGCTCCCTTGGATGAGTTTCCAGTCGCGAAGTGGGATTTATTGATCGATGTGATGGTCAAAGGCACATTTCTAATGACACGCGCGGCGCTGCCCGGTATGCGCGCGTCGGGATTTGGCCGCATCATTCATATCGGCTCGATTCATTCGCTCGTTGCGTCGCCTTACAAGTCGGCCTACACCGCTGCGAAACACTCGTTGATTGGATTTTCTAAGGTGCTGGCGTTAGAGACGGCCGGCACCGACATCACCAGCAACGTGATCTGTCCCGCCTACATTCGCACCCCGTTGGTCGACGCTCAAATCGGCGATCAAGCTCGCGCTCGAGGTATTTCCGAACAACAAGTGATCGACGATGTGATGCTTGCTCCGATGCCGAAAAAGGCCTTCATTAGCTGTGAAGAGGTTGCGGGGGCCGTTGGCTATCTGATCAGTCCGTTGGCGCGGAATGTGACCGGGCAAGCGATCACCATTGACGGAGGCTGGACGGCGCAATGAGTTTATTGATCATCTTGGCGGCGCTTGGGTTTTTGATGCTGGCGGCCTATCGCGGTTTTAGCGTGATCTTGTTTGCACCGGTGGCAGCGATGGGGGCGGTGTTTTTGACCGACCCGGCGGAGGTCGCGCCGATGTTCACGGGGCTATTCATGGAAAAGATGGCCGGGTTTTTAAAACTCTATTTTCCGATCTTCCTGTTGGGCGCTGTGTTTGGCAAAACGATGGAGTTATCGGGGTTTGCCAAGTCGATCGCGTCGTCGATCATCGTTTTGTTGGGACCTCGCCGTTCGGTGTTGAGCATCGTTGTCGTCAGCGCGTTATTGACGTACGGCGGTGTGTCGTTGTTCGTGGCGGTGTTCGCGGTTTATCCCTTTGCTGCCGAATTGTTCCGTCAAAGTGGAATCCCCAAGCGATTGATGCCTGCCACGATTGCGTTGGGGGCGTTTAGCTTCACGATGGACGCAATGCCGGGAACGCCGCAGATCCAGAATGTGATTCCCGCTGCGTTTTTCAAAACCAATATTTACGCCGCACCGTGGTTGGGCATTGCGGGCAGTTTGTTTGTGTGTGTCGTTGGCCTGCTCTATCTGCAATCACGTTGCCGCCGGGCTGCCGCCCAAGGCGAAGGTTACGGAGACAAGCTGCTCAATGAACCTGAGCCGTTTCATCACGATACCCTACCGGCCGCTTGGATCGCGATCCTGCCCTTGATCCTGGTTGCGGCGACAAACAAAATTCTCACCGGCGTGATCCCTCGTCTGTACGACGAACACCACTCCTTTTTGCCCTCGGTGGTAGGTTCGGCGGAACCGATCCAACAAGAGGTCGCGAAGATTTCAGCGATTTGGTCGATCGAAGCCGCGTTGTTGATCGGGATCTTATCGGTGTTGTTGCTCGCTTGGCGACAGGTGCGTGACAAGCTTTCCGAAGGCACGAAGCCGGCGATCTCGGGCGCGATGTTGGCCGCCACTAACACGGCGTCCGAGTATGGATTTGGTGCGGTGATCGCGGCGTTGCCCGGCTTTCTAATCGTTTCCAATGCAATGAAGTCCATCCCGAACCCGTTGGTCAACGAAGCGGTCACCGTGACCGCACTGGCGGGCGTCACTGGATCCGCTTCGGGCGGCTTGAGCATCGCCTTGGCAGCGATGTCGGAATCGTTCATTGAAAACGCCCAGGCGGCGGGAATCCCGATGGAGGTGCTGCATCGTGTGGCGTCGATGGCCAGCGGTGGGATGGACACGCTGCCTCACAATGGTGCCGTCATTACGTTGTTGGCCGTCACTGGGCTGACGCATCGCCAAGCGTATGGCGACATCTTTGCAATTACAATGATCAAGACATTGGCTGTGTTCGTCGTGATTGCGCTCTATGAAGCGACCGGTTTGGTTTAACGAGCCCGCGTTTTTAAAACCACTCGTTCTCCAATGGGGCCCAGCGCGACCCCACGCGTGCTTGTGCATCGACTAGATTATCTAGACCACTGCCCCGTCATCTTTTGAGAGAACCTAGATATATGACACGCCACCTGCCGTTGCTTGCTTGTGCCGTTGCGCTCTGCACTACGACTACGTTTTCGGATCCGTCGCATGCTGCGGAGCCTGACAAGGGGAAATCGCCCGATTACCCACGCGTCAATGTTGCCCCTTGGTATCGTGTCGATCCGACGTGGCCACAGAAACCCGACGATTTCATTTGGGAAGCCGTTCCGGCCGTCGCGGTTGACAAGCATGACCATGTGTATGTGTTCACGCGTTCGAAGCCTCCGATCCAGGTCTATACGACGGACGGAAAGCTCGTGCGTTCATGGGGCGATGATACGATCGAGACGGCTCATCATTTGAAGATTGATGACGAAGGGAACATCTGGGTTGCCGATATTGGTTTGCATGTGATTCGGAAATTCAGTCCCGAGGGCAAGGTGTTGTTGACGATTGGGACCCCAGGCGTGTCGGGGGAAGACAATACGCATCTCGACAAACCCACCGATATGGCGATCGCGGCCAACGGCGACGTGTTTGTCTCGGACGGCTACGGCAACAATCGCGTCGTCCACTACGATGGCAAAGGAAATTTCGTCAAGGCTTGGGGCAGTTTGGGGACGGGACCGGAACAGTTTTCGTTGCCTCACGCGATGGCGATCGACTCGGCAGGACGGTTGTACGTCGCGGACCGAAACAATGCCCGCGTGATGATTTATGATCAACAAGGCACGTTGTTGGATAGTTGGGACAACGTGATCGTGCCCTGGGGTTTCTGTGTTACCGCAGAGGATCACATTTGGGTTTGCGGCGCGTCACCGATGCAGTGGAGGAATGATCCCGACTACCCCGGTGCGCCGCTGAGTTGCCCGCCGAAAGACCAAGTGCTGATGAAATTCAATACCAAGGGAAAAGTGCTTCAATTATGGACGATCCCGAAGGGCGAAGATGGCAAAGAGCAGCCGGGTGATGTGAATTGGTTGCACGGTTTGGCGCTCGATTCGCATGGAAACATTTATGTCGGGGACATCATTGGCAAGCGAGCTCAAAAGTTGGTGCTACAGAAATAGCATGCTTGGTCGCTCGAAGCGTGAATCGTTGTCCTTCGATTTTCATCACGATTGGGAGTCGTTGGACGGAGCGTCGTTGAGCTCGCGAGTCTCCAGTGGATTGTTAAGTCAAGTTTTCTCCACGCCGGCACGCCGCGTGGTTATACTGTGACGCCGAGCTACGGCTCCGGATAACCCCACCCACCGAAAATTCGCCCCCAGGCGAGTGTTTGTTCACCTGTCCCCCCTTCCTTATCGCTGGCCAGATTCCCGCTCCTATTCGCTGGGAATCGTCGCGATGGGTCACCTTCATAAAGGAATCCAAGATGTCACTCGATCGTCGTCAATTTCTCGCCCATTCCGCTGTCGGCCTTGCCGCACTCTCGGCACCGCGCCTCGGGGCTGCCGAAGCTGCCAAGAATCCACTTCAACTCGGTCTGGTTACTTACAATTGGGGCAAGGATTGGGATGTACCGACCCTCATTAAGAATTGCGAAGCGTCCAATTTCAGCGGCGTTGAATTACGTAGCACTCACAAGCACGGCGTCGAAATCACGTTGGATGCGAAACAACGCGATCACGTTCGCAAACAATTCGCAGACAGCAACGTGGCCGTCGTCGGACTTGGCAGCGCGTGTGAGTATCACGCGATTGACCCCGCGGTGCTGAAGAAGAATATCGAAGAAACTCAACAGTTTGTGAAACTGTGTAAGGATGTCGGCGGCAGCGGCGTGAAGGTGCGGCCCAATGGATTGCCCGCGGGACGTCCCGTCGAGCAAACGCTCGAGCAGATCGGCAAATCGCTCAATGAGGTCGGTCGTTATGCCGCCGACTACGGCGTGCAAATCCGAGTCGAAGTGCACGGTCGAGGGACGTCGGAGATCCATCACATGAAGACGATCATGGACATCGCCGACCACCCGAACGTCGCGGTTTGCTGGAATTGTAACCCGGCGGACATGAATGGTGAGGGACTCAAGCACAACTACAACTTGTTGAAGGATCGAATGGGGACGGTTCACATCCACGACCTTCGCAACAACAAGTATCCTTGGACCGAGTTGTTTCCGATGTTGAAGGCGACCGACGCAGAAAGCTTTACCGGGTGGACGTTGGTCGAGGAAGGCGCCGTTCCTAAGGACTTGGTTCAAGCGATGAAAGAGAATCGCGTTCGTTGGGAAGAGTTGGTGAGCTAGCCGAATGGCATCCGCGTAGCAGCATCAGCGTCCGTCACGTCAACCAAAATGGCCTCGGTTCGGTGGTGTGTGTCGCTCCTTTGTGAGCTTTCGGAGTTAGGTTACAATTCGCGGTCCCACACCGCGATGTTTTCCTACTCAGGAAGCTCACGCGGTGTTTTGTGGACCGTTGCTACGTCTTTTGAAGTGGCGCTATAATCGTTTTTCCCGGAGAATCATAATCCGAAACGTCTGCGAGGGACCGAGTCAAGATCGAGATTCCCTCGCTCACGCTTCGTATTGTGAAAAACACGCAACTTCAAAAGCTACGCCCCCCCCTGATCACGGAACCGCCGCAGGCTGCGGAAAAACATTGCCCCATGGTTGAACCGACACGCAAGAAGAACAGGAAAGCGAAGAAGTCGAAGGGCAACTACAGCGGAAATCATCAACGCGGTTGGTTGTGGGGGCATCATGCCGTCACCGAAACGCTGGTCACGGGGACATGGCCGGTCAATGAGATTTACGCAAATCAAAAGGCGTTTGATCAATTCTCGGACTTGTTGCTTGCCAAGCAAGCTGCAGGAATTCCGCTGGAAATCGTCGACAATGCTCGACTTGAGCAACTGTCACGTTCGAGTGAGCACCAAGGATTGGTAGTGCGATTGGGCGGGTTCCCCTATCAAACCTTGGAATCCTTTACGCCGGTCCTTCGCCAAGCTTTGGTCGGTCACGCCAGCGACGCATCGCCGCCCGCCGAAGTCGCCACGTCACCCCCGTTGGTCGTGATCTGTGATCGTTTGCAGGACACCTTTAATTTCGGAGCCATTCTGCGCTGTTGTGATGGTGCCAACGTGGTGGCGGTGATTGTCGGCAATCGAAGCCAAGCGGAGGTGACCCCGCATGTCGCCCGTTCCTCTTCGGGTGCTGTGAACCATATTCCGATCGTCCAGGTGGACGACTTGCTCGGCACCGCCCAGTTCGTGAAAGATCAAGGAATGCAATTGATTGCTGCCGATTCCAATACGAAAACAAGTGTCTGGGATTCACAGCTCCGTGGCGCGACCGCGCTGGTGATTGGCAGCGAAGCGACCGGGATTCAACCTGAGCTATTGGCGCTTTGCGACCAACGCGTCTGCATTCCGATGCAGGGCAAAGTGACGTCGTTGAATGCGGCGGTCGCGGCGGGAATTCTGCTGTACGAGATTCGCCGCCAACAAGCGGCGCCGCTGAGCTAGAGCTGGGCTGCTAAAACCTTGGTATGGACAGCGCATTTCGTGAAGGCATTTTTGGTCCGCGATCTTCGTGCTGACGGCTTTGGCTTCATCCCGAAGGGGGGCTAAGAGAATAGCCGGGGATAAGCGTAGCGACATCCCCGGCATCCGAACCGTTGGCTTTGCGGTGGTGTTCGCTGCGCTCAAACCACCGGCTACGGTCTGTCATCCCGTCGGGATGAAAATTGCGAAAACCCAAAAAACCGAAACCCCAACTTTTCCACCGTCCAGGCGAGAGCCTATTAAAAATTGATGTGGGATGATTGGCCGCTTCCCACCGGCCAATCCTTCGCAGCGGTCTCGCCCAGGATGGCCGCGTGCCCCCTTTTTGGCTTCTGCGGTATTCAAATCCGTTCGGTTTGAGTCAAATATCACTCCTAGCAGCGAGCGCGGGGAGTGCCCTCCATCTCGTCCATATCGATGCCAGATTTACTTTGACGGATCATCATCGAGCAAGTCTCCTCCCCCCCACTCGAAAGCCAACGCCAATGATGCTGCGAATCACCAATCTTCGCACACGCGTCGAATCGCCTGAGACCGATCTAGCCTCACGAGCCGCAGCCGCGGTGGGGATCAACGAGGATCAATTTCGCTCGCTCCGGATTTTGCGGAAGAGTCTCGATGCTCGCCAACGCGAAAGTCTGCAATTCGTCTATTCGTTGGTGGTGGACGTCCCGGATGACGTGAAGACGAGACGTTCGCTTGATGTTCGTGTAGAACCGTACCAGCCGAAGCCGTTCTTTGATCCTGATCCAGGCAAGGAGGAGTTGCCACAGCGACCGGTGATCGTCGGTTCCGGTCCCGCCGGATTATTGGCCGGATACTACTTGGCATTGAAAGGGTACCGGCCGATTATTTTGGAACGCGGGCTGGCGGTCAAAGAGCGTGTGCCTGCGATTCGCAAGTTTGATCGGGGCGGCGAACTCGATCAGGAGAACAACTATCTATTTGGCGAAGGAGGCGCGGGGTGCTTCAGTGACGGAAAACTGACTTGCCGTATCACTGGGCCCGACGTTGATTGGGTGTTGCAGAGTTTCGTCGATTGCGGCGGTCGTCCGTCCTTGATGTATGAACATCGTCCCCATCTTGGCAGCAACAAACTGCCGATGATCTGTCGCAACTTTCGGCGAAAGATTGAAGCGTTGGGTGGCGAGTACCGCTTCGGTTGTCGTTTTGATGGGCTGACATTCAGCGAGGGACGACTGACGGGATTGTCGACCTCCACCGGTTCGATCCCGACCTCGCATGTGTTGCTGGCGATGGGGCATAGCGCGCGCGACACCTACCACATGTTGCTCGAGGCGGGGTGTCCGCTGCAAGCGAAAGCGTTCCAACTTGGGCTTCGTATCGAGCAACCGCAAGCACTGATTAACGAGCATAAGTACGGCCGCCCTGAGTACCTCGAGCAACTCGGCGCGGCCGACTATACGTTGGTTGCCAAAGGAGAACGCGATCTGTTCACGTTTTGTATGTGTGCTGGGGGAATCGTGATCCCGAGTGTTTCGGAGCCGAACATGTATTGCTCTAACGGGATGAGCAATTCGCGGCATGACACACCCTTTGCAAACAGCGGTTTGGTGGTCACGTTGGATCCGGATCAATTCGGCAGCGACCATCCGCTGGCGGGCGTCGAGGTCCAGCGAAAATACGAAGCCATCGCCTTTCAACTCGCCGGTGCCGACTATCAGGCTCCGGTGCAACGCGCCCATGATTTTCTGGCCAATCGCACGCCTTCGAGCAAGGATGTCGTTCCGTCCTCGTATCAACGAGGTGCCGTTCCGCGGAACTTGAACGAAGTTCTGCCTCCGGTGATTGCCAAAGCGATCCACGCCGGGTTGCCGTTGATGAATGAAAAATGGAAAGGCAAGTACCTTCCCGACGCGGTTTTGGTCGGGCCTGAGATGCGGGGCAGTTCTCCGGTCCGAATCGATCGTGATCGTGAGTCGTTTCAAATTCCGGCGATGCCTGGTGTTTATCCGGTTGGGGAAGGGGCGGGGTATGCCGGTGGAATTGTCACCGCCGCAGTCGATGGTTTACGCGCGGCACGCAAAATCGTTGAACATTTTGCCCCCTGCAAGGGGTGAGCCTGGAGCACGCACGGTGGTAACGGGAAGGACGTCTATAGGAAGTGAGCCCGTAGGAAGGGAGCCCATCGAAACATAGCCCGCAGGAAGGGAGCCCGTAGCACGGGATCTCGGACCGTGACTCAAGCCTGCGTCGATCAACGACACCAACGGCACGGTCACTTGGGTTAAACTGATTTACAATCATTTTCCTCGCCCACCCCACCACCCAGCGCAGGTGACACCGGCTCATGCACGCCTTACTCCCACTTAACTGCCATCTTGCCATTTTGGCCCTCTTCATCGCGACGATGATGGTTGATTTGTCTCACAGCCATGCGGATGAAGGAAGCAAGCCCAACTTTATCATCATCTACTGTGACAACTTGGGGTACGGCGACATCGAGCCGTTTGGGTCGACGCTGCATCGCACCCCGAATCTCAATCGAATGGCAAAGGAAGGCCGTAAGTTCACTCATTTCTGTGTCACCGCTGGCGTGTGCACTCCCTCGCGAGCGAGCATTATCACAGGGTGTTACTCGCAACGGATCGGCTTGCACACGAACCCTCGAGACGGCCAAGTGCTGCGTCCGGTCTCGCCCTACGGTTTAAATCCTGATGAAACGACGATCGCAGAATCGTTAAAAGCCCAGGGCTATGCGACGGCGATTGTCGGTAAGTGGCATTTGGGGGATCAGCCTGAATTTTTACCCACGCGGCATGGCTTTGATTGGTTCTTTGGCGTCCCCTACTCCGACGATATGACGGAGCGAGTTTGGCAGGATGGATCGAAGTGGCCACCGCTGCCGTTGATGGAAAACGAAACGGTGATCGAAGCTCCGTGTGATCGTGATGGCTTGACCAAGCGTTACACCGAACAGGCAATGCAATGGATTGCATCGCATAAAGACGAGCCCTTTTTTCTGTATTTTCCCCAAGCGATGCCCGGCAGCACCTCGACGCCGTTTTCGAGCACTGAATTCAAAGGCAAAAGCGCCAACGGCCCGTGGGGAGATTCCATCGAAGAACTGGATTGGTCGATGGGAGTGATGCTCGATCAGTTGCAGGAATTGGGGATCGCCGAAAACACGTTTGTGATTTGGACCTCGGACAACGGCGCGCCAATCAATCGCGACCCCAATGATCTTCGTCGCGGTTCCAATCGACCGCTCCATGGCCGTGGCTATACGACCAGCGAAGGCGCCTTTCGCGTGCCCACGATCGTGTGGCAACCCGGCAAAGTGCCTGCCGGAACGGTCTGTGACGAGCTCGCTACCACGATGGATCTGTTGCCCACGTTCACCCAACTTGCCGGTGGCGAGGTTCCCAGCCGTCCTAAGATCGACGGCCACAATATCGCCCCCCTGTTGTTCGGGCACGACGACGCAAAGTCGCCCTATGAAGTGCTGTACTATTACCACCAAGACCAATTGCAAGCGGTCCGTAGCGGACCTTGGAAGTTGTTCCTGCCGGTTGAAGCGGCGGGGCATCCGCACTTTAAACCGAATCAACCCCGATCGGCATTGCTCTTTAATGTCGTTGACGATATCGCCAGCGAGCATAACGTTGCTGCGGAGCATCCTGAGGTCGTCGATCGATTGATGCAGTTGGCCGAACGCGGGAGAAGCGAATTGGGGGACAAAGGACGTCGTGGATCGGGACAACGCGAACGCGGCCGGATCGCTGAGGGAACGATACCGCAGCCACACCGATTGATCCGTCAATCGGAGCCCAAGTGAGCCACCTTCGCCGTTGAGGTGAATAGCCCTTCGCGTGCGTTTTGAAGTTGTGCTTTATTGACAACCCGAAGCGTCAGCGAGGGGATCTCAATCTTGACTCGGTCCCTCGCTGACGCGTCGGGTTGTGATTTGCTTGGTGAAATCCGACTGCTTGGGCGGAGACCGGTCACGAACTCAACAATGCCCAGACGCGGTGCTGGAAAATCCATGCACCGCGAGTGCCCAAACCAATTCAAACGGCCATTGCATCAATTCCCAGACACGCTGCCGATCGTTGCGACCCACATTAGCATTCCGACGAACAGAACACAGAAGATACACGAGGCGACAAAACCGGCCACGTCCTTGCTCGTCGGTTTGACAAATTCCCAATCCGACGCTGGGAACAATTTACGCGTTGCGGTGGTCGCCGGAGAAGCGTAAGCCTGCTCGAGCAATGCTTGATCAGCCTCGGGGTCGGCTACGACCGGGGTGTTCATTTTGGCAAAGTATCGATTCAAGACCTCGGTGCTGCCTCGCGGTGTCAGCAAGCTGAGTAGGATCAGAACGAGGAACGGGGTTAACAAGCGTGTCGGCAACCGCAACGTTTCTAACGTCGCCCGAGAGGCTCCCGACAAATCGATGCCAACGGCGGAGTAAAGCAGGAAGTCCAAGTTGAACGAACCTTGACCGATTTGCGGCCCGGTTTTTCGCTCCACACGGACCAACATGTCGCCTTCTTGGCGTTCATCGACCAACTCTAATTGCGGCGTACCCACCGCTTGCACATCACCTCTCCAGAAGATTGAGGCTCCGCCGCTTTTGATCGTAATCGCAATCGGTTGACCGAGCGTTGCGGCCGGGGGTGGCGGTCCGATTGTCGCCTTTGCGGATCCGCCGTTCGCTGCCAACGCCGCATTGGCGGCGGTCCATGCTTCGTGGCGAGCCACGTCGGACTCGGTCGCCGTGCGCTCGAATGTTTTCGTCACCACGTGGGTGGTCGTGGCCAGCGAGGGATTCGTGCGGAGGCCGGGATTGATCATCGGAATCGCAACGGGCAAGATGAAGAAGAGCAGCAACGAGAACGCGATCGTACCCCATACCGCCGTCCGATTGACGCGCCGCCAATACATGCCAAGCCAAAACGGTGCGGCAAACAAAATCGGCAATTCCATCGCCATTTTGAACTGACCAAATACATCGGCATACATCAATGCGAATACGGCGGCGCCAATGATGATCACCAAACCGGTCATCCGTCCGACTAATACGTATTTCTTTTCGCTGGCCTCGGAATCCACATAAGCAGCGTAGACGTTGCGGACGACCAATCCCGAGGTGACGATCATGTAGGTGTCGGCCGAGCTCATCATCGCCGCTAACAAGCAAGCCAGCATGAGCCCAACGAGTCCTAGATTCAACGGTCCCAGGATCTCTCGAGCCGCGACGCCCCAGACGCGATCGGGGTTCGTGGCAATCTCGGGATTGCCCGCCAACAGTGCTAACGCGATCAACGCGGTTAACGCCCAACCGGCAGTGCAAAGTCGCTTCAAAAAGTTACCGACGACCAATCCAATCCGAGCTTCGTCTTCGGTTTTTGCTGAACCGCCTCCGGTAGCAATGAAGTGGGGTTGCACCACGATGCCGACCATCGCCAACAACGATAGTGAAATGATGTAGTGAATCGGAAACTCACCACTGCTGGGACCGGAGAATAAGTTGAAATAGTCGATGGAAACGCGTTCGTGCATGATGCGAAACCCGTCCATCAATCCTTGTTCGTTCTCGCCGCCGTATTGTTTCGCCAACGCCCACAGACCATACGGAATCAGCAGGACCGAGAGCAAAATAATGAACAGCCCCTGAACCAAGTCAGTCCAGTACGCCGCAGTCAAGCCACCCAGAACGCCATACAAAATCACGACCATCGCAATCGCAGGAATCAGCGTGTACTTTAAATCGTATCCAAAGAGTCCGGTTTCTACGCCCATCAAAGGCACCGCAAACGCCGCCAGGGCGGAAAACATCGTCGACAGATAAACCATATAGAAGACGATCGCGAATAATGTGTAGGCCGCTCCCATGTTGCGTGATTCATACCGTTCGACGAACCAATCCCCCAGCGTCAAATGACGCATGCGGCGATACCAGACTGCGGTGATCCAATAGATCGGAGTGACGAATAACCACATCAATGCGGACCAAGCTCCACTCAATCCGCTGGTCCAAGCCGTGCTGCCAACTTGGACCGGTTCGTGGGCACCAGTGCCCGCACCAAAGGCCGCAAAGGTTTGCATCACTTTGCCAAAACCACGGCCGCCCATGAAGTAGTCTTCTTGGTCGCTGACCCGACGCATCGCCCAGATACCGATCGCGATCATGACGGCGAAATAGCCAGCGAGTACAAAATAGTCGATCGGAGTCATTGAAAGGGCCGTGAATATATTTGCGGGGGATCGCTGTAAACACAACAGCAGCGAAGAATGGCTGCAATGATACCGTGGCGGGCGTCGCAGAAACACCTATTTAGCAGGCCTCGCAGCGCTGTTTTTGCGATCGAATTCGACTGGCCAAATGTCATCTCGATTCCCGCGATGACGTGATGCCTCTCAAGTGCACGGATCCCCAGGCAAGCGATCGGTGAGTCCCGGTGACGCACGATCAATCTTGAAACGCGTCAATGTAACGCCGAGCGGATCGATCGACCGCCGCCTTCGCGTCCGACGGAACCACCTTGTCCCACCATGCACCGTAGATACGGGCAAAATCGTAAGGGGCGACTGATTCGGCGATGCGCCGGACCTTTGCTGCCGACAATGGGATCAGGTTCGGATACGAATGCATGAAGCTGACCCAACGGCGATCGGGGACGACTTGCAAAATATCACCACTGAGCATCACTCCGTTGCCATCGGCCCCGTTCGCCCAGTGAAGTACGGTGCCGCCAGCGAAGTGACCGCCACAGCGCACCAGCGTCAAACCCTCCCCAATCGTTTTTGTCTCGCCCTCCCAGAACTCGATGGCCGGGTCGGGGCGCATCACCCATTGGCGATCCGCCGCGTGCAGATAGATCGGACACTGGAACGCTCGGCTCCACTGCACCATGCTGCTGTAGTAGTGTGGATGGCTAATCGCGATCGCGGAGATGCCGCCGATCCCGTGAATCATTTGCACCAAGCCATCGTCGATCAACGGGATACAATCCCAGAGCACGTTTCCGCTGGGATGGGTGACCAACAAGGCGCGTTGGCCGATCGCGAACGCAGGCTCGATGCCGATGCCAACTAAGCCGGGCTCTGCCAACTTGACGGTGTTGCGGTGCGATTGTTGCAATCCGCTCAGCGTGGTCCAGCGCTGCCCAGCGAGGCCGACGTATTGTCGCTCGTCCTCACAGATCGTGCATGAATCGGGAGGCTGGTCGGTCGCGGCGAATTGCGTCCCACAGGTCACGCAGATGAATTCCGTCATCGTATTCTCCATTGGATCCAGCAAGTCACTCGATCTAAAACGTCATTCTCCATTGATGCCACTGACGATCCCGTGGGATCGTCGGCTCAAGCATCCGAGCGGAGGGGAATGCACTTCTGGATAGAATTTTAGAAAGACAGGGCTCGTTGTACGATCTCGTGAACGTCTTTGCACAAGCCAGGATGGTCAGCAATCCGTTTCAGTTCGCCTCGGATGATCGCTTGCCGCGAAGCATCAAATCGCCGGTAACTATTAAACGCCGCCACCAATCTCGCGGCAAGCTGAGGATTGGCAGCTTCGATTTGCAGCACATAATCCGCGAGCAATTGATACCCCGCCCCGTCGGCTTGATGAAAACGGACTTGGTTTTGCGTAAACGCTCCCAATAACGATCGCACGCGATTGGGATTCTCCATGCAAAAATCTTGGTGCTCCGTCAATTGTCGGACTTGCTCAATCCCATCGGCACGTTGCGAACCTGCTTGAACGGCAAACCATTTGTCGATGACCAAGGGATCGTGGTGATATTGATCATAAAACGCAGCAAGCGCTTGCTCTCGATCGGGCGTGTCCAAATCGGCCAACAATGACAATGCAGCTTGTTTGTCCGTCATGTTATCCGCCCGCTCGAATTGGTTGCGGATCAACGCGATGACCTCGTCGGAGTGCTGGGTTGCAAGGTATCCCAACACGACGTTTTTCAAGCGGCGACGATTGATCGAAGTTTGATCGTTTTGATACGCCCCATCGGCAGCCAACGCGTGATACATCGCCATGAATTCGGTGTAGAAAACTTCGCCAAGACGGCTGCGAAAGAATTCACGTGCGGTGTGTAGTGCATCGGGATCGATCACATCCATCTCTTGCCCCAACACGCTCTCACGCGGCAGGGTCAAGGCAAGCGCTTTGAAGGCTTCGTCCACAGCATCATCCTGCAGCACGCGAGCAAACGCGCTGCGGAAATGTTCGGATAATTTCAGTTCGACGCCATCAGACACGTCTTTGGCTGACTGTAGCAACAATTTTGCGGCCAGCGTTTGGCCGGCATCCCAACGATTCAGGGCATCGGTATCGTGTGCCATCAGAAAGGCAAGTTCAGCATCGCTACGATCCATTCGCAGCCGAACCGGCGCCGAAAAACCTCGTAACACTGACGCGATCGGCTTTGCGTTCAGACCGCTAAATGTGAACGTCTCGGACTCGGTTTCCAATTGCAGCACACGTGAATGCTCGTTCAACTCATCGCCGCTGTTGGCGTCGAGCAAGCCAACACGGACGGGCAACGGCACCGGTTTTCGGTGGGTGGTGCCGGGATTGCCGCCGGAAAGCGACGGATAGGCTTGTTGCAACGTGAGCGAGAATTCACTCTTGTCGGCGTCCCAGTGTTCGCTGACGAACAACTCCGGCGTTCCCGCTTGCGAATACCAGCGATCAAACCGATCGAAATTCATGTCGTTGGCATCCGCCATCGCAGCCCGAAAGTCGTCGCAGGTGACGGCGCTGTTGTCATGCCGTTGGAAATACAGATCCAGTCCGCGTCGGAATCCTTCGGGGCCCAACATCGTGTGATACATTCGCACGATCTCGGCCCCTTTGCGATAGACCGTTGCGGTGTAGAAGTTGTCCATCGAGATATAAGATTCGGGCCGGATCGGGTGTGCCATCGGTCCGCTGTCTTCCACGAACTGGCCCGCCCGCAATCCCGACACATCATCGATTCGCTTGACCGCCGCGGAGGTTTGATCGGCGGTGAATTGTTGGTCACGGAAGACCGTTAACCCTTCTTTCAACGTCAATTGAAACCAATCGCGACAGGTGACGCGGTTGCCGGTCCAATTGTGAAAGTATTCGTGGGCGATGACCGCTTCGATCAACATGTAGTCTTCGTCGGTCGCCGTCTCGGGCAAGGCGAGCACGTACTTGGAATTGAAGACGTTGAGGCCTTTGTTTTCCATCGCTCCCATGTTGAAATCGTTGACCGCTACGATCATATAGATGTCCAGGTCGTATTCGAGCCCAAAGACGTCCTCGTCCCACTTCATCGATTTCTGTAGCGATACCAAGGCGTGTTCACACTTGTCGATGTTTTGCGGTTCGACCCAGATTTCCAGCGCCACTTCGCGACCGCTGGCGGTGGTGAAGGTTCCGCGATGGCATTTCAAATTGCCTGCGACCAACGCAAACAAGTAACTGGGTTTGGGGAAGGGATCTTCCCAGACGACTTCGTGTCGATCGTCGCCCAAATCTCGTTGGGCAATGCGATTTCCGTTGGACAGCATCACCGGACACGTTTTCTTGTCAGCACGAAGGGTCACCCGATACGTCGCCATTACATCGGGGCGATCAAGAAAATAGGTGATCCGGCGAAAGCCGACCGCTTCGCATTGGGTGCAGTAATTTCCCGAGGTTTGGTAGAGCCCCGAGAGCGTTTTGTTGGAGACCGGCGAGACGAGCACTTGGGTCTCGATCACGCACGTTTCGGGGAGCTCCGTTAGCGTCAAAGATTCGTTGCTGATGGAGTATTCGTTGGCGCTGAGCGGTGTGCCATCGACCGACACGGATTGCAGCTGCAAATGTTGTCCGGCCAATTCGAGCGTGTGGGAAGCTTGGTCCGCATTGCGACGAACCGCGATCCGCGCCGTCACGAGCGTCTCGCGAGGATCGAGATCGAATTCAAGTTCGACGTTGTCGATCCAATAAGTCGGGGGTTGGTAATCGCTGCGATAGACGGCTTGAACAGATTGGGTAGCGGTCAAAAGAATGGCTCCGGCAATGGAAGGGTTGCGAGCGCTCTATTTGACCTGACGGCACGGGGCGCAGGCCAGCCCCGTTAAAAATTCAGCCCCGTAAAAATTTTATTACCGCACGATTCCGGGGCTGGTGAAACGGCAAAGGGGGGCGATCCGGCGACTCCGCGTCAGGCAAACCCAATTGGATATACGCCACTGGATACACGCCACCACGGGAAATCCAGTCTCGGCGAAAGCTAAGTCTACTTGATCTCAGTTTTCTTGATCTCACGGAACGTCAGATTGATTCTCTCGCCCACCGCTTGCGTCGTCTTTGGAATATCGTGTTTCCAGAATTGCTGCATCGTTCCGGCCATGATGATCAAGGTTCCGTGCCCGGCGGGAAACTTCCTCGTTTCCTTGCTAAAATTATGGCGAATTCGAAACGTGCGGGTCGCCCCTAACGAGAGTGATCCGATCACGTTGCCCATCTCCGGTTCATCATCGGCGTGCAATCCCATGCTGTCCGACCCCGATCGGTAGCGGTTCATCAGACAGTAGTTGTATTGGCCGCAAACCGCTTCGATTCGGTGTTTGATCTCCAACATCGTCGCGGTCCACGGCAACGCGACATTCACGGTGCCGGAATAGCGATACGTGATTCCTGCGTCGCCGTAGGACGCGGTCAAGCGAGGTTGCATGTGACCAAACAACGCCGGTTTCTGTTCCCAGAGGCAATGATCCCGCAGTTCGACAAAATAGCGATCCGCCAGCTCTGGCTCTAGAAAGACTTCTTCGTAAAGCAGTCGTCCTCCGTCGGCGAGTTCAATCGTCTCCACCATCGCTCCTGGTGTCGTTTCAAAATGAGCTGGCTATCTCAGCGGAGCTGGGGCTTGACGCAGCTTAGGCTCGCGGGAGATCCGAATCATTTTCCAATGCAGTACAGGAATTCTTGACGTGTATCACCCTCGTATTGGCCCACGCGAAGGTAGATCTGGCCACCGGTGATCGCCGGTGACGCGAAGACACTTTCGCCGAGCTCGTTCTCAGCCAATTTTTCAAAGCCATCCGGGGTCGCTCGGAACACAAACGTGACGCCTTCTTCGTTGGTTGCGTAGATGCGATCTTGAACGAGAACCGGCGAACTGCTGAAGGTTCCCCCCAGTCGCTCTTTCCAGACCGTTTCACCGGTGTTGCTGTCCAAGCACATCGCAACGCCTGCGTCGAGCGTGAAATAGAGGTAGCCATCTCGATGCAGCAGCGAGGGGACATAGAGTCGTAGGTTCAGGTCCCAAACGATCTCTCCGGAGCCATCCGCGGCGATCGCGGCGATGTGGCTGCGTGGGTATCCACCACTGCTGTAAACATGCTTGCCGTCGGTCACGGTGGTGGTCACACATTCCGTGGTCGCTCCCTCAATTTCCCACAACGTTTCCCCGGTCAATGGATTCAGACTGGTCACCAACTCACACCCGGTGACGATCAATTGGTCGCGTCCGTCGATCTTCAACACGATCGGAGAGGCATAGTTGGGTAACTCGGGACGATCGCGTTTCCAAACAATTTTGCCACTGTTGCGATCCAATGCCGCGATCGCACCGCCTCCTTTGTTGTCAGACGTCACGATCACCAAGCCTTGATAGATCGTCGGTGACGAACCGTAACCTTGGTGGATCAAATAGTCACTGATTCGCGTCTGCCACAGAACCTCGCCCTCCAAGCTGATCGCGGAAGTGAACATGGCGCTGTCATTGATGAAATTGATAAACAACTGCTTTCCATCGGTGGCGATGGTCGAGGAGGCTAGGGTTGCTTTCTCGTTGGCTTTGCGACCACTTTTGTTCTCGAAACCGCCGCGATGCACCACTGACTCCCAAATCGGTTTTCCCGTCTCGCGGTCCCAGCACAACACCTTCTGAGTTTCATTCGCTGCATCGGCGGTGGGAAGGTACACCCGTTGCCCCAACACGGTGGGTGAACCATGGCCGCGACCAGGAACCGGCACTCGCCAGCGAACGTTAGTGGTATCACTCCATTTGATTGGCGGATCTTGCTCGGAGGACGCGACGCCGTCACTATTGGGGCCTCGCCATCCGGGCCAATCCGTTGACGTTAGCTTCACAGGATCGGCCGCCAACGTGGGCTCCGCAGCTTGCGTGGTCGACGGTGCGTTTGGCATCGCGCCGAACGGGGCCAGACCGAGCACCAAGGCGGAGAAGGCAACCACGTAGGAGCTTGCAATCCAAGGGGAAGGGGGGAATCGCTTCAAGGGAAAATCCAATCAAGTGAGAGTCGCGGTGAGATCATTGCCGTGCAAGGTCGGCTTCTGCGAATCCGCAGAAGGCATCCCGCGCAGTCGCAATCATACCTGCAGCGAGGGGGTGGCGTGATGACGATCGGCATGGGGAACCGAAAAATTGTAACTCAGAATGCGAGGGTAAGGAAATGATTCCGCAGCGGGACGGTAATTCGCGTTGCCTCGTCCGCTGCCGACGTTTGCCTTGCCGGCGGATGTCGAAGGGATTCATCCCGCCTACCACTGGTTTATTCAGCCTACCATTGCCCAATGATCTCGTAGACGTACGCAGCCAGGGCGCCGCCGACTATCGGTCCAACAACCGGCACCCAGGCGTAGCCCCAATCGCTCGAGCGTTTGCCAGGGATCGGCAGCAGGGCGTGGACCAATCGTGGCCCCAGGTCGCGAGCCGGGTTGATCGCGTATCCCGTTGTCCCGCCTAGCGACAACCCGATCCCGAAGACCAGCATCCCCACCGGTAAGAATCCGAGGGTGCCGAGGCCCAATACCGGATCGGTATCGAGCGGTGCATCACCTTGGGTCAAGCTCGGCGTGATCATCAAAAAGATGGGCAGAATCAAGGCGAAGGTGCCAACCGCTTCACAGAAGAACGCTTGCGGCAAGTTGCGGATGTTGGGGGAAGTGCAAAAACAGGCCAGCTTCAGATCGCCATCATCGGTCGCTTTGAAGTGTTCGCGATAATACAGGTACACGAGCACGGCACCGGTGATTGCTCCAAGCATTTGAGCCGTGAAATAGGGGACCGCCGAGGCGGTGCTCAGCTTGCCAGCCACCAGCATGGCGACGGTGACGGCCGGGTTGAGGTGGGCGCCGCTGAAGTCATTCGCACAAAATGCACCAATGAAAACTGCGATGCCCCAGCCCGCTGCGATCACAATCCATCCCGAATCGTTGCCTTTGGTTCGCGCCAGCACCACATTGGCCACCACGCCGTTGCCAAACAGGATCAGCATCATCGTTCCAATGAACTCAGCAACAAATGGCGACATCGATTAGGCCTGGGCGGTGAGAGAGTGTGTGTGAGTGAAATGGGGCGAGCGAGCTTCGAACGGCGGCGGAGACGCGAGAGATGGCAAGCGAATCAAAACGCACCGCTTCGTTCGGCGTTTCCTTGGTCAACGTTACCCAATCGAGCGGCGCCGGATTATAGCAATCTGCATCGTGTCGGTGGAGAAGTGAGCGGGTGAGCCGAGTTGTCGTCCGTACGCAAACCAAAAGTAACCGGTTGAGCCAACGGTCGGCCAACCGGCCCTCTCGCACGGTGAGTGCCCCGTCGAAGCGGGCGAATTCGACTATAGTGTGCTGGACGTCGGGATGCTGGATATTTAAACGGCGAGAAACATTGGCATCGACGCCTTCGCGTCTTTGTAGCTCCCACTCGCATTGGTTCACCGACGCCCCCCCCTTCTGAATCCTCATGAATTTTACTCCATCGATAAATTAGCTATGACTCCACAGGACCGTTCCCGCCGTTCGTTTCTAAAAACCTCCGCCGTCTTAGCGGGGGCTACTCCGTTGATCGCTGGATTGCCTCAGGCACTGGCTGCCGAAGGCGATGGGCCGTTGATGGCCTATGTCGGCACCTTCACTTCGCCGCTGCGTGACGTGTTACCAACGCAAGTCGATTTACCGCCAGGCAACGGTCGCGGGATTCACCTATTCGAGGTCGATCGCCACAGCGGCGCGATGACGCCCGCCGGCATTCACGAGATGGGAACCAGCCCCAGCGATTTGGCGATCAATGACGCTGGCACTCGGCTGTATTCGGCCAACGAGACCGATCGCGTAGGCGAAGACAAGCAGGGCACCGTCAGCGCGTTCGCCATCAATCGCGCCAATGGAAAACTCGAGTTATTGAATACCGTTTCCTCGGGCGGCGCCGGACCAACCTATGTCAGCATCCATCCTTCACGCCGTTTTTTGTTGGTGGCTAACTATTTTGGCGGTTCCGTGGCGGTGCTGCCGATTCTAGCCGATGGCCGGTTGGGCAAGGCCAGTGACGTCAAAGTGGATGAGGGGGAAATTGGTCCCACCAAGGCAACGCACGCTCCCGAGGGCAGCTTTGCGATCAGCGGCCACGATCGGACGCATGCCCACATGATCCTGGCCGATCCCTCTGGACGCTTCGTCATGCATGTGGATTTGGGCTTGGACAAGATCTTCGTTTGGAAGTTTGACGAGACGACCGGAACGCTCACCGCGAACGATCCCCCCTCGGTCTCGCTTCCTCCAGGCGACGGGCCGCGGCATTTCCATTTTCACCCCAATGGCCGTTGGTTCTATTCGATCCAGGAAGAAGGATCGACCCTCGTGTTGTTTGACTACGATGCCGAAACGGGACGATTGACGGCACGCCAAACGATCTCGACGCTGCCGCCGGGGTTCAAGGGGAGTAACTTCTGCTCCGAAATCTTGGTTTCCGCCGATGGGAAATTCGTCTACGCGGGTAACCGTTTGCACGACAGCATCGGGATCTTTTCGGTCGGCTCCAACGGCGAGTTGACGTACCTCGGCGAAGAATGGACACGCGGGAATTATCCGCGCAGCTTCAACTTCGACCCGACCGGTCGATTCCTCTATTGTTGCAACCAACGCGCCGATCACATTACCGTCTTCGCGGTCAATCGTGAGACCGGGGGACTGCAATTCACTGACCACTACGCTGCGGTTGGCAATCCTTCGAGCATCCTTTTTCTTGATCTCGCCAAGCGAAATTAGCGTCGCTGCTCTCTAGAAGCGGCGTTTTGAAACGCCGCAGTTTCGAAGTTGCACGATTGCAGTTTGCCCCGGAAATCATAACCCGAAGCGTAAGCGAGGGGCCGAGTCATGAGTGGTGTTCTCTCGATGACGCGTCGGGTTGTGATAAATAACTTCAAAACCCAGGCAGGCGTGCACCACGCGGACGCTGCTGTAATCGACGTTTCCCAGGTCGCGAAAGTGATTTTCCGCTCCTCGTTGTGGTAGGATCCACACAAGCGGATGTCGTCCGGGGGTGCGTACGCCCGACCGCACTCTCTCTAAGCTGCGAGGCCAATTGAATGCTCCCTCCATCGTCACTCAAGCGTCGTGATTTGTTGACCTATGCCGCGTTCGGCAGCGCGGCCCTTGCAGCTTCAGGTCAAACCGTTGCAGCGACATCCGAAGGGGGCTCCCCAGACCGGCCGCGGCCTACCTACACGATGAAAAAGTCGATCAATTTGTGGGCGTTTCCTTATCCTGACAAGATGACGTTACGGCAATGTTTGCAGCTTGCCAAAGCAGCGGGGTTTGACGGAATTGAACTGAACTACGATCTTGAGAGTGACTTGTCACCCAAATCGGGCAGCAAGGAGTTCAAACAGATTCGCCAGATGGCGGACGAGATTGGAATCGCGATTAGCGGCCTGTGCTCGTTCCTGTTTTGGCCTTATCCGTTGACCAGCAATGACCCTGCGGAGCGAGCCCGGGGGATGGAATTGGCCAGCAAGATGACGCAAGCGGCACACGACTTGGGCTGCGAGAATTTGTTGGTGGTCCCCGGCGCCGTTCATATGCCTTGGCGCCCTGATCATGATCCCACTCCCAATGACGTTTGTGAACGCCGCGCACGCGAAGCCATCGGCAAGTTGTTGCCGCAAGCCGAGAAGTTGAAGGTTTCACTGAACATGGAGAATATCTTCTTCAATGGGTTCCTGATGTCGCCGATGGAAATGGTCGACTTCGTGGACCACTTTTCCAGCGAGCATGTGAAAGTCCACTTCGACACGGGAAATATCATGGAGTACCAGTTCCCGGAGCACTGGATTCCAATTCTCGGCGACCGCATCAAGAACGTGCATTTAAAAGAGTTCACCAAGAAGGGAAGCGACCACTCGCTCGAAGCATTCCGACCGCTGTTGGATGGAACCACCAATTGGCCAGCCGTTTTGTCAGCGTTCGATCAGATCGGGTATGACGGCTACCTCACGTTCGAATACTTCCATCCCTACTCGCACTTCCCCGAAGCGTTGATCTACCAAACCGCAGATTCGCTCGACCGCATGCTCGGGATCAAGCAAGGTTAATCCGCAAGCGTTCAATGGAGGACGCGACGCGTCCCTTGATCACCGCAGTGAGTCACGGAGAAAAAATCGCGATTCGTGGTAACACTGAATGGAATGGCTCAAGTCGCCGCCGATTCGCATGGATGAACGGAATTCAGGTGGCTGAATATTTCAGCTTGCCAAGCCAAGAGAGTGGCCGAGGGCTGGTCAAGCCTGGGGGCGGGATTGGTCGCAGAGGGGGAGAGGCGGTGAAGGCCGAATCGCTCGACTCGGCGTTCCCTTTTTGCCGTGGCCGGTTCATTGCGGCCAAATCATTGCGACGGGGGCAAATTGACTTTGCCGCCGTTGATCGCTGACTTACGCCTGCGGAGCGCAAGCTTGGTTTGACGGTTGGCATTCCGTGGTTTGATCGATGCCCGAAGTCAGCTGCTTTGTCTCCGTGGATTCCGGTTGATTTAGCGAGAGCGGTTCAAAAAAGACTTCCTGTCGCAGTCCATGTACGGTCTCGACCACCATACTGACACGTGGTGAGCTGGACTTGCTATTTCCCTGTTCCGTCATCAGAATCATTTTGAATTACTTTCGTTAAAACGGCATTGATTTGACACTGCATTGGGATGTGTCAACGGTGCATCGGAGGCTAGGATCGGCCCGTGACGCTGGACGACACAATTCTCCGCACCTCTTTAGCAATTGTCGTGCCGCAGCGGTTTGGTAACCGTCGCTCCACGCGTAGGGGCACCATCTACGGGAGCAACTCCGCCAATGCAGGCGAGAAAGCGATTGTTTAAGGCAGACAATCGGGCGATAAAGATTTTGCCACTGATTGTGTCCGAGACCCGGCGTAGGGACCGTGGGGCGATCCAACGAAGCGACTGCAACGAAACGAGGCACCTCGATGTCGCCCCGGGATGACACGAGCCGTCCTCGGACGTCAACGTTAGGTGACAGCCGTGGGAAGTCATGTCGCCATCACGTTGCGATAAGGTTCACTTCAACGTCCTTTCCGCTCCGTCCATGGTTGCGCGGGGGGAGGCGTTTTTTGCCAATCCGACCTCAATGGGTTTCGTTGCGCGATTGGGCTTCGTGTTCGGTTACGGCAATGAGATCCGCCGATTGCTGCCGCCATGTGAAGACTGACTGCGGGAACCTAGTGGGTTCATCGGTCGCAGACCACCCAGTATAGATTCTCCGAGCTCGATCCGGGCGGAGTTTGCATCGTGTTTAAGAGAGCCAAGCAGGTGCCGATTCAACGAGAATTTCACTCGATTTTGATGCGTCGCAACCGCCGCGTGCGTGTGCATCGCCTTAGGGCGTCTTCCCTCGCAAAAACGACGCATTTGACGTGATGTGGGGCCATTCACCAAAAGGCTGTGTGCACTAAACTGTTCCCTGAGTGAGCGTGCCAAGTCAAGCGAGCCCTAGGAAATGGGCCGCCGCCAATAGGCCAAGCCGTATCGCGGGCGTTACGTTTCGCCAGCTTGTGCGATCGCTCTGTCCCCCTAACCTGGCCTGCGCATGCTAAGTATTGAAACATTGATCTTGATCACCAGCGTTCTGTTGTTGCTGGGAATTGCATCTAATAAATTCTCGGCACGGATGGGGGTTCCCGTGCTGGTTTTGTTTCTTACGGTCGGAATGTTGGCAGGTTCCGAAGGCCTGGGGGGGATCGAGTTCGAGAATTACTCGTTGGCGCACGGCATCGGCACGATCTGTCTGAGCTTGATTCTCTTCGATGGCGGGCTGCGCACTCCCTATCGGTCAATCCGTTCGGCTTGGAAACCTGCGGGGGTGCTTGCGACGGCGGGCGTGTTTGTGACCGCCTTGATCACCGGCCTCGCAGCCTCCTGGTTCCTGCAAATTCCGCTACTCGAAGGTCTGCTGCTGGGCAGTATCGTGGGCTCAACCGATGCGTCGGTCGTCTTTTCGGTGCTCCGCTCCGGTGGGGTGAATATTCGCCGCAGGTTGGCCGACACGTTGGAAGTGGAAAGCGGATCGAACGATCCGATGGCGATTTTTCTAACGGTGGGGTTGATCCAAGTTTTGACCGGTGCGGTTCCGTTGGGAACGGGATTGCTGACGCTGTTTCTGTCCCAGATGATTCTGGGCACGGTGGTGGGCGTGCTGGTGGGATGGGGCGGAGCTTGGCTTTTGAAACACATCCGACTCGACGCCGCGGGGCTGTACCCGGTGTTGGCGACCGCCCTGGGATTATTCTCATTCGGGTTTGCCGCGGCCTTCGGAGGCAGCGGATTTTTGGCGGTCTATTTGACCGGAATCGTGATTGGAAACCGGCGTCCGGTCTTCCATCGAGGCATCTTGTTGTTTCATGATGCGATTGCCTGGATCTGTCAAATTTTGATGTTTATCGCGCTGGGGATTCTGAGTTTTCCCAGTCGCTTGTTGGAGGTCGCGGGACCCGCCCTGCTCATTTCTGCGGTTTTGATCTTAGTCGCGCGACCGCTTGCCGTTTTTCTATGTGTCGCACCGTTCAAGTTCGCCTTTCGTGAACTGACCTTTTTATCGTGGGTCGGATTAAAGGGAGCCGTTCCCATTACGTTGGCCACCTTCCCGATGCTGGCCGGATTACCCGGAGCGTCCTTGATGTTCGACACGGTGTTCTTTGTGGTCTTGGTTTCGGCCGTGGTGCAAGGATGGACCTTGCCCGCGGTGACGCGTTACTTGAAACTCGAAGTACCGACCCGATTACCGCCTCCGGTAACGCTCGAGATCAGTTCGTTGCGAAACGTCGACGGGGACATCGTCGATTATTTCGTCGACGATGAATGCCGGGTTGCCGGTCGGATGTTAAGTCAATTGGCATTGCCCGACGGCGTCGTGGTCGCGTTGATCGTCCGGGACGAGCAAATCATCCCGCCGCAAGGCCGCTCGCAAATCGAAGTCGGTGATCACGTGATTGTGGTTCTGCGTCCCAGCGTACGTGCGATGGTCGACCGCATCTTCGCCCATCGTGAACAGGAACCCGTAACGTTGCCCACCGCTTTAGAGTTCCCATTGCGGGGCTCGATCAAGGTGGGCGATGTGGAACAATTCTACGACCTGCAACTGGGCGGCAAGCCAGAGTTGACGCTCGACGAGGTCATGCGTGAACGATTGGGAACCAAACGGCTTGTTTTGGGGGCCTCGGTTCGTTACGAACAAATCGTGTTGTTTGTCCGCGAGCTCAACGCATCGGGTACGGTCGAATATGTTGGCATGATGATCCTTCCGCAATCGGAGCCCGAAGCTGAAGAATCCGTGAAACCTGAAGTTTCGCCGGTTGAACCGTCGGGCACAGAGGGTTCGGGCGCTGAGAGAACGGGCATAGAGGGCACGAAACACGAACCGCAGGCTGGGACTCCGCCAGCACCGGAGGCTCTCAGATCTCCGGTGAAACCAGCCCCCCATTCTCCAACTTCAAACGACTCGGTGCCTCGCAAACCGTAACGGTCCCATGCAAATTCGCCAAGCTGTGTCCGACGATCATGATGTTTTACTCGACATTTGGCTGCGATCGGTGCGTGCGACTCACACCTTTCTGTCGGAGGACGACATCCAATTCTTTCTGCCCTTGGTGCGCGACCAAGCCTTAGTGGAACTTGAATTATGGGTGCTCGTAGCGGAGGACGACGCGGCGATCGGTTTCATGGGGCTGGCGGGTAACCAATTGGAAGCCCTTTTTCTAGCCCCAGAACAGCGGCGTCGCGGAGGGGGGCGATTGTTGGTCCAGCACGCTCAACAGCGCAAAGGGCTGCTGAGTGTCGATGTGAACGAACAAAACCCGATGGCCAAGCGGTTCTATGAATCGTGCGGATTCGTCGTCGTAGGGCGATCGGAATGTGACGGCTCGGGAAAACCGTTTCCGCTTCTTCAGATGCGTCAACTCGTTGCCGGCTAGGTTCCAGCGACCTCAATCGTTGGGGCGCCAGCGGCGACGTGAGCCGCGTTTACTTTTTCGCAGGCAGTTTTTGGGCATGCTGCTTGACGAACCGTAACAACAAGGGCATCGCGGGCTCGACCATCTGGCTATGGTTGGACCCATCGAGCTCATAAAGCGTGGTTTGGGTGTGACCGGCGATCTTCATCATCCGCCACAGGTAGGCGTTCTCTTCATAGCGACCGAGCAATTCAAGCTCGCGATCTCCGGTGATCAACAACAACGGCGGGCAATCGCCGCGTACATGAAACAGCGGCGCCATGTCATCAACGATCGGTTGCTTTTCATCGATGCCTCGTTCCTTGCGGACGGTGAAATGGGTGATCGTATGACCGCTCAACGGGATCAATCCGGCAATCGTGTCGGCGTCAACGTGATGTCCCGCCAGCCATTTTTTGTCGAGTCCGATCATGCTGGTTATGTAACCACCGGCGGAGGCTCCACTGACAAAGATTTTCTCAGCCGATCCACCATACTGTTCGATGTGCTTCAATGTCCATGCGACCGCGGCGGCGGCATCGTCAAGGCAATCGGACGCTTTGACCGAGGGGCTGAGTCGATAGCTGACCGCGACGACGGCGACGCCTTGCTGTCGCAATTGCTTTGGCACTCCCCGTTTACCCGCAGTCAAACCTCCACCATGAAACCAAACGATCGTTGGGAATTCACTAATGTGTTCGGGATAATAAACGTCCAATCGACATGACTTGTTGATCGAGGCGTCATCCGACGTGCGGTAAAGAATATTCTCGTCGGTGCTATATTTGGGCGTCTTCGCTGCGTTGTCCACGGCCAACGCGTTGGTCGATGTCCAGGTCGTCAACAACGCCAGTAACAAAAGCAAAGGTCGAGTCATGGGGGGCCTCTTGGAAAGAGAGGGGGCGGGCGCGGTGGGTACAAGAATGTACCACACCACAACGAACGCGGTGCCGTGTCGACCCATTCGCTTCGATCGCGTCGACCCATCGTCGCTGCCAAGCGAACCCCGTGCGGCGCTGCGACTAGAGCCTATTTCGTTTTGCTGTAGCGACTTTCGCCAGCCGATGGACCCCGTTCTGGCGAACGCAGCTACGGCTTGAATCCCATATCGCCATTACAAATGGCTCTAAGGTAAGCCCCGTTGGGCTCGCCTTCACATTAGAGCCAGACGCGTTATCACTCGCCGTTCCCGTGCGCATCGGAATCGCACAAGGAGAGCGGGGTGAATTGGCGAACTTCGCTTGCCGTGCGACTACTTTTCCGCAGGGATGGATTCGGCGATGTTTTGGGTATGGTCGCGAACGCGGGCAAACGCGTTCAATGCCGCCAAGTAGGCCACGCTGACAAGCGGCGCGATCTCCCCATCAGAGAGCTCTTCCAGGTGAGCTTTACGCAGCGTCTTGATTTGGCTTCGTACGCGTTTGTTCGCCGCATCGGTCTGGGTTAGCACGTTGTCATTACCGAGATGAAAGGCCTCGTTGACTTCGCGTAGATATTCGGCGGTGTTGCGATTGAGTGAAACCAAGTCGAGTTGTTGTTGATGGGTGAAACGCAATCCATCACGTCGTAACTTGCGATCAAACTTGTCCAAGTTGACGAGGTAATCGCTGATCGATTCGTACTCGTCGGCCATCCGCAATTGCCGGCGAGCTTCGTCAGCGACGGAATGGGGCAGGTTGCTGGCGAGCAGATTGGTGACGTAAACCGCGATTTCGTCTTGGATCGAATCGAGAACTTGTTCGCGTTTGCGCAATCGATCGGCTAAGGGTTTGTCAGGGTGTTCTTGCTGAATCAAGTCGACCAACCAATCGAGCATCTTGGAGCAACCGTCGGCCATCCGCTCCACCTCGTGACGAGATTGCTCAATCGCCAATAGGGGCGTTTCGAGCAAGCGAATGTCGAGGTCGGTCAGACGCGGCTTTTCTTTGAAATCCTTTCCGGGAACCGCCCAATTCAAAAAGCGAACGAACAGCGAAACAAAGGGAAAGAACATCAGCACGTTGGCGATATTGAATATCGTATGTGTCGCGGCAATCGCGGCGGTGCGATTGGGATAGGTTATTTCATCCGCGACCATCACCTCGGCATCGATATCGCCGACCATCAACCACTTAATCAGCACGATATAGAAGCGGAAGATCGCCGTGATCCAAAACACGCCAAAGAGGTTAAAGATCACATGGAAATAAGCGGCCCGCCGCGCGTTAGTGGTCGCTCCGAGCGATGCGAGGAAGGCGGTAATCGTGGTGCCGATATTTTCACCAAGCACGAGTGCGGCAGCCGTTTCGTAGGAGATGATCCCTTGCGTGGCTAGCGAGATCGTGATCCCGAGCGTTGCCGAGGAGGATTGAACCATGGTCGTTAAAACGCAGCCAACGAAGGCACACTTCAAGACGCCGATGTACGAATCGGCCTCGAACGTTTTGAACCAGGCTTCAAAATCAGGCATTTGCTTGATGATCGAACAAGCGTCCTTCATCAACTCCAAGCCAAAGAAGACCATCCCCACGCCCATGATCGCCATCGCCCAATAGCGTGCCCGTTCACCCCGCGAAAACAGATAGATAAACGCGGCTCCCCCGAGCACCGGCAATCCATACTTGCCGATCTTCAGCACCAAGATCCAACCGGTAATCGTCGTGCCAATGTTGGCTCCCATGATCACCCCGATCGCCTGAGAGAGCTCCATCACGCCACTGTTGACGAAGCCGACGACCATCACCGTCGTGATCGAACTCGATTGGACCACGCAGGTCACGATTACGCCGACCGTGGTCGCAAAGATGCGATTGTTGGTGACCATCGCGATCATTTTTCGCAGACTGCTGCCGGCCACCGCCTGCATCCCCTCGGACATGTTTTTCATGCCTAAGAGAAAGATCCCAAGTCCGCCGACGAGACCACAGATAAGTTCGGTAAGTGCAGAGAATTCCACGGCAGAAGTCCGATGAACGCGAATTGTTCGGCAAAGTTAAAACGGGAACCAAGATGGAGGAGAATTCTAATCGCCGCATCGAGAAAACAACAACCGCTAGCAAATTCGAATCGTGTTGTCCTCCGCTTTCGCCGAGTTCCAAGACGCGCTCGTCCAATCCTTAGACGCGTTCGCCACCCCTCTTCGATCGAGAGGATCCACAGGTAGGGGGGGCTGGCGACGCTCCTGCCCGCAAAACAATCCGGGCTTGTCCCCCATCGGTGATTCTCAGCCGCGAAGGAAGGTCATTGGCCCGTCATCCCGGATGGGAAGAGGCCAAAACAGCCCTCCGCAACGGGGCTGTCCCCCCTTGTGAAGTTGTCTTCCCCCCTGGTTCCTCTCGCAACAGGTTTGCTGCTCCCAAGCAAAATCTAACCGTAGGGGACGCTGGCTGCGGCCGGGATACTGCTGGGAACATCGTCTGAGATTGGGCAATCGAGAAATCTTTGTTTTTTTCTCCCTTGCGACCACTTCGGCTCAAGTCGTATAGGCAGGGTTCGAAAAACTTGTCTCCTATCGCCCGACCAGGAATGGAATCGATGCGTCCAATTTTGATTGCCGGGGTGCTTTGCGCCACTCTCCATGCCACGAGCGACATGCCCGCGGTTCATGGGCAAGCGCCACCTCAACAAGCCATGGGACTGCCACCGGGGGCGACGCCGCCAAGTTTGCAGCAATCCCCCGCCACTCCACCCGCTGGCGCCGCACGCCCTTCGGGCAACGGCCAAGTGACTGGGGGAGGCGAATTGCCGCGTGGCGCCGGGCAAGAGCACCGGGTCTACGATTTATCGCCCTACACACGTTATTTGACACAACACGATCGGCCGGAACAGGCCGTGATCGACTGGATTTTACGAGAAACCGGGACCGACGTTTGGTTCACCGAGCCGTTCGGGTTCATGAGTGCCACGCGTGATCAATTGTCGGTTTACCACACACCGGAAGTTCACCAAGTGGTCGCCAGCATTGTCGATCGCTTTGTCGCCGGCGACATCCAGCCCCAGGTTTTGCATTTGCGGTTGATGACCGTCGGGAACCCCAATTGGCGAGCTCGCGCTCACATGTTGATGACGCACGTGCCGGTCGATTCGGCTGGCGTCCAGGCATGGCTATTGAGCAAGGAAAACGCGGCGATTGTGTTGAACCTGCTTCGCCAACGCACCGACGCACGTGAAGTCCAAGGGGTCGATCTTCCGATTTTTAACGGACAAACCGAAAAATTGTCACAAACCCGCGGCCGTAACTACGTTCGCAATGTTCGCGAGTCACCGCATGGATGGCCTCCCTACGAACCGGAAACGGGCGAAGTTCAAGAAGGTTACCGGTTGTCGTTGAGTCCCTTGTTGACGACCGACAACGGAATCATCGATGTAATGATCAAGGCTGAAATCGACCAAGTGGACAAATTCAATCCGGTTGAACTCGAGCTGCCGCTTCGCAATCAACAAATGCATCGCACCCGTATCGACGTGCCTCAAGTCGTCAGTTGGCGATTGCACGAGCGGTTCCGTTGGGAATCCGACAAGGTGTTATTGCTCTCCTGCGGCGTGGTTGCGAGTCCGGAACGCAAAGGGGGATCTTCGATCATGAATCTCGACTTTGTGACTGGAAACACCTCGGGGCGAGCTGACGCATTGATGTTCGTCGAATTCCGAGGCCGCGCGTCGGAGAATTTGTCGACCAACCCGATTGCTCCGCGAACCGCAACTGCGATCCCATTCGATGCTCCCCATCGCGGTCGCTACTAGTTCAAGGCCGCGGGATTGGCCGATCCTGTGAAAACGACGGACACGAAACGCTCCACGTTTCGCGTCTTTGACTGGGGGGATTTCCCTTCTGCGTTAATCGTTCTGCGTTAATCGTTGCCGTCCAAGTTCCTTTGCTGCAAAATGCCCCTTGCTGCAAAAAAAGGTTTGCGGCTACGAAGCTAGCAGTGGCGGATTAAAATGATGCCGATTGTGTTGCTCCCCCCTGAACATGCCCCCACTGAAACCATTCGCCAAAACTGGCTAGAATACTCCCCTTCGTTGTTTCCGGCGCGTCATGCGTTTCTCGACACTCTTAGCGAATCGACCGGTTTGGTCGCAAACCCTCCATGGATAGAACCCCCTCACGTCGCGTTGTGATCACTGGTCGCGGTGTCGTCAGTCCTCTCGGAATCGATTCTTCCACGATGTTGTCGGCTTTGCGAGCAGGCACGAGTGGTGTTCGACCTTTCACACAATTGCCGCTTGGGGTGCTCAGTGTGGATCATGGGGCGGAGGCAATCGAGTTCACGGGCGATATTTCGAACTACGGACCGTTGGACAAAGCCCTGCAGCGAACGATTCGCAAAGGCAGCAAGGTGATGTGCCGCGAAATCGAAATGGGCGTCGCGGTGGCGCAGTTGGCGCTGCATGATTCCGCGCTCAGCGAAGACAAACGCGTTCCCGAGCGAGTCGGTGTGGTCTACGGCAGTGATTACATCATGTCGTTGCCGGAAGAGTTTTCCGCTGGGATTCTCAAATGCATGGACGAGGACGGCACCTTCGATTTTGACAAATGGGGCAGCACGGGCAAACCGCAAGTCAATCCGTTGTGGTTGTTGAAGTACTTGCCAAACATGCCGGCCAGTCACATTGCGATTTATAACAATCTTCGCGGCCCCAACAATTCGATCACCGTTCGCGAAGCGAGTGGCGGTGCGGCGTTGGGCGAAGCCGTCTCGACGATCGAGCGTGGGCATGCCGATGCATTGGTCGTCGGCGCGACCGGATCTCGAGTCCATCCGCTGCGAACGCTGCATGCGTCGCTGCAAGAAAAACTCGCTAAAGACACCGAGGATCCTGCAACGATGAGTCGCCCCTTTGACGCGTCACGCGATGGCAGCGTCGTTGGCGAAGGAGCCGCAGCGATCGTTTGCGAGTCGCTTGAGCATGCCGAAGCGCGGGGGGCGACAATCTTAGGCGAGGTCGTCGGCTACAGCAGCAGTGCAGTCGGTTCCCAAGCGGGCGATGATTTTATCCGGATCGCCGTTCGAAACGTGCTCAAGGGAGCACTCGGCAAGGCCGATCCCAAGTCGGTCGGTCACATTCACGCCCATGGACTTGGCACCGTCCAGAGCGACCGTTGCGAGGCCGAGGCGATTGCCGAGGTTTTCGGTGCCCCCTCGGAACAACCACCGGTGACGACCGCGAAGGGCCATTTTGGCAATTTGGGTGCGGGAGGATCGATGGTCGAGATCGTCGCCAGCCTCGATGCACTTGGCGGCGAATTGTTTCCGATCTTGAATTGCGGAAAACTCGATCCGGCATGCCCGATCAACGCATGTGTCGATTCGGGCGTCCCTGCGGGCAACGAGTTCATCAGCGTGAACGTCACTCCCCAAGGTCAAGCTTCGGCCGTCCGCATTCGCCGTTTCGCCTAGCCGGGTCGCATCAACCGGTTCATTGGCCGGAGTGTTACGGACACGCAACGTTCTCGGCAAACTCTCCCTGTGACGGTCAAACCGGTGATTCAACCGGGATGGGAACCGCGATGCCGGTGAATTTCAATCGCAACCGCTATCTTGTTCCTGCGAGCGGTTGGTTCGTCTACAATGGCGGACTCTACTATTGAATCTCACCTTTGCCGGGATAACAACGACTGATGAATAAACCCACTCTGTTTCCACGACGTCAGATCCTTCAACTTGGTGCTGCGTCGGTTGCCGGTTTGGCGATGATGCGAACCTCGGCCGTGGATGCCGCCCCCGCTGCGGGCAAACCATGGCTGCGAAAAACTCTGAAAATCGGCATGATCGGTGTCAAAGGTTCGCTTGCCGATAAATTTGCCGCGGCTAAAGAAGCGGGGTTTGAGGGTGTCGAACTTAACGCTCCTGGATTTAACGTCGAGGAGGCCAACGCGGCTGCCAAGGCCACCGGTTTGATCATTGATGGCACCGTGGGATCGGACCACTGGGGCGTCCGGCATACCGATCCCGATCCCGAAGTTCGAGCGAAAGCACTCGTAAGCCTTCGTAAAGGAATCGAACAAACCGCGGCGGTCGGTGCCGATACGATGTTGTTGGTCCCAGGTCGTGGAAGCGACGGAACCGCCGACGAGGTCTTCAAGCGAGCGCTGGACAACATCAGCCAAGCCCTTCCCGATGCGGAAAAGCACGGTGTTTCGATCTTGATGGAGAACGTTTGGAACGAAATGTTCTACGATGTCGACGGCGGCACCGAGCAAACCGCCGATGCATTTGCCGCGTTCATCGACGCCTTCGATTCGCCGTGGGTCGGTGCCCAATTCGACATCGGCAACCACTGGCGGTTCGGCGATCCTGCGGGATGGGTTCGTACGCTCGATCAGCGAATCAAGAAGCTAGACATCAAGGGATTCTCTCGCGAGACTGGCAAGTTCACCAAAATCACCGAAGGCGACATCGATTGGCCAAGTGTGAAGAAGGCACTTCGCGACATCAAATTCACCGGTTGGTTGGCTGCGGAAGTCGGCGGGGGAGATTTGGAGCGTTTGAAGGAAGTCAGCCGTAATTTAGACAAGGCGCTGCAATGCAGTGAATCGGTTCCGAGTGTTGGATAGTTCAAGCGAGCCCATGAAAACGACTGAGAACGGCATCGGCGAAACGAACGTGGATGAAATCGACGCGAACGAAATTGATGCGAACGAAATCGACACGTGCCATGTTTCGGTGATGCCCGACGAAGTCGTTTATTGGGTGGCCGATCCGACCGTAGCCGAAACGCCAACGAAGATCGTTGTCGATGGAACCTACGGTGGCGGAGGTCACTCGCGATTGTTGCTCGAGGCGTTGCCGGCCGATGACGTGCGCGTGATCGGCCTGGACCGCGACCCCGCAGTCAGTGCGCGGGTCTCCAGCGAAACGCACGATCCTCGGTTGACCGTGTTTCTGGCCAGCTATGAACAAGTGCCCAAGGCGCTCGACCAATTCGATCTCACCGCCGCTGACGCGTTGGTTTTAGATCTCGGTTTATCGAGTGACCAATTGGCCGACCGCGAACGTGGGTTTAGCTACACGGTGGATGGACCGCTCGATTTGCGGTTTGATCCTGAGAATGGCGTGCCGGCAAGTCGTTGGTTGGCGATGCACGATGAAAAACAGATCGCCGATGCGATTTACCAATACGGTGAAGAGCGTTTTAGCCGCCGGATTGCCCGGGCGATTGTGGCTAAGCAACGCGAGCGTCAACCGATCAGCACGGTGAACGAGTTGGTCGAGATTTGCCGTCGCTGTGTCCCGCGTAGCCGCAATCATGACATTCACCCCGCCACGCGAACGTTCCAGGCACTGCGCATCGCGGTCAACGACGAGCTTGGCATTCTCGAGCGAACGCTCCGTGATGCACCGAATTGGATCGCACCGGGCGGCCGGATGGTGATCATCAGCTTCCATTCGCTCGAAGACCGGATCGTCAAAAACGCGTTTCGCGAGGACGATCGTTGGGAGATCTTGACTAAGAAGCCGCTACGGCCAACGGAATCCGAGGTGGCGCATAACGCACGTAGCCGAAGTGCGAAATTGCGAGTCGCCCGTCGGCGATAACCGCGGTTTTCTCTTTTGACCGTCCCTTGGCCACGGGCCTTAAAATCGGAGCAACGCGGTTCACGCGTGCGCCGCTAACGCTCTGTTGCACGGTTAAAATTTCCCCGGCCTCGTTGCCATTGACGCCAACGGCGTTCAACCACCGAGAGCATCGTTAGATAGGGCGTAGGCCGGTTCCAGCCGGCCGGATTGTGGTTGGCCGGATTCTTGCGTCCTTCCGCTAAGCAATGCGATTCCGCTGGGGCGATGGTGGTTGGGATTCGCTTAGCACCGTCGCAGATCTTGTTGCATGCATTTCTGCGGTTCGGGAACTTGATCTTGTGTGAAACTGAGATTTTTTGCTACCTCGGACGCAGCATGCTGGTGAAGCAAGTGTTTTCGGGCACCGGACGCTAACGCAGGCTGTCCTACGTGAGGGGCCGACTGCACAGTGGCAATGTGCTTCACAAACCGATTAACGATGACGGCAAGGGATGGCAAGGCGATGATGGCAAAATCGGATTGGGCCGCGGGCTTAGCGAGCCAACGCGTCGAAGACAAAATTGCGACCTTGCGAACGCTGGCCAATCAGGACGCCGTTACCGGTCTGGCGGTGGCGTGCATCAAGCTTGTCGTCGACTCGGATGAAGAGGTTCGGATGTGGGCCGCCGAAGCGTTGCAGCGTTCGGTTTTGCCAGACGTGGACGACGTTGAAACGCTCGCCGAATTGGTGCTTTATCCGAACGATGGCGAGATCCCCTATTGGGCTGCGACGATGCTGGGCCGTTTGCAATCTGAAGCGGTTGGCGGCGTCGAGGCGTTGCAGCATTGTTTGTTGAATTCAAATTACTTGCCGGCGCGAGAACGCGCCGCATGGGCGTTAGCCCAAATCGGCCCCGCGGCTGCGAACGCAATCGGATCGCTCGAAAAGGCGGCCCCGACGGCTCCGCCACGATTGAAGCAATTGGTGCGTGAAGCGATCCAAGCGATCGGAAACGCGGCGTAGAGACGCGTCGGTTTCGTGATGATCGCGGAGCGATCAACGACGATCACAGAGCGATCAACGACAAACGAGAGCAACCATCGGCAAGGAGGCCGGGATGGGCTTACTAAAGAATCTACTTCCCAGTCTGCTCCAGAGCAGCCGATCGCGATCACGCAAAAAATCGGGCTCCGGTGCGCGCTCCGTCTCTAGCTACATTCCGTTCTCTCGCTGGCTGGGCCCGTCGATCAGTGTGTTGGGGATTGTCGGGGCAGTGTTCCTCGTCATCACCGGACGCGTCGACCTTGCCTCGCTGGATCGTTTAACGACGAGTGAAGCGGCTTCCACTGCGACCGACGGGATGCCCGTTCAACCGATCACGCTTAAGCAGCTTGGGGAGCGGTCACCGATGACGATCCGGTTGGCGAGCTTCAACATCCAAATGTTCGGCGACAAGAAATCTTCGACACGAATGCGCGATGGCGTCGACGTGATGGCCACGCTCGCCCAAATCGTCAGCCAATTTGATTTGGTTGCCATCCAAGAGGTACGCGGCGGAAACAGCGTTCCCGTTGAACGGTTGGTTCAATTGATCAATACGTCTGGGGCACGCTACACCGCCACGGTCAGCCCGCCCATCGGCCGAACGTCGCAAACCGAATGTTATGCGTTCGTTTGGGACGAGACTCGCATTGAAATGGTTCGCGACAGCGGCTACGTCGTGCAGGACACCGCCGATCGAATGCACCGCGAACCGATGGTGGCTTCGTTTCGTGCCTTGGCCGTTCCACGCGCTGGACACGACCCGTTCAGTTTTACGTTGATCAACGCCCACACCGATCCGGATGAAGTGACGGCAATGGCGACCAGCAACGAGATCAACGTTCTCGACGACGTTTTTGTGCGTGTTCGGCAATACGAGTACGATCGGCTAGGCGAAGAGGACTGTATCTTGCTGGGCGATTTGAACGTCGACGCCGACAACCTTCAAGAATTGGCCATGATCCCCAATGTGTTTTCCATTGCCGGTAACACGCCGACCAATACGCGTCGCACAAAGACTTATGACCACATTCTCATCGACGGACAAATGACGCGGGAATACACAGGGAGATTCGGCGTGATTGATTTGCAAAGTGACCTCGGTTTGAGTGAAACGCAAGCGTTATTGGTCAGCGATCACATGCCGCTTTGGGCCGAGTTCAGCGCTTACGAGATCCCTCAAACGCCTGCGGTCGCGGCGCGGCCCGAAGCGGTCCCGATGATGCGTTAGCCGATGCGGGCATCCTTGTTTTTAGTGCCGTCTGCGGCATGACGGCGCCGAGGGCATTGGGCTCGCGTCATCCGCTCACTAATATATCGCATGGGGGCAACCGCCCGAAATGCGTTCTTCCAACGACATTGCCTTGATCCTTGACGAACGGACTCGCTTGCTGTGAAACAAACTCTCGGTCGCATTCGCACCTTGATCATCGACTTTGCGGCCTACACGGTCGTTCGATTGTTGGTTGCCGTGATCCAGACATTGCCCTTGGACATGGGGAAATCGTTTGCCACGGCAGTCGCATGGCTCGCCTCCGGTCCGCTCCAAATTCGCCGTACCGCGACTGACGAGAACCTCCGTCGCGTGTTTCCTGATGCAGACGAACGCGAACGCACCGCATTGTCTCAAGCGATGTGGCAGCATTTGATCCTGATGGTTTGCGAGATCGCTTGGGCGCAGCGGCGATTGCACCTGACGAACTGGAGCGAATACCTGACGTTCCGCGACAACCGATTGATGCTAAAGGCGCTGTTGAGTAAACGACCGATGGTGGGGGTGACCGGTCACTTTGGCAACTTCGAAATTGGCGGCTATGCGCTTGGCTTGATGGGGTTTAGTACCACCACCATCGCCCGCAAATTGGACAACCCGTTCTTGCACCGCTGGGTGGAGCGGTTCCGTGGCGCCAAAGGCCAAGTGATGGTCGACAAAGAAGGTTGTGCACCGCTAATTGATCAACATTTGCAAAACGGCGGCGTGCTGTCGCTGCTGGCCGATCAACATGCCGGCGACAAAGGGTGTTGGTTGCCGTTTCTCGGCGTACCTGCGTCCAGCCATAAAGCATTGGCGTTGTTCTCTCTCAGTTCCAACGCCCCGATGTTGGTTAGTTTTACGATTCGGGCCGATGGCGAGCCGATGAAGTTTGTATCGGGATGCGTTGGCGTGGCGGATCCACAAAATGATCATGCCGGGGTGTGCCAATCCGTGACGACATTGACTCAGTGGTACAACGAACGGTTGGCCGTGGCCATCGACATGGCACTCGAGCAATATTGGTGGTTGCACCGGCGCTGGCGACAACCGCCCGAACGTGTGGCAAGGCGGTTAGCTAAAGAAGCGGCCAAACAGGCCGCCTAACGCGCATTTTGAAAAATCAGGTAGGCACTGGGAAAGTAGCTACGTTTGCCAGAACGTGCTCCGCCGCGAACGCGACGATAGCGACATCAATGGGAAAGAGGCTCTAGGACGGCGCTGAACGGCGGTTACACGGGGACAAAATTCTCAGCCGGGTTCCACTTGATCGACATCATTTGCGACGCGGTGATCGCCATCTGGTTCATCTTGGGCGCCGATACCGGACGAATGATTCGATTCTCCGAGTTATCCTCGTGAACCCGTACGCCGTCTTCACGCAATAAAGTGGGACAGGCGTAACTATGAGGGGAGCGGCGGATGATGGTCGCTCGACTTCCCGAACGTAATTCAACGTGGCTGCCCAGCGGGTACAATGACTCGGTATTCAATAGGGCGCGGACAACATCGGGATCGAAAATACGCCGAGTTGCTTGATGTAAGATCATGCCAATTGCACTGTGCGGCAAAATCCCAGCTCGATTCTTCGATGGCGTGATCAGTTGGATGTAAGCATCCACCACATTCAAGATTCGTGCATACAGATGTGTTCGGGGGCCACGTAACCCACGTGGGTAGCCTGAACCGTCATATTGCTCGTGGACTTGCTGAACCGCGACACGTACTGAGGCCGGCGTTTCCGGGATCGCTGCAATGCAATCGAGCGCGATGATGGGATGTTTCTCGTACTCCCAGCGCTCGGAATCACTCAACGTTTGAGTCGGATCGCGGAACTTTGGGTCGAGCAGGTAGAGGCCGATATCGTGAAGCAAACCGGTCAAACCAATTTCCAACGACGTGGGGGCGTCGAGTCCCATTTCGATCGCGATTGCCATGCCCATCACGGCAAGTTGTACCGAGCGATTCTCCAGCCCAAGGTCTTCGCTGGCGGAACCGATCACTCCAACGGTTTGGTCGAAATCTTCGATAATCGACCTGGCGAATTCATCCGAGGTCATGTTGAGTGAGGATGTCGAATCGAAGTCACGCGTTTGCAACGCCCGGTTGATCTGGTCGAAGCGAGCTTTCGCAGTCGCTACCCCTTGTTTCAAGCGGGCGGTCCGTGCGTCGCAGAGCGGTTCGTCCGAGCGGTCCGTTAGCAGATCTTTCAGCGAGATCGATTCATCCCATTCCCCAGTGAAACGAGGCATTTCACTGGCAATTTCCGCTTGGCTGACACGGCCTCGCTGCGTTCCGGTCAACTCCGCGAGATCTCTCGGTTCGATCGCAATCGTGTCCGTTCCTTGGTCACGAAGCTGGGCCAAAACCGCCGGCGTGATGTGGGTTCCCGACCCTAACAGCATGACGCCGTTGTGATCGAGTATCGGATAACCGCACGTGGCGCCGACTCGCAATCGTTCGACGGGTAGCTCAATTGAATCTGGACGTGACATTTGCCCCTCATGTCCCAAAAACTTCATTCATGACAAAGCACGCATACGACGTGACAACGATCGGCGGATAATGCCGCTCGCTTTCACCAGCGACAAAATGAAGTACAATTTCCGCCGCGCTGTAGTGCATCGATGGAAACCTACGTCGGCTTTCGTCGACATCACAGCGCGGAAGACTCTGGTACCGTCGGTTTGCGGTTTCCCGCACTCGTTTGCGAGTACTCGTCCCGCCCAAGCGACTCGAGCGATTCCGATTGTGGGGATCGATCCGATAATTTTGAATCGACCACCATTCCGCAACGAGGCATCGTAGAATGACGTCTCGTCCCGATGGATCCCTTCTCATTGCAGCGCGTTTCATGAATTCTCCGAGATCGAATGCTCCAAACACGCTTCCTACCAACCCGGACGTCGTGATCATTGGTGGGGGGATCGTTGGTTTAGCGACGGCGTTGACCCTGATGAGACGCAATCGGTCGCTGTCGATTTGCGTTGTCGAAGCCGAATCTCATGTGGCGGCGCATCAAAGTGGCCACAATTCAGGTGTCTTGCACTCCGGGATCTACTACAAACCGGGCTCCGTCAAAGCGATCACCTGTCGCACAGGCAAAGCGATGATGGAAGCCTTTTGTGACGAGCACCACATTCCCTGGGACCGCTGTGGCAAGGTCGTCGTCGCTACCAATGCGAGTGAGGTCGAGCGATTGGAAGCGATCGCCCAACGAGCGACCGCTAACGGAGTCTCCTTTGATCGCATCGACACCGACACGCTGCGGAAACTCGAGCCCGCCGTCGCGGGAATCGCAGCGCTGCACGTGCCCGAGACCGGAATCGTCAACTACGCGACCGTTTGCGAGGCGATGCGGAGCGAGGTCCTCCGCGGCGGGAACAACGTCGTGTTGTCTTTCAAAGTCACGAAAATTGAAACGTTTGCCGACTCGTTGGCGATCATTGATGATCAAGACCGCACGATTCATTGCGGGCGAATGATCAATTGTGCGGGATTGCAGAGTGACCGCATCCTGCGATTGGCTGGTGCGGAGCCCACGGTCAAAATTGTGCCGTTTCGCGGTGAATACTACGAATTGGTGCCCCGCAGCGAACACCTGTGCCGCAATTTGATCTATCCCGTTCCCGATCCCTCCTTTCCATTCCTAGGAGTCCATTTTACCCGCATGATCGATGGCGGCGTGGAGTGCGGTCCCAACGCCGTGCTAGCGCTATCGCGGCATGGCTACGATTGGCGAACCTTCAATTCCCGTGATTTCATTGAAACGCTCGGTTATGGCGGTTTTCGCAAACTGGCACGTACCTATTGGCGCACCGGACTCGGCGAGATTCATCGCTCGCTCCGCAAAGCCGCGTTCGTTTCGGCACTGCAAAAATTGATTCCCTCAATCCGGGCCGCCGATTTGAAAACAGGACGCAGCGGCGTGCGAGCTCAAGCGGTCACGCCCGCAGGCAGCCTGGTCGATGATTTTTTGATTCACTCGACGCAGCACGCCATTCATGTGCTCAACGCCCCCTCGCCCGCCGCCACCGCCTCGTTGGCGATCGCCGCCCAGATCCTAGATCGGTTCGATTCGATCGACGGGAAAGAAGTCTCCCTCCCGGGCGTGGTGCGCTAGCGGCGGCTTTGGGAGGGGAAATCAATGTTTTCCTCCCTTTCTCGACGGAGGCCCTCGCTTTCTCACGCCAGACCCTCGCTTTCTCACGACGGAGACGTCTGGCCTAGAACGCCCTCGACCGCAACTCGGGTTGCCAATCCAATTGAGACGCTTGACGAATCAGGGCTAGAAACACTAGGTTTTCGGCATATCCGAAGCCGATGACGTGTTTGATCGGCTCCGTCTACCCTTCACTCCAAAACCGCGATTCCAACATGACTTTTGAGATCCGCCCACGAAAGGGATCTGATTTTGCTGGCCTTTCGGTCGCGATTGTCACCCCCTTCACCGATGGTGAGGTGAATTACCCGCGTCTGAGAGAGCAGGTCGAATTCCAAATCGAAGCCGGCACTCGCTGTATCGTTCCCGTTGGAACGACGGGCGAATCGCCCACGCTTTCACATGACGAACACGAAAAGGTGATCGCCGAAGTGATCCAGTGCGTTGCGGGGCGTGCAAAAGTTATGGCCGGTACCGGTAGCAATAGCACCGCCGAAGCTTTGCGTTTGACCAAGCGTGCGGCCGCCGAAGGGGCCGACGCGACATTGCAAGTGGCGCCGTACTACAACAAGCCAACCCAAGAAGGGTTTTACCAACACTTCAAAGCGGTTGCCGAAGCGGTCGAGATTCCGGTTTGTGTCTACAACATTCCCGGTCGCTGTGGCAAAGAGATTGAGGTCGAAACGATCCAACGCCTCGCGGACGTTCCCGGCATCACCATGGTCAAAGAAGCGACCGGCAAATTGGACCAGTGCTCGGCAATCGTCGGGACGACCGACTTGACCGTTCTGAGTGGGGACGATTCGTTGACGTTGCCGATGATGAGCGTGGGTGCGGAAGGAATTGTCTCGGTGGTCGGAAACTTGGTGCCACGCGATATGATTGAATTGGTCGAAGCCGCCGCCGCAGGCGACTTAGCCAAAGCAATGCGCATGCATCACAAGTTGTTTGCGTTGTGCCAAAACATGCTCGGCTTGTCGACCAACCCGATTCCGTTGAAAGCTGCCATGATGATGGTAGGACGCGACTCAGGCGAGTTGCGATTGCCAATGACGACGCTCGATGCGTCCTCGATGCAGAAGTTGCAAGAGACGTTGTTCGCCTACGGCATGAACTCGGCTCTCGCAAAATAAGCGGATCGGTGCTGCGTTGCCGTGTTCCTCCCAGCTCGCATGCATGGCGATGGCGTAAGATTTCCTTTCGTGCGCCCGTCGCGGCGTGACTTTTGTGCACTCCGTCGCAGCGTGAATCGACTCGCTGTGCTTAGCGGGGCGTGGTCGCTGGCGCCGGGGGGCGGGGTCGCTGGGGGCGGGGGGCGTGCGCACGCATCGATGCTGGGTTCTCCGATGCTGGGCTGCTCCGGTGTTGGGCCTCTCCTGTGTGCCGGTCACGTGTCGCAGCGTGACTCGGACGCCATCGTTTGCGCAGCGGCTGTACCGCTTTTCCCTTTTGCTCTTTTCCTCCGCAAACCGGCGGGGGGAACGCCCGTTGAGAGGACGACGCGAAAGGGCACCTTTGTGCGGTGCTGCGGGGAAGTTAAGTTCTTAGTGGCCATGTTGTTCAAGGGTCCCAAAGGCCGCCCAAACGTCTGCTATCCGTCACGCCTGCTCCGCGATCCGTCACCACACGGCACTCGTTGCGAACGGAGACGCGAATGGGGGAATTTCCCGCCGCAGGCGGTTCATTGTTAACGCTCTCTAAGCCACCTTTCCTTTCAAGTAACCATAGCCATGCGAATCGTTCTTTGTTTTCCGGTGACCGAAAAGCACATCCAACAAATTCAAGACGCAGCGCCGGAGGCGGAGATCGTCAACGCAGGGCAAGAGCGGATCGATGAATGTTTGCCCACCGCCGATATCTTTATCGGACATGCCAAAGTTCCAGTGGATTGGCAACGAGTGCTCGATGCAAAACGTTTGCAGTGGATCCAATCCTCCGCCGCGGGGTTAGATCACTGCTTGGTGCCTGGCGTGATTGATTCGGAGATCCCTGTCAGCAGCGCTTCGGGATTGTTTGCGCCCCAGGTGGCCGAACAAACCTTTGCATTGCTGTTCGGTTTACTGCGTTCGCTGCCGCTGTTTTTCCGGGCCGAAGCGAAACGTGATTTCACGCGATTGCCGACCGATGATTTGCGAGGCAAAACGGTCGGCATCGTTGGTCTCGGTGGTAATGGCCGGATGATCGCGCGCATGTTGGCACCGTGGGACGTGCGGATCGTGGCGACGGATTATTACCCAGTGGAAAAACCAGACGAAGTCGATGTGCTTTGGCCGGCGGATCGTTTGGATGACTTGTTGGCGGTCAGCGATATTGTGATTTTAACGCTGCCGCTAAACGCCGGAACGCTCGGTTTGTTTGACGCACAACGCATTGCGAAAATGCGACCGGGCAGCTACTTGATCAATGTGGCCCGTGGAAGCGTTGTCCAGGAATCGGCATTGGTGGACGCCTTGGCCAGCGGTCATCTGGCCGGCGCGGGGCTGGATGTAACCGAGGTCGAGCCATTAGCTGAAACCAGTCCGTTATGGGACGATCCCAAGGTGATCATCACGCCACATGTGGGAGCCCAATCGTATCGCCGAGTCGATGACACCGTTGATTTGGTGTGCGTGAACTTGAAGCGATTCCAGCAAGGGAAATCACCTTATAACTTGGTCGACAAGTCGTTAGGGTTTCCGCATCCGACGGTGGTTTGGCAAGGAGAAACCGAGTGAGCAGCCCCCGAGGAGTACGCGAGTGCCAAGCCGTGCTTCACTGTCCGGCCGATGGCGGCATCAAGCGTGCCGTGCCTAGCCCGATCGCGCTGCCGGAAGTCGACAGGGACGCGTTTGTTGATGAGTTCCAACGCGTTTATGCGTCTCTGGGTTGGACCATTGAAATGATCAAGACGATCGCCCCAAAATCGGAGCAGGCGAAGAAGGACTCGCGTTAAGTGGTGCGTGAGTCTACGAAAAAATCCTCGACGGCTATCGTGGCAGCCGCCGAGGATTTTGTTGTTTCGATGCTGAACTAGAGCATGTCGCGGTATCGGATGGGATGCGACATCTAGTCGATCATTCTATCCTGCAGTCAAGCAATGACTACCAACCAGCGCCACAGCTTGGCTCAACGCCGCAGGTGGGCTCAACGCAGCAAGGTGCAGCGTCACAGCAGTTGTTGTGCTTGTGGAACAAGCCCTTCAAGAAGCCCTTTACTTTTTGGCCGCAAGTAGGACCACAAGCGGGAGCACATTGTTGCTCGCATCCGCAAGCTGGCTCGATGACTTCGCAACCACAAGCTGGCTCGACGCACGAATCACAGCCGTGATTCTTGTGGAACAAGCGAGACAGAAGGTGAGGGCGTTTGATCTTGAATCCGCTGTCGCAGCAAACGTCCGCTCCGCAAGTTGGCTCTACAGCACAACCGCAAGCGACGGGTGCTTCGCATCCGCAAGCAGGTTCAACGTCACAACAAACACTGTCACAGCCGTTGTTACAAAGTTTGTCGAAAAGGCCGAATGCACTTGCATTGACCGATGAGCTAGCGACGAAGGCAACGGCTAGCAAAGCAGGAATGAATACACGACGCATCGTGGTTATCTCCAAAGATGTTTTAGTTATGGGAAGGTTGAGCTAGCACTGCCGCAAAAAGGGCCAAGTCGCTCCGTTGGATTGACTTGTAGTAGTGCGTAACCCTGGGTTAGCGAAAACCACACACTGTGATCTTCAATAACGTGTGATACGGCAGAGCCAGCGAGAGTGAAATCAATTGTTGTTTCCCTCTCACACAATGAAGTATCGACCCCATTAGTGAACCAGCAGACAAGTTCCTTCAAGAATCCCCCATCCGCTAGCATCCTGGTTGGGAACGTAATGACGGTAGTAGTTAGACGGAAGAGAGGGCCGCACGATCGGCACGTATTTACAAGGAACCCGTCTGTAGAAGTGCATTGCAACCCGCCGAAAAGCGGTGGGACCACCCTCGATGTCTCGATTTCAATCTCCAATCGGGTGGTTTGGGTGCGGCTATGTGGGTGCAGGCGTGATTCGCACCGTCCCCTTTTTACCCGTGCAGGTACTTCCGAAGAGACGGTGACATCGGGGGGAGGTGCTTTCGGTAGGGCAGGTTGGGTGTCCCCACCTAGGTATCTGCCATCGAGACCTTTGGCGTCGCCACCCGATATCGACATGCGTGCCCTGGGGACACGCATTAGTACGTCAGTGACTTACTTCCTACTTCCGATTACCTTCAGTGACGAAGCGAGTCTTAGGCCCACGGCATGCGGCAGACGCCCCATTGGCCAGCGTTCTCATCGACGGCGACTTCCAACCAGGTTAACGCGTCGCCAAACTTCTCACGTGTCGCCCGCATGACACGCTCGGCAATCACCCGGGCGATCTCTTCGGCCGTGGTGTTCACCACCGGCAAGATCACGCAATCCTCATTGGGGAACACCCAGCGGCGATCGCGGAACGTCGCCGTCGTCTCTTTTGCATCGCTGGTAATCTTGATCTCCGCGTGACTCGCCGGCAGGATCACATGGTGATCGAGCTGCGATGTTTCCGCTAAGACCGCATCGCGTAACGCGATGAAATCCACGACGTAGCGGTTTTCATCGAGCGGCCCCTCCACACTGGCACGCACTGCATAGTTGTGTCCGTGCAGTCGTTCACAGATATCGCCCGCGAACGTGATGAAGTGGGCCGCCGAGAAAACAAACTGCTCTTTGCTAACGTCGACTCGGAAGAGGGGCTGGGTCATGGGATGTGCAGGGGCTAGAGAAACGAAGCGGGGGACCATCGGGGTCGGCCGGCCGGTAGACCGGATTCTGGGCTGATTCTACTCGTTCGCTTGGCGACCGCGACCGCCAAGCGGTTTTGCACAGCCAGTGCTGAGCCCGCGACGCTGGCGTGGTTCCAAGATACGATCCATGCGTTGGGTTTCAAAGGTCGTCTCCGTGATCGCCTTTTAGGAAAGGTGGGGGCGATTGGCAACTTAGGGTTCCGGCTTACTCGCAATGCTCGCAAAACCAGGTCCCGGGGCTAGGTTGATTCTCGCCATTGGCGTAAATGAAATGGAAACGAGACCCAAGGGAAACGTAGCGGTGCAAGCAAATCCGGAGTCATGTGCCACGTTTTAACCGCCTAGGCTAACACCATGCGGCTAATTCAGGGAAAAGACGCCTGCCTCGGTACTTCGCAACGAGGAGGCGTGGTTCCACGGCGGGAAAGAAGAAGAGGTAAGCAAACATCTTGGCTTGCTATCGGAGCGAAAAATGAGCTAACTTCGGGCCACCCACCTGGCAGCGCTCAGTGCCGTGCATCCTTGGCAATGACGCGGCGGTGTGTGGCAACGTCGCAATCAGGTCACTCTGCAATCTGGCAACTCGGAAATTTGGGAACGACATCCATGTACTGTGTTCACTGTGGTGCCGAAGGGGCAGCCGCGTTTTGCGCCGAGTGTGGCCAACGTCAAGATCCCATCGTTGGCAAAGACGACTCTCCAACCGAAAGCGTCGACGCGATCATCGAGGCGGTGATGCATTGGACCGAATCGATTCAATACGAAACGGTGCTCGGGAACTCCGACGCGCGAAATCGCATTGCCTTCGTGGCCCGTGACACTCAGCAAGGAGTCACCGGAGAGGACTTATTGGCAGTGTTTGATGCCGTATCGCCGGTCGGGGTGTCGCTGGTCAAACTCAGCAAAGTGATTGTGCCGATCTGCGATAAACTGGGGATCAAGACCGATCGACAAGCACAGCATGCGTTTGTAGCGCCACCCGGACGCGTACTATTGGCGACCTTGTGCGCGATGGCATCCAAGTCGTTGGTGATTGCCGAGGTGCGCCAGGATGTCGAGAAGTGTTACTTGTCCGCAGAGATTCCAGCGACGTTGATCACCCATTGTGGCAAGCTGCAGATCTTGCTCGAAGTCAGAGACGGTTATGTTCAGGTTTCGTTGGCGACAACGATTTCCGCTCAATGGTACGACTGGGGGAAATCAACGCGGTTGATCCGCGAGATTTTCGCAGCGATCGATAACGATTTGAGAGACCAGCAAGCGCAGCAGTTGGCGTCATCTGACTCGGCGAGTTTTCGCCAAGTCGCGTGATCGCTGGTTTTGAAGTGGCGTTATTGGATGGGGATTGGGGGCGAGGACCGCCATTTTTGGGCCCGTCGATTTTGCCAGCCCGTCCATTCTGCTAGCCGGTCCATTTGCCAGCCCGTCCATTTGACAGCCCGTCCATTTGACAAATGACGCGGGATTCAAGCCGTCGCTGCGCTCGCCAGAACGCGGTCCACCGGTTGGCGACGTAGCTGCTCGATCAAATTGAAAATGCGTTAGGCGTCGCGTCAGTCTTTCTCGGCGCGGAGCACCGAGATAAAGGCCTTTTGGGGGATATTGACGCTGCCGAACTGCTTCATCTTGGCTTTGCCCTTCTTTTGTTTTTCGAGCAGTTTGTTTTTCCGAGTGACGTCACCGCCATACAATTTTGCGGTCACATCCTTGCGGAACGGCTGGATCGTCGCGCGGGCAATGATGGTCCCGCCAATTGCACCCTGGATCGGAATCTTGAATTGGTGACGGGGAATGGCTTCGGCAAGTTGTTCGCAATAGTGCAGCGCCCGCGTTCGCGCCTTGTCGCGATGGACCAAATACGAGAGTGCGTCGATCGGTTCCTTGTTGACCAGAATTTCGACTTTCACGACGTCGGTCTTTCGATATTCAATCGGAGCGTAGTCAAACGATCCGTAGCCGCGCGTGATCATCTTGAGTTTGCCGTAGAAATCGAACAGCACTTCGCCGAGCGGCATCTCGCTGGTCACTTCGACTCGTCCGGCCGAGAGATAATTCATCGTTTGGGTCTCCGAACGATGTTCCCGGCACAGTTCCATGATCGGACCGACGTACTCTTCGGGCGTCAGGATCGATGCTTTGATATAGGGTTCGCTGGCCGAGGCGATCTTCATCGGATCGGGCCAATAGCTGGGGTTGTCGACCTCCAGCGTCGTGCCGTCGGTGAGCTCCAGTTTGTATTTCACCGAGGGGGCGGAAATGACCAACCCGATGTCAAACTCGCGCTGCAAACGCTCCTGGATTACATCCAAATGCAACAGCCCGAGGAATCCACAGCGAAATCCAAAGCCGAGGGCTGCTGAACTATCCTTTTCATAGGTCAGCGCGGCGTCGTTGATCGCGAGTTTGTCCAACGCCTTGGTGAGGTTTTGGTACTCGTCGGTGCTCATCGGATAAACCGACGAAAAGACGACTTGGCGGGCTTCTTGGTAACCGGGGATCGGTTCGGCCGCGGGGCGGTCCAGCAACGTGATCGTGTCGCCGATTTCAATGTCTTGAACGCTCTTGACCCCGGCGACGATGTAGCCGACTTCGCCAGCACTGAGCTGCTTTTTGGGATTGAGTTTGAATTGGTTGTAGCCCAGTTCATCCACCTTGAAGTCACGATTCGCATGCATGAAATGGATCGTATCGCGAGGTTTCAGTGTCCCATCCATCACGCGGCACTGCAGAATCACCCCTCGATACTTATCGAAATGGGCGTCGAAGACCAATGCCTTGAGCGGCGCGTCGGGATCCCCTTGAGGGGCAGGTAGATTTTTAACGATACCGGCTAACACATCCTCAATGCCCTCGCCCGTCTTGGCGGAAACCGGGATCGCAGCAAATGGATCGAGTCCCAAATCGGCGTCGATCTCCTCGCGGACTCGGTCGACATCCGCCGCAGGTAGATCGATTTTGTTGATCACCGGCAGCAGCTCCAGATCATATTCGAGCGCTAAGTAGAGGTTGGCCACCGTTTGAGCCTCCACTCCCTGAGAGGCATCGACCACGATCAAGGCGCCGTCGGAAGCCATCAACGAACGCCGCACTTCGTGAGAGAAGTCCACATGGCCTGGGGTGTCGATCAGATTCAGCAGATAGTCTTGCCCGTCCGGGGCAGTGTAATCGAGCGTGACCGTATTGCTTTTGATCGTGATCCCCCGCTCTCGCTCGATATCCATCGAGTCAAGCATTTGGTCATGAAACTCACGTAGCGAAATGCCACCACAGGCTTGGATTAGCCGGTCGGCCAGCGTCGATTTGCCGTGATCGATATGGGCAATAATGCAAAAGTTCCGAATCGGTTTCATGCGTCGCGTTCTTCTCGAAAATGGGCCGGTGCTTCGTTCACCATGGTCAGTCTAGTGAATAAGGCATCTTCCTGACAGGGATTCGGATCCCCGCAGCCAAGGGGCTAAGCCAAGTTAGCTCCTCGGGGCTGCATTCGCTCTATTTTCGATATTCTCGGTACTCGCGGTACGCATCGCGATGGTAGGGGTGGTCCAGTGCGGGGCCAAAATGAAGCTCGCGTCCGCCAAACTTTCTCTTGAAGGCGCTGAAGTCGGCCCAGCGATCATCGGGTTGATCGGCGGGCGCCACGCCGTAGAAGTCGTACCATTTGTGCCCACGTGCTTTGGCATCGAGCATCGCTTCGAAGTGCAATCGATACGGTGCCATCACGCTGCGATGGGACAATCGCGTGCCGCCGTATTTGTAGGTGGCGTAATCACCACAGCGGATCATCAGCATGCCGGCAAGCCGGATCCCTTCGTATTGTGCGAACATTAGCGAACCGCGATCACGTGCAAAGAGCAACTCGGTTAACGTCGCAAAGTAGTTCCGCGAGTGTGCGTCGATCTGTTGTCGCTGCACCGTTTCTTTATAGAGGCCAACAAAGTCCGCGAGGCCCTGCGGCGAGTTATCTTCGACGACGGTGACGCCTTTCTTGCCAGCCAGACGAACGTTGTAGCGGCCTTTGGGTTTCATCTGTTGCAAGATTTCATCGGGGCTCAGGTCAAGGTCGATACAGAGGGTGTCGCGGGGTTCATTGCACATACTCGTCGCCCGGAAACGGGAGACGAAGTTCGGTTGGGTTTGCCAACGAGGTTCGATGCGAAGATGGCTGACCCGGCACGGATCGGCTTGGCGATGCTCATCGATCCGCTCCATCGTCGCCGCGAAGACCTGTTCCGCGGCGTTAGGGTCGGCGGGTAAAACGGGCCCATCGGGGATGTGGTAGTAGCACCGGTGCTTGGCGAAGTAACGCACGTAGACCCTCGCACCACCGATGGGCAGGCCGCCTGCGTCACGAATCATCACTACAAATTGACCCCAGTTACGCGATGCCAGTAGATCGCCCCACCAGGAAAATTGTTTGTAACCAATGTCTGGTCGCGAGGTCTGAAGAAAACGGTCCCATGCGTCACTCTCGCTCGTCAACTCCGAATGTATTTCTGGGGCGGTCGAGCTGGGGACGGTCGAGCTTGCTCTTGCGTTGCCTGTTTCGCTCATTAGGGGGGGCTCGCGATTGGTTGGGGGCCAAAGGGGGAGTCATGTCTGCCCGCGATCGTGACCGGACCGGCTTTGGTGCGGGGGTCCGGTTTGCCCCATTAGTATATCTTCGCCGTTCGGGTGTGGTGGCGATCAATTAGGGGGGGAATACGAACTCCCGCCGAGTTGTTTCGATATTGCGTGATGGTCGTTTGTTCAAGGAAATCACAATCCAACGCGTTAGCGGGGACCGAGTTAAGTTCGATTTTTCCTACGCTGATGCGTTTTGAGCCATTTGAAAAATGTCGTGAGATTCAAGCCATCGCTAGGGTCGCCAGAACGTCGTGCACCGACTTGCGACGGTCGCGGCATCAGATTTCGAAATGTTCTAGCGTGCCGATCCCTGGTCGATCTGCTGGGGATGGCTTTGCTGGGGCCGCCCCTCCAGCGAAGGCCTCTCTTCCTCGAGTTAGCGGGTCGACGCGATTTGCTTAGGTTTTGTGTATATTGGAACAACCTCAATCTCGTTTTTCGACCAATTCTCTCACCATCTAACGTGCTCAATGTCGTTTTTGCGTTTCAGTGTGCTGGTTGCCACTGCTGTATGTTTGTCAACGGCGCTGGCGACGGCGAAGTCGCCGAACATGATTTTCATCATGGCCGATGATCTCGGTTACGGTGATTTGGGGTGCTACGGTCAAACTCAGATCAAGACGCCTCGGTTGGACCAAATGGCGGCCGAGGGCCTTCGCTTCACTCAGTTCTATGCGGGCAATACGGTTTGTGCTCCCAGCCGGAGTGTGTTGATGACGGGGCAACACATGGGACATACGCATGTGCGCGGAAACGCGAGGCCCGGAAATCGGTCGATTCAGTCGCTTCGCGATGAGGACGTTACCGTTGCCGAGGTGCTCAAAGGTGTCGACTATACCACCGGATTGATCGGAAAATGGGGGCTCGGGGAAGCGGAGCACGAAGGCTATGTGTTGAAGCAGGGGTTCGATCGCTTCTTTGGCTATTTAGATCAAACTCACGCGCACAACTATTACCCCGAGTTCGTCTGGAACAACGATGAAAAGCTTGCTCTGGAGAATGTTGTCAAACGGGTCGAAGGCAAGGACCCCCAACGCGGTTTTGTCGGAGGCGCGGCGACCAAGCGAATCGACTACTCGCACGATTTGTTTGTCGACGAAGCGATGAAGTTCATCGATGCTCAGAAAGAGAAGCCCTTCTTTTTGTTTTTATCGTTGACGATCCCGCACGCCAACAACGAAGGTTTTCGCTTGACCGGAAATGGCGCGGAGGTGCCTGATTTTGGCATCTACAAAGATCACGCATGGTCCGACCAAGACAAGGGGCAAGCGGCCATGATCACGCGGATGGACGGTGACGTGGGCCGAATCCTCGATCAACTTCGCGAGTTAAAGATTGCCGAGAACACGCTCGTCTTTTTCACCAGCGACAACGGGCCGCACAACGAGGCCGGTCACAACCTCGATACGTTCCATCCCTCGGGACCGCTGCGAGGGATCAAGCGGGCGTTGTACGAAGGCGGAATCCGAGTGCCCGCGATTGCGTGGTGGCCTGAGACGATTGCCGCAGGGGGAACGTCCGACCACATCGCTTATTTTGGCGATTGGATGGCGACGGCAGCCGAGATGGCCAGTGCGGAATTGCCACCCAATGTCGATAGCATCAGCTTTTTACCCACGCTCACCGGCAACACCGCCGAGCAGAAGCAACACGAGTATTTGTACTGGGAGTTCTACGAGCAAGGTGGTCGCCAAGCGGTTCGCTTTGGAGAGTGGAAAGCGATTCGCCAACCGATGAAAACGGGGCCGGTCGAATTGTACGACTTGAGTCGCGATTTAGGCGAACAAGACAACATCGCGAGTGAGCACCCGGAGGTGGTGGAGCAAGCGAAGAAGTACATGGACGAAGCGCACACGCCGCATCCCAATTGGTCGCCTCGTTAAACTGCAGAGCAGTCCTGGCCCGCATCCCACCTGATTTTCCAGTAGTCCACAGAGGCACCGAGTTGCAACAACGCACGAGTGCTTTGTCTGAACTGAAAATCGGGGGTTGACCGTAGCGGAAGTCGTCAAGACTTTCGTCGTATTTGCCGCACGATCCAAAACGCTCACGCTTGTTCAGCTACCCCTGGAGCTGAACTTAGATGAAGTCCTAGGGGGGAGAAGTTGGTGGGAAGATTAACCCGGACGCGACATAACAACGGTTCGGTCATGGCGTTGTGATGTCGATGCTCATCGCCGAGTTCGGTTCTTAGCGCTCGCAGAGGTGCGCGGTCGGATTGAACAGGAGAGCACAGAGGAAACGGAGGCACTGGCCGATTCCCCTCTGTTCTCTCGGTTTCCTCCTGTTCATTCATTTCTTCTTGGGCAATCCTTTGAACAAAACCCAGGTTCCTGGAGCCGCTCCCGCGATTGTGCTCGCTGTAGCACGGTCAACGGTTCGGTGGTGGCATCGTGATGTCGATGCTCCTTGCCGCGTTCGGTTCTTAGCGCTCGCAGAGGTGCGCGGTCGGATTGAACAGGAGCGAGCAGAGGAAACGGAGACGCTGGCCGATTCCCCTCTGTTCTCTCGGTTTCCTCCTGTTCATTCATTTCTTCTTGGGCAATCCGTTTAGTTCCGACAACGAACCAAAAAAACGACGCATTCGTCATCCAAGCTCTTTCGCATCGATTTCCGGTGAATACCTTCGTGAAAATGAGTCATTTAACATGATCACCGATTGCACGAAGTTATTTCTGAACCGTGCGCTAGCGAAGTAAGTGCGTTTGCCAAGTAGAAGCAGACAAAAAGCGATAGTAAATTATAAAAACCATGATTCAAAAACAACGCTTTAGCTTACCTGCCATTGCTCGATTCGTATTCGCGCCCATCCTGGCATTGGCAACTCTATCAATTGGTTCAGCGCAACCCGTAGCGTTCACATTCAACGCCGAGAGCAACGTTTCGATTATCCTCCCACAAAACGCGACGCTGCCCGAACAGACGGCTGCTCGCGAACTGAGCGATTATCTGACGAAAATTACCGGCGGTGACTTCGCGGTTCAAAACGAACCGGCCACAGCGACGTCGACGGCGATTTATGTTGGCGACACCGCGTTTGCTAAAAGCGTAGGTGTGGTTGGGAGTACTGTGGCGTCCGAAGCATGGCGTATGAAAACGCAAGACGACAATTTGATTTTAGTCGGCGGTGGAACGCGTGGAACACTGTACGCCACGTATCGTTTTTTGGAAGATGTGGCTGGCGTGCGTTGGTGGAGTCCGTGGGCCGAAACCGTGCCGAAGCGGGGCTCACTCTCGGTGCGGGCGATGGATGTGAGTGGCAAACCGGCTTTCGCCTACCGCGATATCTACGCGACTTACGGCAATGACAATGGCCGCTTTGCGATTCGCAATCGATTGAATCGTGATGGCGATTGGCCCATCGGCGCAGAGTATGGCGGCGGCCGTGACTACGGTCCTCCATATCATGTTCACACATTTTTCAAAATCCTCTCGCCCGCCAAGTATTACGCCCAGCATCCCGATTGGTTTGTCGTCCGTGGACCGGGCGCTCCGACGGTTAACACCGCTGAATTGGCGATGTCGAATCCGGAGATGCGGCAAGAGTTTTTGAAGCTGTTACGGGAGATTATTCGCAAATCGCACCAGGACGCCAAAGACAAAGGCTTGCCGCTGCCGGATGTTTTCAGCGTTTCGCAGGAAGACAACGACGTTAGTGAAGTTTGAAGGCCCGATGTTCCCGCACGGAACTGGCGATGAGAAGAACTCGATTTCTTTGGAACGCGTGGTGCTGGTTAAGAAGTCGTCCTCACTCTCGACAACGCATCGATGATTGAGGGTGCAATTCTCGCTGGCTCGAGAAAGAACCCATCGGTCAGTCTGCTGATTGGCTGTTGAGGCAAACTAGCGTGGGCGGCCACGCATTTCTCAATGCGTGGATTGCAGATAGCGCTTTCGTGCGTGCGAACCGAATCAGTACAGATCGCCGAAGGGCTGGTTTCGAGCGTCCTATCTTCCTACCTCCGTGTTCCGACCAAAATAGGTTCTCACCTGTGATCGATCAGCAAGAGGCTTAGCGTTCTAACGGAGGTGTATCGCCCGATTTCACCTGAGGTTGTGGTTGGACTAAGTCCATTCGTGTCGTTCCTCTCGCATTGGTCTCGATCGCTGCGGTCGCTACCACGGCTAGAGGGCGTCGTTCATTCGCGTGATTTGCGGGCAAACTTGGACGTGCGGTTTTGGGTCGCGAATCAGGCGAATCTCCAGGAAGCTCAATATGCGTTAACGTCGCCCGATAACAATGCAACCGGCGGTTCGGAGACAATTCGGTGGTCCATTGGGGAGTGATACATTGGACCGTGATTCATTGGATTCGGATCAAATATTGTGATACCGCAAAGGTGAACTCCGGGGCAAACCGTGAACACAAAGCGTATCCTAACACCCGAGAAACAGCGTTCTACTCGCCGAAAGGACCGTTTGCGGCGTTTGTCAGAATGGATGTTCCGTTCCCCGTTCCCCGTGATGTCTGACGTGCTGGCTGCCTGATGAGCGTTATCGCAGACGCTGGGCGAAACACGTGCGGTGTGACGCTGGTGCTCGTTTACTTCACGCCGAAGAACAACCAGTCCGTTTGCTCATCATTGACCAGGGCGTTGAAGGTTCTGATCGGCTCAACGTGAACGGTGTCGAACGTCTCCCGTAATGCATCGGAAAAAGTGCTGCTTTCCGCATAGGACCACACCGCCAGCACTCCGCCATCGGCCAGATGTAACTTTGCGGTGGCAAGCCCCTTGGCTGTATAGAATTCATGCTCGACTTCGCCCAGCTGGTCACCCGGTGAATGATCGACGTCGATGACGATCAGATCGAACGTTTCCTCAGGCTCGCTAAGCAGTCGCTGATAAACATCACCTGGCGTGAGTCGCAGATGTTCGGCGGCATTCAATTCGGTTGATAAGGGAATCAGACCGTCGCGAAGCCACTCGAGGACCTGTGGCAAATATTCAACCACCTCGACGGACGCAACACCATCACGTTGCAACAGCTCCCAGGCAGTGTAGCCCAGACCGAAGCCGCCCACCAACGCTTTGAGTTGCCGACCGCCATGGATCTCAACCGCTCGATTTGAAATCGCTCGCTCTGAGTCGGTGTTGTAACTACTCATCAAGAATTCGTGGTTCAAAGTCACCTCGGTGACCACCGTTCCCGGTTCAGCCTGCAGTTCACGTCGACGCAGGCATAGTGGCCCCAGCGACGTTTCTTCGTACGCCAAAATCTCCAACTTGAGTGGGCTCATGGATCGATTTCCAGGCTTGTGGATAGAGGTTGCCGAGTGATTCATCAATGCCGTCAACGCACTTCGATGACGGGCAGAAGTCGCGTCTAACCTAACGCGTCTGTGGCGTGAGTCGCAAGCTAGAGCCCCCTGCAGAATGCGTCATCACTTCGTTTGTTAATAAAACCAACGTTCCGGAAGTCGCTTCCGCAATTGTGCTCGCTGTAGCACCGTCAACGGTTCGGTCGTGGCATCGAAATGACGATGCTCAGCGCCGCGTTCGGTTCTTACCGTTCGCAAAGGTGCGTGGCGGAATTGAACAGGAGCGAACAGAGGAAACGGAGGTGTTGGCCGATTCCCCTCGGTTCTCTCGGTTTCCTCGTGTTCATTCATTTCTTCCTGGGCAATCCATTGTGCTCGGTGTTCAGGGGAACGCCGAATCGAATTGAAGTGCCCAATCCCCAGCCTCGCTGAACCGCGGTTCCTGGTCGGCGTGACTGGAGACGCAGTGTCGGGACAGGGCGATTTGTAGGACAGCAAGATTGATGCGGAAGTGGCAACCGAGAGCGGCCGCGGGGCCGCTGCGATTGTCTTAACTAGAAGGTCGCTTCACGCGGCAGCGTGACGCTGGTGACGATGTTCCTTCCCAGGAAGTACTGGGGCGCGATGAACGAGTTCTCCGACGTGATCGGTACTGTTACGGTGACCGTGACCGCTTTGGTGTTGGCTTGAATGGTGCTAGGAGTAACAACCGCGGACCCACCGCTGATGTCAACGAAGTTCAAAAGTTGAGTTGCGGCCTGTGCACATTCGGATGACGTGGCCCCTGGCACAATTCCCTTTCGAGCCCCTTCGTATGCCGCGTTGATCGCGGTATTACGAATCATGTTCACCCGAGAGAACTCGATTCCAGCGAAGGTGAACAGTAGCAGAATGGGGAACGCGATGGCGAACTCTACCGTTACGGCTGCGCGACGTGGTTTTCTCGATCGGGTCATTGGTGTGGCTTGGGGTATCGAGAATATCATTGGGTCAGGATCGAGATCGAACCTGCGATTTTGCTAAACGCATCATTGAGGGTCGCGGCGTCAGGCGCGTGGAAATGGTACCCACCGCCTGCGATGGCAGCATCTTGCATATCGGAGATCACCGAAGCGGGACAGGAACCGAATGTAATGGTATGTACTTTGATGCGGTCGCCCGCAGCCAATGCTGCCACATCCGCCGGATGGACGTTGTTGGTATAGGCTCCATCGGTCAGCACGACCATGATCTTTTCTGCGGTAGCGCGAGCGCCGGCTCCATTAAGTTCGGTTCGAGCGAGCGACATGCCTTCGCTTGTTTCCGTGTTGCCGCCCCACACGGTGGTACTCAAAACTTCCATCGCAGATGTGATGCTGCTAAAGTCGGAAGTCAGGGGTTGATCGAGTGTGACGTTCTGGTTTGTCACATCACAGGCGGTATAGTTGCTGGAATAGGTCACGACCGCGACTTGTTCTTCCGCAAGGGTATCGTTCATCTTCGCTAAGAATATTTTGATGGCGTTATCCAGTGCGATCCATCGACTATCCGCCCACGGAATATCGCAGGAGCGAGGATCGCCGCCGCCCATGCCCGTAGCGGTATTCGAAGCGGCCAGTTTCATCGAACTCGATCGATCCAGGACCAAACAAATATCGGCGTTGATGAAACCTGCGGTTGCGTCGGCGACCGTTTGAAAGCCCTCGCCATTAAGCAGACCGGAGAAAAAGAGATCAACTTCGCCATCGGGGGCATCCGAGGTGCGGCGACCGTTGACTTGAACCGCGTTCATAGGCGAACCCTGCGCAGTGAACGTCCATTTGCCAGTGGTGGATCGAATGGTATTACCAAAGACAAAGTCCGTGTCTTGAAGTGTCAGCCCGTTCCCGGCGACCTTGTTAGCGCTGGCGATTTGCTTTCCTTTGGCGATCGCCTTTGCGGTATCGCCGGTTTCCGCCAGTTCAGAGGACGCGGCCTTGGCGGCCAAGTCTGTTGCCGCGCGCAGTTCGGCACGCGATAATTGCATGTAGGCAAGGTCAACGGAGAACCCGAGCAACAACATCAACACAGGAAGCATGATGACAAAGGCCACCGCGGTTGCCCCTCGGCGACAACGATTTGCCCATGTTCGGGATTGGATGCTTGAATGTTTCATTGCGATTCCATGGTTTATTGCTTGATGGCCGTCAATTGACTCGACAAGGAGTGAGTAAATCCGAACAATTGAGGCCCGGCGATATTTCCGTTGGTAGCCGCTTGGATGGTCACGGTGACCGTATCGCCGCGGGCCAGCGTACTGTAGGCAGCACCTCCAGCGCCTGCGACGGAAACTTCGGATGGCGTGACGCCACGAGATGCGAGCGTGGCATTGACTCGGTCGACGACATCCGACTCCGTTGCATCGGGTTTCAGGGCGACCAGTGCCCCTTCGTAGGCTGATTCGCAGATGACTTGCTTCATCGCGATCATGTTACAGGCTTCAATCGAGGCAAATACAACGAGGAACAGAACTGGCATACAAACCGCCAATTCCACCATTGCCGTCCCGCGTCTGCTTCGTTCTCTGCTTCTACGCACAGGTCGATGTCCCGAGATTGAAAAATTGTTGATCGAGAATGCGATCGCTCGCAAACTGAAAAACGGAAACCCCATCAAGACGAGTGCCCCGGTTAATCACTGAGCAATGAGGGTATACGAATATGTACTACAGATCGCAGTGTCCGGTCATGATGACAAGTCAAATGTGATGGGCAATTGACGCCAGTCCGCGAGGCTGTAACGGTCGCAGCGATTGGATGGTCCAGAACAGTCCCCCAGAGGAATGCTTTCCATGGTGTGAGTATTTGCAACGTGGCTGATATGCGTGAAAAACGCTTGCTGTGTCAGTACGCCACAGGAGGACCATGACGTTTTTAGCAAACGGGATGTTTCATGAGCAAAGACAAAATCGAGCGATGGAACGAAACTCCGTTCACGCCCACCAAGCTTTTGCATGAACGAACAAACATCGCCCAGGCGTCGCGGGGTGCGTCGACAAAATAAAAGTTCCGACCGAGCAAAGGATTCAGGAACCGCTCCCGCGATTGTGCTCGCTGTAGCACCGTCGATGGTTCGGTCGAGGAATCGTAGTGTCGATGCTTATCGCTGCTTGCGCGCTTAACACTCGCTGAAGGAGCGTGGTGGGCTTGAACAGGAGAGCACGGAGGAAACGGAGGTGTTGGCCGATTCCCCTCTGTTCTCTCGGTTTCCTTCTGTTCATTCATTTCAACTTGGGCAATCTGCGGGGGGGCGGCTTCGCTGGGGGGCAGTCCTTAGAATAAATCAAAGGATCCTGAACAAATCAAAGGTTTCTGGAACCGCTCCCACGCCTGTGCTCGCTGAAGCACCGTCGATGGTTCGGTCGAGGAATCGTAGTGTGGATGCTTATCGCTGCTTGCGCGCTTAACACTCGCTGAAGGAGCGTGGTGGTCTTGAACAGGAGGGAACGGAGGTGTTAGCCGATTCCCCTCTGTTCTCTCGGCTTCCTCCTGTTCATTCATTTCCTCTTGGGCGATCGCGGGGGGCGACTGCTTCCCGGTACGTTGAACGCGAAATGAAACCTGCCCAACCTTGTTGAAATCACAGCGAACCCATACACCTATGTTCTGTCTAAAGTGTGCATGCGTCTTCGCGGGACGTTTCTTTGCTCGAGATTCCCTTTTTTCCATCGAAGCGAGTGGTCCATGGTTGAGGCTGATGCGCGTGGCAACCCTAGCTACAACGAACGGTGGATTCTGTTCGTATTGGCGACGGTTCAGTTCATCACCATCGTCGATTTTATGATTGTGATGCCGCTTGGTCCTCAGTTAATGCGAGTGTTGCATATCGATCCCGCGGCCTTTGGGCTGATCGTTTCCTCCTACACACTTGCGGCCGGAGCGGCTGGGCTTGTTGCCTCGGCGACGGTGGATCGTTTCAGCCGAAAATCTGCATTTCTCGTGCTGTATGCTGGATTCATTCTAGGCACCCTGTTGTGTGGATTCGCACCCAACTATGGAACTCTGGTTTTTGCTCGGGTGCTCACGGGGGCCTTTGGCGGCATTCTGGGAGGCCTTTCGATGGCGATCATCGGAGACGTTTTTCCCGATCATCGTCGCGGGCGTGCTACCGGCGCCCTGATGACGGGCTTTGCGATCGCTTCGGTCGTCGGCGTCCCATTTGGGTTGGTGATAGGCAACCACTTTGGTTGGAACATGACGTTCATTGCGTTGGGGTTACTCGGGACGCCGATTTTCTTCATGGCGGCGTATGCGCTGCCCACCTTGGATGCTCACTTTGGCGAGGCTCACGTTTCCCCGTTGGAATCGCTTCGCAGGACGTTCACGGTAGGCAATCATCTAAACGCGTTTGCGCTGATCATTGCCTTGACCTGTAGCGGTTTCCTGATATTCCCTTACGTCAGTGCTTATTATGTCGGAAATATCGGAATGTCCGAATCGCAATTGCCTTGGGTGTACATTGTTGGAGGGGGGCTGACGTTTGTCGCCTCTCCCCTGGTTGGCCGCTGGGCCGATAGAGCAGGCAAGCTATTCGTGTTTCGCGTGATCGCTCCTCTCTCGGCCGGACTAATGTTTGCGATCACCCATCTCGGTTCAGGTGAAATCATTCTTGCCGTCGCAGTCTTCGGAGCGTTGATGGTTTGCAATGTCGGTCGAATGATTCCCGCAATGGCGATGATCACCGCCAGCGTTGCGCCGCGAAATCGTGGAGCGTTTCTTAGTGCGAACTCATCCGTCCAGCATCTCTTTGGCGGAATCGGTGCGTATGTTGGAGGATTGATGGTGTCTCAAGCCGGCGAAGGGGCGCCGTTGGAAGGTTTTGGAACCGTGGGTTGGCTTGCCGCCGGCATCGGGTTGATCAGTGTGTGGCTGGCGGGACGGTTGCGCAGCGGCGAGCAAGGGGATGCGATTTCGGCGACCGAGCTCTCGCTACCGGCGGCGGCAGAAGCTGCCTTTGACGCTAGCGAGCCGTTGATCGCATTGGTCGACGGTGCCTCCGACTTGAACACAGCCCGGCTGAGGCCCAGCGATCCTGAACTTCGCCGCAACCGCGACACTCAGTACCTGCAGTAACTGCGTCAGGACCGTAATCATCATGGCCCAAGATCGCGAATTCCCTTCTGCGGTTTTATTGAGACGCGAGGGGCTTCCGAAACGCGAGGGGCATTCGGCCCGATCGAAGTTGACTTGGTTATGTCCTGCGGCAACTGGATCCGTCCCGTCACCGATGACAGGGCGGCTGGATCGCTCGGGCATCAAGAAGGTTGGTTTCAGAGGAGTGGCCTAGCTGACCCCGTAGTGGTGATGGACAATTCCGCTATGGACGTCGATCGTCAATTATGGACGTCGATGGTCAATCGAGTGGCTCGAGCAACGCTGGGGTTGGGGCGGGAAACGCGCGGCCTGATTTCGAATTGCTCACTTGGGCACAGCCGAGTAGGATGTTGAGCCCGACGGAGGTTGCCAATGACGCGTCGCAGGACGGCTGAGAAATTCCGCCCTTGCGTCGTTGAATGCCGAGCGATCCACGATCGTGGTCACTTGGCAAGACCTCCTTCGATTTTCTGATACCTCTATCGCTCTCAAGTCGACGACCTGTTGTTGAATCATCTCTATCTCACTGGATATCGTGGAACGGGAAAAACTTCCGTTGGAACCTTGGTGGCTGCTGCGATGGGGCGAGAGATGATTGATCTCGACGCGCGTGTGCAAGCCCACGCCGGACGTTCGATTCGCGAAATTTTTCAGGATTCCGGTGAAACCGGGTTTCGAGACCTCGAGTCAGAGATGCTTCGCGTCGTTGCCGCCGAGTCGCCTGCGGTGGTTTCGCTCGGCGGAGGCGCAATACTGAGAGCGGAGAACCGAGCGATTCTGCGCGCGAGCGGGAATTGTATTTGGTTGGTCGCGACGGCGGAGACCTTGGCAAACCGGATCGCCGCGGATGTGGCAACGACGGCAAACCGTCCGGCGTTGACATCGCTGGGAGTCTTGGACGAAATCCGTCAAATGCTTGAGACTCGCCAGCCGCTGTACGCCGACGCGGCGGATCTGAGCATTGACACCTCCGCCAAGTCGATTAAACAAGTCAGCGACGAGATTGTGCGAGTCTGTCGCGACCGTAGCTGGTGCTGATTTCTGGGGCGTTGTCGCGTTGAATCCAACGCATTTGATGTCATTCGTCAACGATGGCCCGGCTTTTCGGGGCATTTTGATGAGGCGAACGGACCACGGGCTTTATGCTGCAGGGGCCGCGGCAGTGCGATAGAATGTCGGGTGGTTGCGGAATACACCTCTGTAGGCCGCCGGACTCGAGTCGCATTGGAATCCCATGTTGTTGCGTCATCAATGGTTTCTAGTGGTTTTGTATTTAGCGCTCGGCGCGTTCGTTGGCAATACGTTCCAAACCTGGGCGGTGCTGTTCTGTATCACGTTGGCTGCCGCCGCTGCGTTGCTGGCCCAGCGGTATCTTCAAAGCCATTCTCACAACCCAGCTGACTCGTTGGCACGTGTGGAGGCCACGCCTCGAATGGGCGTTCGGGTCGCCGGAGGGGCGTGTCTGCTGGCGATCCTGGTGATGCGTGCCGGACCTTTGGTGATATCGTCACAGTCCGATCCGTTCACTGGGGTGGCCGATGGCGTTGTGCATGCCGCGTTGGCGTGGATCGCGTTTTTGTGGGTGATTCGCCGAGCGGAGGGGCATCCATTGATGCTGGTGCTCGGGATGATGATCGTGCTGCTTTGTGTCTCCACAGGCGACACGCTTAGCAGTTCGGCGAGCCAAATGATCGTCGGCTTGTGCCTTTGTTCGGGATATGCACTTGCCTCCCAATGCATTTTGGGATGTGGACCGCTTTCGGACTCGCGATTTCGCACGCGATCTTCTTCGCTAAGTGAAGCGGCAGGGGCAAACCAAAATGCGGCTGTCGCCCCAGAAACCTCTTACCGTGCATGCAATCGCAGCGTTGTCATTTTGTCGGCGTTTGCGTTGGTCGCGATGATCATCGTGACTGGCGTGATCGGGACTGTCGCGAGGTCCGTGTTGCCGCAGATGCAGGCCGCGGTTCAATCGACACTGAAAAACAGCGTCGAAGCCTCGTACAGTATGTTCGCGGAAGTCGGAACTCGCTACGTCAGCGGGTCCACGTTAGGATCGCTATGCTCGGATAAGGGGCAGAACGCGGATGAGATCGGGTTGCGCATCTATGCGCATGATACACCCGGTTATTTGCGTGGGACGGTATTTGATTTCTACAAACAATCCCGTTGGTGTATCGAAAGCACTTACGACGGTAATTCCATTGAGGGAATGAATCCCAATCTAATTCGTTCCGTTTTTGCAGCGGGGCGAGGCTTGTCGAATTTGAAACATGGTCGCGGGAATAAATTGGACCATTTTGAATTTGTCTCCGAATCGAAGGATCCTGTGCAGACGATGGAAGTTCACAATGTTCCATTTAAGGGGACGACCATCTTCCTGCCTCTAGGCACTCGTTGGATCGAAGCCCAGAGTACCTGTGTCTACGTGTCGCATCATCAATCGGTGAGTTATGGGGTGGACGTCACTCAGCCCTACGTGGTCGCTGTTGCTGCAGAGCCGGCGAAGGAGGAACTCAATCGATACCGTCACGAATTGTTGACTCAGGTCCCTGAGGAAGTTCGAAGCGTTGCCAAGCCATTGGCGGAACACATTTGTGTTGACGATTTGGACGTGCGTGAAAAAGCGAACAAGATTGTCGACTTCTTTCGTCTCCATTTCGATTATTCATTAGATCTGACGAGGGCTAGAGAGGGAGTCGACCCCATCGTTTACTTTCTACAAACGCGGCACCCGGCACATTGTGAATACTTTGCTTCGGCCACGGTTGTGTTGCTGCGTTCGTTGGGAATTCCGGCTCGTTATGTGACCGGTTATGTGGTCGACGAGCATCTCCGGAATGGAGGATATTGGGTTGCTCGGAATCGCGACGCTCATGCATGGGCAGAAGTGTATGACGCGGAATCGCAAACGTGGTTTGCGGTCGAGTCGACTCCCGGGCATCGCTATTCGGCACTCGCGAACCGCCCAATGGAAGATCGGCAGTGCGACCTCGCCGGGGCACCTCTAGCGGCGCGAAGTACGTTCATCGCTGCGGTTGGTTCTTCGCTCGCTGCGTTCATGGTCTCGATTCAGTCCAGCGATTCGGTGTTGGCACTGTTGCGTCTCTTGCATGCCCCAATGTTTTTGCTGTTGTCGATTGTTGTTTGGCGACGCTATCGGCAGGGGACGCGACGCAGTTCGGATCCCTTGGAGCTGCGAAGCCGGAAGATGTTAAAGCGAATCGATCGTCGTTTGCAGCGAAGGGCGTTGGTCCGTTCGGGGAACGAGACGATGCATCAGTTCGCCGACCGAATAGACGCCTACAACGATTTCGAGAGGAAGGGCGATTCCGAGGGAATGCGTTTGCTTGCGGATTGGTACCGCGAATTCGCCCAGGCACGTTATCAAGGCGAGCTGCCGACGGAGATACGCAAAATATAGCGGAGATGGCGTAACGCGGCTTGTCGAGAAACCGCAAACGCCGCGATGGGCATTTGTCAAATTCCGTTTTCCGTCTACGTTTTGCGGCTACGTTTTGCGTCGATGGCTTCACATGCCCGATCCCGCTATTGCAGTGGCAAACTGACGCTGGCGGGGCGGATGTCGCTTTGCGAATCTCGTTTACTCATCTTGATCTCGGCCGACGGAGTGGACCGTCCCTCCACCAATTGTGCACTTGGGATTGGGCTTGGCGATGGTTCGATCGATTGCGAGGGCGTGTTTCGGCCGCGGCGTTGGATGGTCGTGGTGGTCAATCCCGACGTTTGCGTACTGATCGACGCCGCAGCTTTTCGGTACTCTTGGTACTGGGGCGACAGCTTGGTTTCGGCTTTCGCCAGTGCGGTTTCTGCCGATTCTTTGCCAGGCAACATTACGGTCGCCGGCACGCCTTGGACGGTGACGCCCGCCTCGGTTCGGAACGAGGCGACCAAGGAAATGCGTCGCACGTCACCGCCGACAGCATCCCAGGGCACCCAAACGCTATAGGAAGCGCCTAGGTCCGATTGGCTAAAGTGACGTGTGAATTGCTCCGGAGTGAACTCGAATCGCTTGGTTGCTTGATCGGCTGATTCCGCTTGCTCGTCAAATCCATGCACGACAAGCGTTCCGTCAACAGGGACGGCGCGTGATTTTTCATCGTAAAAAAAGATTCGACCGCCGAAGCCACGTGTCGGAGTGCGATTGGTTTGGACCAGGGTATCAGGGGTCCACGTTGCCGCCATCTTGACTGGATTTGGATACGGTTCCGGCACCGCGTCTTTCTTCTTTGCCCAAGGCATCTTTTCGGCAAGGGAGCTCTTGGGTTTCTTGATGACCTCGCCGTTGGGGCCGACCGTGGTGCAACCCATCACCGAAGCGATCATGATGATGGCGACGGATTGGGTGAACCGATTGGCAACCGTGGGGGCGATGGAAACGGTGGAGTCCAGAGCACGCCGAGGCAATCGCGACGGGCTGGATGCTGTTCGTGATTGTGTCATTATCGAATCCATGTCTTCGGGGAGATGCTCGGGATTGGGTTCACTCGGGTTGCGGTTTCGATCGGAAGCTGATCGGGTTGGCCAATCGGCGTGTCGCGAGGGTCCGCAACGGAACCTAAGCGTTGGGGGCGAGTGCCGTTGAAGCGAGCAAAATCGACTGCCTTGTCCGCGGTGGACGTTTGCAGCCAACTGACTTGGTTCGCACTGGGTTCCTCGCCGAGCTGAGAGTAGGGATTTACCACAGGGCCCGTGATCGTGGGATGATTGGAATCGGTCTTCTCGTGGAACGCACCGAACGGAGGCGATTGGAATTGAACCGGTGGCATGTCTAAGCCGTTGGGAGCCGAACGTAGCGTTAGCGGTTGACCGTCGCTCGGTGTGCCCAATGAGGGTCTAGCCGAAGCTTGTGGCGCGAACGTCTGCGGGGCGGCCTGTTGCTGTGGCTGCGGCATAGGTACCCCTGTGCTCGAAGCCGGTTGCTCGTGCGAATGCTCGGGAAACGCATTTGATTCGTAGATCATCGGAGAGTCGAGCTTCGATGCCCCGGAATCAATCATCATCGGTTCGTCCAAGATGATCGCGTCAGTGGGGATCGTGTTGGCGGGGATCGCGTGTTGTGATCCGTGGTGGAAATGGTCCACGGTGGGTTGCAAGTCGGGATAGATGGTTCCGCCCGTTGCAGGGCCCCACAATCCATAGCCTCCACTCAATCCCACGTCGCCGTGCATTTCGACCACATCGGCCAAACACCAACTCATGCGGCTCGATTCGGTTGCTTTGACGTAATCCAAGTCCTCTTCGCCGGTCACCAGCATCGGAGTCAAGATCACCAGCAACTCGGAACGACTTTCTGTTTCTTGGTCGTACTTGAAGAAGTATCCCAAGATGGGAATGTCGGCCAAGAATGGAACGCGACGACTAAAGTTACCACGGGTCTTTTGAATCAAACCACCAAAGATCACGGTTTGACCACTGTACGCCGCGACCGTCGATTGGGCAGTCGTCTTCAAAATGTCCTGGATCAAAACGGAGCCATCTCCGGTGGGAACCGGGGTGCCTCTGGAGGCGTCGCGGTCGGATCGTTCGGCATCGATGTCCATGATGATCAAGCCGTCGGCACCCACGCGAGGGCGAACTCGCATGATCAAGCCGATTTCCAGTGGTGTGGTGACCACTTGGGTCCCGGCGACACCGTTATTGATAACGTCCGTGACCTGTGCGATCGTCCGCCCGACTTGGACCAAACCTTCGGTATTGTCCATGGTCATGATTTGAGGGCGGCTGAGGATTTGAAGACGCGAACTGTCTTGTAACGTCCGCAACAACAAACTGACCGATTCGCTAGCGGCACTGAGAACAAAGCCGCCGTAGTTCAAGTTGCCATTGGCCGCACCGACGCCGAAGCTGGTCAGCCCACGTCCGGCGAGATCTTCTTTACCGAACGAGTTCACGTTCGGAGTGCTGTTGCCGTTGTAGTTAAAGCCGGGAACGGAACCTGGCGTGGCGCCTGGAATCGCACCGGATGCAACGCCGCGGTCGAACATCAGTGAGTCTTGGAGGCCGACTTCGCCTCCGATTTCAAATAAGTCGTCGAGTTTGACTTCGGCCAGCAAGACTTTGATCAAAACCATGGGGGGGCGACGGTCGAGTTTGTCGATCAAACGCCGCACGTCTTCGTAGAGACGCGGTGAAACACTCAGCAGCAGCGTGTTGCTGTCCGGCTCGGAGACGACGATCAAATCGCGATCCGGCAGGTCGAAGGGACCCAGTCCGCCCTGTTGAAACTGCTGAATCGTGTTGACGCCTTGCGTACGCTGTTGAACGTAGGTTTGGATCGCCGTGGCGATGTTATCGCTGCTTTGATGGCGAAGCCAAATCACTTCGGTGATCCGTTCGGAGAATCCCGCACCGTCGAGTCGCAACAGGATGCTTTCGACGACTTCGAGGTCTTCGGCCGAACCGCTAGCGATGATGCTGTTGGTTCGTTGGTCGGTGCTGAAGCGGAGCGGCACGAGCGAGCTATCGCTGGCGGCGGTGGCGTTTGGCAATCCGACTCGATTGCCCGCGCCCACGGTCGTTCCGCCGGTCGCGGCATCGGCACCAAAAAGCTCGGTCAAGGCAGTGGTCAATTGCACTGCATCGCCATTTTCAACGGTAAATACCTTAACGAGCGAGCCAATGCCCGGGGTTTTATCGAGCTGGCGAATCAGCTCGTTGATCAACGGCATGCTCGAGGCGGGAGCACGCACGACGAGTGAGTTTGCACCCGGATCGGCCGTAATCACGGCTCCGGCAAGAATCCCCGAGTCGAGAAGACGCTCGCCTTCGGCATCGACGGTGACCATCGATAACGTGGTCGATGGTTTGCTGATCTCGGTAGTCCCGGCGCCTTCGGCATCGCCATTGATGGCGGCTTGAATCACGGGCGCCAAATCTTCGGCGACGGCATTTTTAAGCGGGAAGATTCGAATTTCGCTTTGCGCAGAAATTTGTTGAACATCGAGGTCATTGATCAACCGCGTAACTTCATCCATGTCGCGTGGTGCGCCGCTGACGATCAGCGAGTTGGTACGATAATCGGCGAGCACGCGCACGCGCGGACCGACGCCGGGACGAAGATCTTCACCTCCGCCCGGACGATCGACAAAGAAGTTGCGGATGGTTTCTTCGGCGTCCGATGCGGAGGCGTGTTGTAGACGGAAAATCCGCAATCGGCTGGCGTCATCGACAGGCATGTCGACTTTGGCGATCAGGTCGCGCACGCCGTTGATCGCTTCGGCGCGGCCGATTAACAATAGCGAGTTGGGAGAATCGAGCGCTGTGATACTGACTTCACCTTGGCGCGCCGAAAGCACGTCGTCGTAGAGTTGCTTTAGCAGCGTTGCAACCGCATTGCTGTCGGCGTGTTGAAGGTTGACCACCTCGATCTCGGGGCGAGTCAAATCGCTCTGCTTTTCAATCTCCTTGATCACTTCCATGACTCGTTCGACGTCGCGTTTTGCACCGCGAATGATAATCGTACCGAGCTCAGGAACGAATTGAATTTGGGTGTCTCCGATCACGCCGGAGCCCCCTTTTTCGTCACTCGCGACATCGGCGGTTTTTGCGGTGTCGTCCGCTGCGTTGTTCGGTGCGGGGGCAGGTTGTTGGAACAATGCGTTTTGGAACGCGGCCTCGGCGGTGATCGGTTTGACACGCCGGGCGTCAAGTTCACCGAGCAATCGAATCGCTCGTTGGATCGGTGCCGGTTCGGCGTTTTCGAGTCGCAGCAGTTCGGTGACTTTGGATTGATCGGCCGAGCGGACGTCGAGCGTGTTGATGACCTTCTGCCAACCGGGTTGGTTTTGTTGGGCGCCGATCACCGTGACAAGATTGCGACGTCGATCCACTTCGACGGTGGTGCCTTGTAACGGGGGAGCGCTGAGCTGGAACGACGCTCGTTCACCGTTGCGAGTGGTCGTGATCGGTAGCGGTAACCCGGCGAGTCGTTTCAAGTCGTCCTCGAACTCACGCCAAGTCACGTTCCGCAACTGAACATGGACGGGACCGGTCGCGGAGGCTTGTTGCACCTCTTCGGAATTTAGCAGCGAATGCACCTGCGCGGCGATCTTGCGCTGGGCCGCTTCGGGCGCCATTACGACGAGTTGATCTTTGTGGGCGTCAGGCGAGATTTGCACACCCGGTATATCGCGATAAATCAAGCTAAGCTTGGTGGCGATCGAGCGGGTTTGTGCCGCAGGAACCGAGAGTTTACGAAGCTGGGGACCTGATGCATCTTGGGCCCTGATTGCGCTGGGGTTGGATACCAGCGTAAGGCCAAGTGTCAGTGTGCTGAGGATCCATCGCCGCATTTGCGACCACCTTTACTGTTGATCGAGAGTCGTTCGCTTGAACAGGCATACGTGCGCTCCAGCCCGTTCAATCAGAATCATCGGCTCATTCAGTAAAGTCGCTACAGTCAAAATAACCGTTAAGGGTTCACAGCCGGGGGATTTGGGGGGTGAGGGGCAAAAAAAACGCACGGGACGCGTGAAACCGTAGGTTACGGTTTCACGCGTCCCGTGCGGGGGCGTTTTGTCGTCGAAATGGTTACACAGGATTTCGGCCCGCGACCCTCCTTGGTTTGTAGGGCGGTAGAGGGGCCATGCGATCCAATCAGCGCGTTCAGCCTTGCAAATTCAAGCCGCCACGAGCTGGGGATCCGGACGAGGTGGCATTAGAGGCGTGGCCCGAGGGTTGGGCTCGGGTGTCATTTGCGCACACCATACGCCATGTATCCGCTTCGATTTCCAAGACGGCACGAAGCTCATCGATCGCATCGGCATCGCTGGTCTTCTCGGAGATCAACAAGTGTTTGGCGAGAAAAACGTACAGATCAGCGACTTGGGAGCAAACCCCATCGGCGGTGGTGATTCCGGAGAGCAACTCGGTAATCAGGTCGAGCAGCTTGAGCGAATATTCGTTGGGCCCATGCGATTCGGGACGGGTTCGCCAAGAGTCCGCGAGGGCGCGAGCGACTTCGATCGATCGCTCCAAAAGCATCAGTCGCAAGCGAGCGGGGGAAGCATGTTTGATACTCGATTCGAGATATTCATCGGCGGAGCGTCGCGATTGCTTGTAGCCACTGGGCTGGAAATTAGACGGTGCATGCGAGGGGGAAAATGTCATGCGCACCCTGCCTCCTTGCAGGAATTCGGACAAGGGGAAATTAGGTAGGGATAGAAATACGTTGGATTTGATCGATATAAGACGTGTTGCCTTGGATCTTCGCCAAGGCTTGCTCGGTCGCGTAGAACTGATTCAACAACCGTTCACGTTCTTTTTCCAAACGCTCGTTCATTTGCTCGACGCGTTGGTTCGTTTGATTGATTTGTGTGTCCAACGTATTGGAGCGACTGATGAGCAAACTGTTCTCCGGACCGGCGATGCGGTCGGCCAGCGTGCTGAGCCGATCGGCCAACCCGGTGTCCGCAGTGGTAAAGAAGGATTCGACCGAGGACGGGTCATCGGCCAAGGCTTTTGTCATTTTTTCGGAATCAAGCTCAAGGCGTCCTTCGGTATTGATTCGAATGCCCACTTGTCCGAGCGACTTGAAGTCACCCGCCTGGGTGATTCGGCCGGACAACAGGTGGGAATAACCATTGCGAATTCGACTGACTTCGGTCGAACCAAACAACAATCCCAGCTCCCCTTCGTCAGCGTCATAGAAGGACAGTTGGTCGAGTTTATCCATCAATTTGTTGTACTGGCTGACGAATGTTTCGACCGCTTTGGTGGCCGCTTCGGGATTGTCGCTGACGGTCACCGTGATCGGCGAGTCCGACATCGTTTTGATGGTCAGCACGACGCCGGTTGAATCCGTTTCGCCGCTACTGGCACCGGGGCCGACCAAGGCGGATACCGAGGTTCCATCGATCGTTTTTTGGGTCGCTTCGCCGGCAATTCCCAGATCCGAAGCACTTTTTCCGTTACCTACATCTTCAATCGTTAGCTTTTTATCGCCGCCCGCGGTATCGATGACTTGGATGCCAGTGCCGTCTTGGTTGATCGCAGCGCTCACGCCAATCCCGAGCGCGTTGATCGCGTTGACGAGTCCCCCGACGGTGGTGATTCCTTCGACCTGCAGATTGATCGCGCTGGCGACTTCGGCACTGTCGGTGATTTTGATGCTTCCCAGACTGATGCCACGCCCCTGATTGAGTTCCGCCAGCGGAGTCGAGCTGGTGATGCTTTGGGATTGGGCGCCTTGGCTAAGATCAAAGACTCCATCGGCAGCGCTGAGAAAGCGTTCGATTCCGCCATCGGTTGTGACGGCGATGACGGCGTCTTGGCCGCGTGTTTCACTGCGAAAATCCAGATTGAAACCGGAGGTATTGATGGCGAGTTTGCCAGCTTCGCCTCCCTGCGTGCTTTTTACGTTTAACGAAACAGTGCCATCCTCGTTCGTCTGGATCGACGCTTTCGCGTAGCGCGGGTCGCTGCTCAATTTTTGCAGGATGGAATCGAGGCTATCGTCGGCGTTGACTTGGATCACATCGGCTTGGGTACCAATTAGAGCCGAAACGACGGCTCCCCCGACGTCTTGATCGGAGGCGACCCCAGCAATACCGAGTTTTGCAGCCGTTTGGCCGCTGCCGGTGTCTTTGATCGTCAGTGACTCGGATCCGCCGGCGGTATCCACGATCGCAATGCCGTCGCCGTTTTCATTGAGCGACGCGGTCAATCCGAGTCCGAGATCGTTGATCGCGTTGACCAGTTCGCCAACGGTTTTGATGCCTTCGGCTTTGATGTTAACGGCACCCACGCCACCACTGCTGTCCGTGATCGTGAAACTGCCTTCGCCAACCCCGAGGCCTCCGTTGAGTTCGCTGAGTTTGGAGTCGAGGGTGACCGTTTGTCGGTTTAAATTGGCGCCGATCACGATGTCGTCGGTTGACGAAGCCTCTATTCCGAGCGAGGACGCGGTATCGTCCAACGATGAGATCGAGAAGTTTCCCGAACCGCCCGAAACGTCGCGAATCTGGAATCCGTTGCGGGCATCGTTTAAACGAGCGGTTACTTTTAGTCCCGAGCCATTGATCGCATCGATAATTTCGCTGGTCGTCGTGGCGGCGGAGAGATCGATGCTGGTGGCGCTTCCGTCGGACAAGGTGATCTCAAGCTGGGTGAGCGCTGCGAGTCCGTTGCCCCCCTTGAGTTCACTGAGTGCGGCACCGCGGAGCGAATGGACTCCGTCGGGCAACTCGAGTTCGATTCCCGTGGCGGTGTCGGCGGCTTCGTCGATGCCCCATAACCCCAGATCGGCCGCCGTTTCGGCATCGCCGAGTTGCTCCACTTTTAGGTTGCTGAGCGTGCTTCCGCTCTCGTCGGTCAATTCGATGCGATTGCCGGCCGTCGTCGCGCGGACTGCGATACCAGCATCGTTGATCGCCGCCAGCACATCGTCCATGGTTTGGACTTTGCTGAGGTCGATTTCGGCGGTCGCCCCGGACCGGTCGGTGATGCGGACGGAGCCTGGTTCGACGCCACGTCCGCCATTGAGTTTGGCCAGGGCGACGGACTCGTCCAACAGCTTTTCGCCAGGACGAATTTCGATTTTACCGACAAATCCGAGTGCCGTTTCGGCACTGGTGAACCGTTGTAGCGATCGAACGTCGTGCGTTGCCGCAGTTTGAATGGTACGGACTTGATGGGTCCCCGAACTGGCCGCCGAACCGGTGGTAACCGAAAGGGCCTCGGGAAGGGAGGACTCCGCTTTTTTGGAGCGAAAAAGTGCGGTGCTGGAGAGGCGGTCTCCACTTAATTGCACGCCGATGACCGAAGCGGTTAATTCGGCTAAGGATTGCCGCTCTAGCGATTGGGTCTCATTCTGTGCCACCAATCGATCACGAGAACGACCGTTAATCGCCATCAATTGGTCGACCGTGCCCATGATGTCGGTGCCGGTGACCAAACCGATCGAGGATTGGATGCGTCCCATGGAAAGAAAAACTCAGTCGATGTGAGAAAGGATTCAAGTCACCATTTGCGACGATTAGGGAAGTGCGCACGATTCTCCCTATTGTCTCTACCACGTAATCGACCACCGAGTGCGAATGGAATGAGGAAAAAAGGGATTCGTTTGCATTGAGTTCACGGTCTTGCGTGGAAATCCGATTGTCGTGGGAGCGGGGCGGAACGCGTCGAGCGATCAATGCAAACGACCGACTTGAGCCCATGCTCAAGTCGGTCGGCGCAGTCAACCCGTTGTCAGGAACTTGCTGACGAAGGATTATCGGAGTAGTGAAAGCACGTTTTGGGGGTTTTGGTTGGCGAGCGAGAGCACGTTGGTGCCCGATTGAACCAAGATTTGGGCTCGCGTCAGGTTGGCTGATTCTTGGGCAAAATCGGCATCCCGGATCGAACTTTCCGCTTCTTGCAGGTTCGAGGAGGTTTCACCTAAGGAGACGAGATTGCTCGCCAGCGTGGTGGCTTGGAATGCCCCCAGACGGCCGCGAAGTCCCGTGACCTTGGCAATCACTTCGTCGATCACTTCGGCCGCCTCGTTGATCCCATTGGTCAAACTTTTCGATTGCCCGCTGCCGAGTTCGTATAAACGTCCCGAGGATCCACCGAGTTGACCGGTGCTGACGCTGCCAATGCCCATGCGAGCTTGTTGGTTGGTTGTCACATCGGGGCCGAGTTGGAACAACGCTCCGCCATCGGTGATCGAGAAGTTAAACGCGGTGCTGCTGCCCTCGGAGACCGAGAGCGAAATGTCTAGCGTGCTGGTGTTGATCGAGAATTGATTGGCTTTTCCGTTCGCTTCGACCCCGTTGATGGTCGCTTTGATGTCGGTACCGGTGTCGCGAGCGGCGCTCATGTTGGCAGCGAACTTTCCAAGCGTTCCCTCGTTGATCACTTCAAGATTCACGAGCGAATTTTCACCGTAAGCGGTGGATTGGAAGGACAACCCCGTGAGGCTCGTGTAAGTCGCTTCGACGCCGGTACTATCTTTGACTAAGTTGATCGCCGCCGCGATTTGATCGCCACTGGTGCCGGCACCGAAGTTGAAGGTTTCCGCCCCATCGGTCCCGTTGAGTTGGAATACCAACTTGTCCGCCAACACATCGGCCGTGGCACCTCCGGCGGTGACAAGCGTGCCCGCCGGTGGGGTGAAGGCAGCGGTTCCATCGGGCGCTGTGCCGGTGTTGGTGGCGGTAAATCCGGTAATGGTCGACAACGCGGTCTTGATCGCGTCGTAATCATTGTGGGTGGAGGTGCCCGAGGTCGAGTCGTAGGTCACCGTGATAATGTTGGTGTCCGTATCGAGGGCGGCCGTCGCGGCGGCGCCGGTCGCTTGGTCATCAAAGACCACGGTGTAGTCGTTGAACTCCGAACCATTGGCATCGGCGGTCAACGTGACGCTGTTGGCGGCGGTACCGATCTCGACGGAGGATTTCGCTTCGGCGAAGGCGGCCGGATCCACGTCGATTTTCGCTTGCGTCGCAGCTGCGGAAATCTTCACGTCGACATCGATTTGGCCGGTCGCTCCGAGGTTCGCTTGGTCGATGTTGACGTCGACGATACTGGGCACGCTGTTGGCACTGCTGACGAAGTCAAGCGATCCATCGAGCAGTTTTCGGCCCTGAAAGGTCGTCGTTTGAGCGATCCGGTTAATGGCTTCGAGCGAGCTGTCAATTTGCAGTTGGTTCGCCGCGATCTCTTCATCGCTGAGTGCACCCGAGTTCGCCGCTTCGACCACCAATCCACGAATGTCATTGAGCAGGTTACTGACTTCGCCTAATGCGCTGTCGGCGGTGCTGATGATCTGGCTCGCACGACGCGTGTTGCTAATCGCTTTGTTGAGGCTGCTGATTTCGCTGCGCAGGGCCTCGCTGGCGATCAAACCTGCCGGGTCGTCCGCACCGCTGTTGATGCGAAGCCCTGTGCTCAAGCGGGTCAACGCGGTTTGCAGGTCGGTGTTGCTCGCTTGTAGACGGTTTTGAGCCACCAGCGACGAGACGTTCGTGTTAATTCTAGTCATGGTTTGATTTCCCCTGCGGCGAATCGAAAACGGAGTGCGACGAAGCCGGCCGAAATGAACCGGTTGCTTGTTGGAAACTTGGGAATGATTCGCTGCCCAACTCCGACACAGGGAAGATCGGAATCGTCACTGCAGTGACTATTTGATTTATAGGCAAATCCGGACCAGCCGACGCCAACCGCGTGAGATATCAGGCACAGACGTCACAAGCTCACTAGCCGACCTAGTTTATGCGTCTAAATAGCTAAGCCGCGTGGACTTTGACGGCCAGAACTAACCTTTAGGGAGCGGGGATCCCCCTTTGCGGGGCCTTGTCTCGACCTCACTTTGTCTCGACCTCACTTAAGGGCCGTTGGTGATGCGGCGACGGGCAATACGCTCTCGTTGCAGGGAAGGATGGTCGCAAAGTGCAACGGGGGCAGCAAAACCCAAGTAGAAACGAAAACAGGCCGCGGGAGATCACTCTCCAGCGGCCTGTTAACTATTAAAATCGTCTCTTCCGACGCTGCGATTCGAGATTATCGAAGCAGCGAGAGAACGTTTTGTGGGTTTTGGTTGGCCATCGACAACACGTTGGTTCCCGATTGGACCAAGATCTGTGCCCGCGTCAGGTTAGCCGACTCTTGCGCGAAGTCCGCGTCACGGATCGAGCTTTCAGCTTCGGAAAGGTTCGCAGCGGTTTCCGTCAAACTAGCCATGTTGCTTTCCAAGGTGGTCGATTGGAATGCACCCAGACGACCTCGGATCGCAGTGACTTTGTTGATCACTTCATCGATGATTTTGGCAGCTCCCGAAACATCGCTTTCGAGACTCTTGCCTTGACCACTTCCGAGCTCATAAAGGCGACCTGATGCACCCCCAAGTTGGCCTGTGCTCACGCTGGAAATGCCCAACCGAGCTTGTTGGTTGCTGGTCACTTCAGGGCCGAGTTGGAACTTCGCTCCACCACCGCTGATCGTGAAGTTGAATGCGGTGCTGCTGCCCTTGTCGACGGTCATCGAAAGGTCCAGCGAACTGGTGTTGATCGAGAACGAGTTGGCTTTGCCGTTCGCTTCGACACCGTTGACCGAAGCCTTGATGTCGGTGCCGTTCGAACGTGTTGCGTCCAAGTTGGTGGTAAACTTGCCCAAGCTGCCTTCGCTGATGATGTCAACGTTAACAAGCGAGTCACTGCCGTAATCGGTTGACGTGAACGTCAAACCTTCCGCGCTACTGTAAGTCGCTTCGACGCCGGTACTATCTTTGACCAAGTTGACCGCGGCGGCGATTTGATCGCCACTGGTGCCGGCACCGAAGTTAAAGGTTTCTGCACCGCTGGAGCCGTTGAGTTGGAATACCAATTTGTCGCCCAATTCGTCGGCCGTAGCACCGCCGGCGGTAACAAGCGTGCCCGCTGGTGGAGTGAAGGCAGCGGTTCCATCGGGCGAGGTTCCGGTGTTGGTGGCGGTAAATCCGGTAATGGTCGACAACGCGGTCTTGATCGCGTCGTAATCATTGTGGGTGGAGGTGCCCGAGGTCGAGTCGTAGGTCACCGTGATAATGTTGGTGTCCGTATCGAGGGCGGCCGTCGCGGCGGCGCCGGTCGCTTGGTCATCAAAGACCACGGTGTAGTCGTTAAACTCCGAACCATTGGCATCGGCGGTCAGCGTGACGCTGTTGGCGGCGCTACCGATCTCGACTGCGGATTTCGCTTCGGCGAAGGCGGCCGCGTCGACGACGCTGGTTGCTTGTGTCGCAGCGGACGAAATTTTGACGTCGACGTCGATCTTGCCTGTTGTACCAAGGTTTGCTTGGTCAATGTTGACATCCTTGAGGCTCGAAACGCTGTTGGCGGTGCTGACGAAGTCAAGCGAACCGTCGAGCAGTTTACGACCTTGGAACGTCGTGGTTTGAGCAATCCGGTTGATCGCTTCGAGCGAGCTGTCAATTTGCAGTTGGTTCGCCGCGATCTCTTCATCGCTGAGTGCACCCGAGTTCGCCGCTTCGACGACCAAACCGCGAACGTCATTGAGCAGGTTGCTCACCTGGCCCAGGGCGCTGTCGGCGGTGCTGACGATTTGGCTGGCACGACGAGTGTTACTCACCGATTTGTTCAAGCTGGTGATTTCGCTGCGAAGGGCTTCGCTTGCGATCAAACCCGCTGGGTCATCCGAGCCGCTGTTGATCCGCAGACCGGTGCTCAAACGGGTTAATGAAGTTTGCAAATCCTGGTTGCTGCTTTGCAGACGGTTTTGAGCAATCAGGGATGAAACGTTGGTATTAATTCGAGTCATAGTGCAGTAATCCTCTTAGTTTACGGCGAATCGCATAGACGATAATGGGATCCGGCCGCTAGAAAGGACCGGCAGACGTCATGACTGCATCCACTCAGGAACCGACATTCGATCCCGACCCCATGGAGGCACTCGTGTCTGAGGGAATCATGGAACACGAATAGGGGTGGGGCTGGGAAAGTCAGGTAATTTTTTCCGAACAGTTGAAAATCAAGGGCTGCAAACTATGCCTAGCCCGCACGATCGATCGAGATGTTTGTTGCCCAAAAAAGCCCAAGTGCACGTGACGCGTTTGCAGGGGCGTTGTCCATGGGCTTCGCTCTGGCTCGCGTGCTCGGAATCATTCACTTCCTGAATCCTTTCCTGCACGGGCCGGGCAAGCCAACCGAGGACCGCAGCGGGATTTTCGCTCGCAAAACGTGTGTGATTGCCCGATGGGGCGTGGGAATTCCCACCGCTGCGTTGGTTTTGCAGTTGCGAGTGATGTATCACCGGATGCATCACTCGGCGTATCCGTTCTGAAATCGACATTTTGTTACGTAGCGACGTTCTGTGGCGAACGATCGAATCACAAACGTCCCACTGCGACTGATTTCATCTTGACGGAAATTCCTCGAACCCAAGTCCGAGGCTCTCGGAAATGGTCACTTCGCAACCGACGAAAACGCAACTTCAAGGCTTCGATGTCGAGTTGCGTTTGACTGAGACAAACGGCAATGGCGCAACGTCAAAGTGCGTTTGCGATCCGACGCGCCAGGTGCTTGGACGTCGCGCCGACGCGCGTGTGGGGGCCGCGTCGAAGCGTGTTCGTATCGCAATGTCGATCGAAAACAACGGACATCCCGTCGACTCGCTGATGCGCACCGCCATGAATCGACGACGCAATCCGGCATTCTGTTTGGCAAGGCAAACGTTGCGTCAGCCCATCCGATCTTTCGCGAACGCGACATCGCCGAAACAGATGTGAAACATCGCCGAAATCGATGCACAGAGAGTGATGTAAAGAGGGGGGGCACAAAGCGTGTGCCCTCGCCAGAAGGACCGTCATTGGATGAAGCGTCAACGGCACGCGGAACGATGCCGACTGCTTTTGTCCCTTCTGGCACTGCGTGATAGACGGATTACTCGCCGCGTTGAGGGCGTACGTCTTTGGTGGCACCCGGGCCGGTTTGCGCTGACTTGCGATTCTCTCGTTGAATCGCGTCGTAAACTTCTTGTCGATGAACGGGAATCGATTGCGGTGCTTCGATGCCGAGACGGACTTTGTCGCCTCGAATGTCAACGATGGTTACAACGACATCGTCGCCAATCATGATGCTTTCATCACGGTGTCTGGAAAGGACGAGCATGGTGCCCTCGAAATGGATGGATGGGTTTGGGGGTGTAATATTTCGTGTTGAGGAATCCTTCCTCAAATTACGTCAAGATGCGGGGCCAGCACTTGGACTGCACTCCTCCTTGAACACAGTAGAGATCGGATGAAAGCGATGGGAACATTGGCCTAGCCCCCCAAAGTCTCTTCGTACCGATCGTGATGATTCATCTCAACATGCTGCATCCCCCTGTCTTAACCATTGCATGGCGGACCATTGCCGCGGAATGCTTGTTTGCAGAGGGGATCGATCCTCGTTTGCCGTACGCAAACCGCTCAACCGCGATTGTTGGATGAGTTCCACGAGAGAAATGGCGGGAAATGCGATTTGCGTAAATGAAGTCGCCCCGCCATGTCGGTGACAATGACCTTGGCAAATAAGCAACTCGCCAGCGCTCTGGCGGCAAAACCAGCCACAGGAACGAAGCCGTCCGTTCCCATTCTCGTGCGGAGGGATGGAGGACAACCGGCGCCGTGTTACATTAAAATAAGAGAAGATGTTTAGAGAAGGAAAGCGAAACGCTCGGAGACGAGAGTGGTATGCGAAGAATGAGTCGACAAACCCAACGCAACATAAAGGCCGTTCCTCGGCGGAGACCATGGGGTGGCGAACAGCCGAATGCTGCGTCAACTCACTGGCCGAGAGTCAGCGATGGGGGAGCCGGTGGCGAAACGCTTGCCCCTGCTTCATCACCTACTCCCCATCGCTAACGTCCAAACGACTCGTGTTGCCCCTTCCACGATTCGGTGTGCTAGACGGTATCGGCGATCCTCGCAGCGGAGGCAAAAACTTTGTCGGTTGGTGGCCATTCAAGCAATCGATTCCCCCCCGAACGATCGCTACACCCCGGATTTATTAGCATGGTGAGTTCGTAAGTGCGAAGACTCCGTCGCACTGCATCACGCGTTAAAACGGGGGGAGCTTTTAGAAACGTCCGTTTTTTGCAGCGACTGAGTCCGTAATATGGACTCGATGGGATCATTTACCTGGGGTTCGGATCTCTGAAATCTGGTGCGTTCAAAAGAATAATGCCTGGACGGACCCCCCTCTAGTGGAGCATATTGTGATGGATGAGATTAGTGGCGGCCAATCTCGGGGATCTCCCGTACCGCAATCGCGCGGCGCACTGAATGATGGGATTCGCTCTATGGAATTGACTAACCGAATTGATTCAGCCCACCAAATTCATTCGCGCACGTTTGATTTGGCGAAGACACAGGTGGTGAACGCATTGCTTCAATGGGCCGAGAGCTCGTCGGGAGATGAACCCGATCTGAGCCGGTTCACCGATTGCGTTTACATCAAAGATGCGAGCGGTAGCATCATTCGAGAGAATCGGGCGTTTTGTGACGCCTTTGCCAATGGCGAAACGATGATTGGTCGCCCGCTTTCGAGCGATGAGACGTTCACGCATCTGGATGCGGTGATCATGCTCGGCAGCCCTTGGATCGAGTGTCAGCATTTCTCCAGCGATGCGGCGGGGCGAATGTGTGCGTTGCAAACGTATGAGCGGAGATTGGACGAGATCGAGGATCCTGCATTTTGTATTCTTGTGGTGACGCGAATCCTCGGGTATCTGGATAAGGAAGAGGACGTCCGGCGATTGTCTCTGCGAGAACAGTTCGCAGTGTTCAACACCTTCGATGATACGGATCACACGATTTGTCGCATGATTGCCGAAGGGGAATCCACAAAAGACATTGCGGCGGCAGTCAGCTTGACGACGAAGTCGATTGAAAATCGCCGTCAACGGATGTTGACCTCGCTCGGTTTGCAGCGACCCGTGGAAATCGTCAAGATGATGGTGCGGCTCGAAGAAAACCGGCTGATCGGGCGTCGCCGATAGTACGTCAAGCGAGGGCGTGATTTAAAGTCAACGAGGTCGCGCGCATCGGCGACCATCGATTCCTCAAGTCGTGAACTGTGACCGTAACAGAATCGCGATGGCAAACAGGCAGCACAACAGGATTTGACCTAACAACTCGTTGGGAACGGATTGGGTTTGATTGACTTCGTCGGCGACGTCGTGCTGCGGTCGGTTGAAATCCATTTGATCAAACGGATAGTCTGGTTGATCAAGCGGATAGTCTGGATTACGCATCAACATTGTTAGAGGCTCCATCGAGAACGCAAAGAAATCGGCACTTTCGTGGTGTCGATGGGGTTACCTATGCAATCAAGATGCCAGCGGCGAAATTCACGGCGTTTTTAGCAGGATGTAAGCTTGGTGCGGGTGGACGCTCGTGTTACAGCGTCTTTGCCGTGAAATGAGTGTCGACACGCGTTGACGAGGGTCGACGTGTGTTGACAACTTTTAGCGGCCCGCCAGCGAGGCCAGCCAGCGAGGCCAGCCAGCGAGGCCAGCCAGCGAGGCCAGCCAGCGAGGCCAGCCAACGAGGCCAGCCAACGAGGGCGGCTAAGTAGTACAGCAGCTAAGTAGTACAGGCGGCTAAATAGCACAGCGACTGGCCAACCAGGGCGGCGGGCCAGGGCATCCGGCCAGCCAACAGGGGCATCCGGCCAGCAAGGATGCGGATCCAGTGGTGACAGTGGCATGGTTCATTGCATCGCATTGAGGGGAATGCGATGCAGGCGGTTGGCCAATGACCAGTGACCAGTCGGCGGCGGGCTCCGGGCTACTTTTTTTCCGGTTTCAGGTTAAACGAGCCAAAGTGGATCCCGGTGCTTTCGTCGTAGGCAAAGACACCGCCGGGGGCAAAGTACTTTTCAAACTCTTCATACGGCGGCAACTCATTGCGTTGTAGCAGATCGGAAAAGTTCTTGGCGACCACGTTGCGTTCGCCCGCGCTACGCAAAAACTGGCGAGTGTCTTTGGATTTTGCCAATTCGTACAATTGGCGAAGGTAATCCGCAGCACGCACGAACGATATCATGAACGGTTTTTCGCCATCGAGTTTGCCCCCCAACTCGCTGGCCACGAGATCAAACTCCGACACCGCGACCAGCCGCGGTAGTGATCCCGCATTCGCCTGGATGATGCGGGTGAGGAAATTGCGGCTGTCGCCTGTGATCAACCAATGGCCGAGGATCGCCATACTCGGTTCGGGTTGACGTAACCCCTCGGGAACGTTGCGGCGGGTTCGCGTGGACGAATAAACCACGGCGCCTGCGATGGTCTCGACCGAAAGGGCTTCGGGTTTTCGCTCACGGAACCTGGCGATCACAGCCTTAGCGGCATCGGGATCCTTCAATTCGAAGGCGCGTGCGGTAATTTGACTGTTCAATTTTACTGGCTGTTCCAACCAAGTCGCGCTGACGTATCGGCCGGTCAAATTTTCAAGAATATCCTCTTGGATCTTCAATCCGGTGGCTTTGAGAAAAGGTTCTTCGATGATTCGTTGTAGCGGGGCTTCGCCTTGGAACTTGGCAAGAATCTTGTCGAGGTTTTCGTAGGCTTTGGAAAAGTCCCATTTGAATGTGGTGTAAGCCGTCACATCCGAGGGAACCCAGTCGGGTGGCACCACGTCGACCGTTTCGGGCCGGAGCACGCCGAAGAAGCCATCGCGTGGTGAGTCAATCAGGACGTGGAAATGACTGATGTCGTCGAAAACGTCGCCACCGGCAAAACTGCTGCCGCCGACGCCGCGAAACTTGCTAATTCCGAGTTCTTCGAGCAGCGGCCACACGAGAGCGGCTGCGCCCCCCCGTTTTACCAATCGCTCAACGATATGATAGGGATCGGCGTAGAACGTCAACTGAGGCCGTGTTGCCTCGGCTCCGATGCAACGTGATATCACATTTGCAAAATTTGCACTGTCCGCCATGCTGGGGTCTTTGCTGCGACCGAGCCAGCGTTGGAGAGCGTTCTCAGCGGTTTGGTGACCGATGCCAAGCACCACGGTCTGTTGGGATTCAAAGTACTCGACTTCGGGAGCGCCTTGCCGCGCGGGGATCAAACGAACGAGATCGACGTTTTCCACGTTGCTGACGCGGCGAACGTAACCCGATTGGAGCAATCGTTCCTCCAGACGAAGGACGATCGCCATCATGTCTTTGGTCTGTTCGCCTGACTCGATGATAAATAATCCGCCAAGCGAATTCTGCTGGCGTCGCTTGCGAGCGATCCGGCGACGAATCGCCTCGTCGGAATCGTCTTGCGTTTCGTCTTGTCCGCTCGCATTGGCGGGGCCGTCTGACAAGTTGCCGGGCATCATCGCCGCAGCGACCTGGCCATTGGGGATCGCCAGTAATTCATCGAGTGAAACTCCGACTTCGCTACTGATGCTGTCGAACAACTCCGCTGCGGTGTGATAGATATCTCCGGCGAAGGGTTTCAGCTTCGGGTCGGCTAACATGCGGCCGATCGACGAGTCTTGTAAACTTTTGCGAAACTCCGCGGCGTTATCGACGCGGACGTAAAGCAACGTGTCCTCAGGCAATAGATGCGGAGCACCAGGAATCGCGGCCTTCTCTTCCGCAGTGCCGAGAGTCGGATTCGCGACAACGGCCAGCAGGAGTAGGAAAACACGAACGAGTCGACTCAGTTCTAGCCGGGACAAAACAATTCGCATGACGAATGTCTCTCAGGTGCAGGAGCAAAGGGAGTGAAACCGAAAAGGACCGAAACCGAAGCATAATCGAGGTTCGAGTCCAGATGTAACGTTTTATTCGAACCGAGAGGCAATGTCTTGCTCGTCGAGAAAAAATCTTCTCCCCGTCGTTCCGCGAAACTATTGAGCCTCTCGGTGGTTAAAATGCAACGGAGTGGTTAGGTACCCTTCATTCGCAAATCCCATTCGCAAATCCAGCGATCGCGGCGGTTCACCCGAGAAAAACCGGCATCCGCCCCAGCCCGTCAACTTGGGTTGCCCGCTAGACTCGGGTTGCCCGCTAGACTTGGGTTGCCCGTCAAACTCTGGTTCATAGATTTATTATGCATATTCGCCTATCGATCGTCGTTGCCATCCTGTCCTTGTTGGCTCATCCGGCGTTTGCTCAGCAGCCGAGTATTGGTGCGGCGACGGGCAACGCTGGTTCCAATGGATCCGCGAATACTGGGGGGGCGACTGCGTCAAACGGAGGTGGCGGTAGCAATACAGCTTCCGCTAATGCTGCCGAAGCATTTTCAGGAATTCAGCGGGGAGACACCGTGGGCGCGACCGGTGCGACGGGAAGCGGATTTAATGATCTCAGTGGCGCAGGAGCGGGAGTTCAGTCGGGTGGGGGGCTTGGCCGATTCGGAGGATTGGGCGGGTTTGGTGCGGGGGGGCTCGGTGCGGGGGGGCTTGGCGCCCTGTTTGGGAACGCGAACGCGTCGTCGTCAACCAAGTCGGTCATCCGGACTCAACTGCGTTCGGCAATCGACGTTGCTCCACGATCCTCGGCTGAAATTCAACAATCCGCGGTGACACGTATGCTCACCCTTCCGAGTCAAAGCCAAATCCCAGGGGTGAACGTCACCGTTGACAACCAAACGGTGATTTTGGGCGGCGTCGTGGGCAGCGAGAAACAGCGACGGATGAGCGAATTGCTGATGCGATTGGAGCCGGGGGTGCGGAATGTCGAAAACCGCATCCGCGTGTCTTCCTCGGCTCAATAGCTCCGTGGTCTCGGCTCAAACGCCCCGGTTGCGTTGTCCGTTGCCAATGAAGCGTTGCCAATGAAGCGTTGCCAATGAAGCGTTGCCAATGAAGCGTTGCCAATGAAGCGTTGCCAATGAAGCGTTGCCAATGAAGCGTTGCCAATGAAGCGTGAGCCCTCGATTTAGATACGCGTGAGCCTTCGATTTAGTTGCCCTGGGCAGCCGTCGATCGCGATTGAGTCGCCGCGTGAGGGGGGGGGGCGAACCTCGACGCATCGATACAAAGCCCTGGGGATTCATCTGGGCTGAGATTCGCTTCCGCCGCAAAATCGCTCTAGATTCCGTGGGCTTGGAATTGATAACACCCACCTTGGTTCCTGTTAGCCAGTTCCAATCCGCGCCGGAAGCGAAAGCTTGCAAACGACTCCCCCGTTCACTCTAACGCCGCTGCACTCCGCGAATGCCAACCACACCCGGTTGGTTCATTTGCTATGGATCGCGTTTCTAGCACTGCTATCATTACCGTCCATGGGCTGTGTGCGGCGCCGAATGACGGTGCGTACGAACCCACCTGGAGCCACGGTGTCGGTCGACAACCAAATGATTGGTACGAGTCCTGCGGCTTCGAGCTTCGTCTATTATGGGACGCGTGAGTTTCGAATTGAAAAGGATGGCTACCGCACTGAAACGATTCGTCGTCGCTTTAATCCTCCCTGGTACCAGATGCCAGGCATCGATTTCATTTCCGAAACATTGTGGCCAGGCGATCTTCGTGACGAGCGAATCATTGACGTCGAATTGGTACCCAAGACGCTTGAGCCGACTCCGGACATTCTGCAGCGAGCCGATTCGCTACGCACGCAATCGCAAACGGGCATGGTTACCTCACCGCGATAATCGACTGTGAGTAAGGATTACGCCAGCGGAATGAGCCGCGTTGTTGCCCCCGTGGGCATTTTATTGCTCTTCGCCAGCGTATTGTTGGGGATCGATCGCTTAGCCTTTCGCGACATCGGCCACTTCTACACGCCGTTGTACGACTACATTGCGAGTCGCAGTAGCGGCGAAGGGTTGCCGCTTTGGAATCCACTGGACCAGACCGGAATCCCGTTGGTCGGAGAAACGACCACCGCGGTATTCTATCCGGTGCGTTGGGTCGTGTTTTCGCTGCCGATTTCGCGTGACATTGCGATCGGGTTGTATGGGGTCTTGCACCTGATGTTGGCGGCGTCGACGGCTCGCTACGCTGCGTGCCGCGCTGGGATCAGCCCGACCGCTGCATCGATCGCCGGAGTGACGTATGCGTTGTCCGGCAGCGTTTTGTTCCTTTACACCAATCCGCCTTTTCTAGTGGGTGCAGCGTGGTTGCCGCTGTTGTTGTCGGCGTTGATCGATCGGCGGGAAGCAACGCAGTTTGGCCGAGTCCTGGTGGCCGGTACGGTCATGGCGTTGATGATTCTGGGGGGCGATCCGCATACCGTATTGAATGCCATGGTCGTTGCCGTGGCGGTCGGTTTGTTGCGGTGGGCGAAAGCTCGCAAGGAGAATCCAGGCAAGCGAGTCGCTAATTTGTCGATGGATTCGCGACCCAGTGGAACGAGTTCGCTGCAAAACGGTTTCAGTTCACCACGGCTCTTCAGCCTCGTCGCAAGTGGGTTGCTCGCGATCCTAATGTCGCTTCCGCAGATTGCGGCATCGGTTTCCTGGAGTGCTCAAAGCGACCGGGTGATCTCCGAGGCCGACTCGGATTGGTTGTCGCCGCCGCAGCCCGGTTCGCGTCGCGGCCAAGCGTACCAGTTCTCGGTTGCTCCGTGGCATGTGGCCGAATTGGTGACTCCGAATGCATTTGGAAGTCTTTTGCCAGAGAATCATCGGCTGAGCAGTTTGATTCGTGGCGAGGGACGTGTTTGGACCCCGTCAATTTACATGAGTTTGCTGGTTGCGATTGCGTTGACGAGTACGGTGATCGGTCTGGGGCAACGCCAAAGGGATTGTGAAAGCGTTGCCCGTATCAAGCTTTGGTTATGCGTTGCGGTGGCCGCTTCGTTGGTGTCGCTCGGACATTTTGGTTTCGTTTGGTGGATTCAAAACGCAACAGGACGACTCGCCCACGTTGATAGTGGCGCGGGAGGTTTGTATTGGTGGTTGTATCACTTTGTTCCTGGTTATGATTCGCTTCGCTATCCCGCGAAATGGCTACCGATTGCCACCTTCGCGGCGTCGATGGTGACCGGCGGTTGGATCGATCGACTTTCCACCCAAGTGAGGTCGACGCGAGCGGCGATCGCGGTTCTCGCCATCGGTATGGCGATCGGCATGATTGGCGTGAGCTGGCTTCGGTACCACCCCAACGCGTTGATCCACGACGCCGATACGCTACCGTTCGATCCTTTTTGGGGACCGCTCGATATCGCAGGTGGACTGCGCGAGGTCCAGTACTCGATCGTCCATTCCATCGTCGTGCTCGCCAGTATTGGCTTGGTGATGTCTCAATTCTTCCGAACGCGTTGGTCGTTGACCCGAACCACACGATTCCTATGGGTGATTGTGACATTGGACATGATGGTGTTCGGTGCCGGGATGATCGCGCGTGTGCCCGCAGGGGATGCGAGCGAAAGAGCGGGGGATTCCGGCGGCCAGCCCGACGCGATGACGTTGAGGACGCGTACGGGAAAAGGGTGGCCGAGAGATTGGCGTGAACATCGAGATTCGGATCGGTTGATCGAAGTCGAGACGAGTGGCGAGATCGCGTGGTTTGGTCGCTGGCACCTCTCCCAACGCGGTCACGTTTTCAACAGCATGACGTCGATCCGCAGTCGCTCGATGGCAATGTTTTGGAACGCCACCAACGAATTGACTGGTGAGATGTCGGCAGAGCAACGAAGTAAGTTTTGGGAGTCCTTGCGTGATTGGCTGAGGATTGAGCAAGTCGTTAACGTCAGCGAACGCTCCAATCTCGTTTCGGGCTATCAACTCGCTGATGTGTCTTGGGCGATCGACACACCGCATCCTTCGTTCCGAGTCCACTTTGATTGGTCTGAGCATGGTCGAGGCGATCCGAGTGTGGACGACTTCAAGTCGCTGTTGCGGCAGGTCTCCGATCAAACGCATCGGCCCAGCGTATTTCTGCGTGATGGATTACATCGCGGGGCGGCACCCGATCTCGCTCCGCATGCTGTGAGCGAGCCGATTTTGGAAAGCGAGCTGTTGATCGAAAACGAAACGGCCGATTCGGTCGCGGTTACGGTCCACGTCGCCGCAACATGTCTGTTGGAGCGAACCACCTATCAAGACGGCCATTGGCATGCGACGCTCGTCTCGCTTGATTCCGGCGAGTCACAAGCGGCTGCCGTCCATCGCGTGGACTATCTGAAGCAAGGCGTGCTGGTCCCCGCCGGCCGATGGCGTGTCGTTTTCGAATACTCGCCTTGGTGGATGACTCCCGCGATCGTTGGCTGTATCGCGGGATGGGGGATCGTGTGCGTGTCCGGCGTGGTTCTCTACCGAAGGAATGTGGCGAGTTTTGTAGCGTAAAGCATTCGCGTCCCCGCTCTCCGCTTAAGTGGGGCAGCGATTAAGTGGGACGCCGTTTAAGGGACGCACCGTTTAAGGCGTTCAGCGGGGAGGCTGATCGAGACCGACAGTTTACCGGAAATTAGGAGAGAAGACTCGGATTGCTTCCTCGGCATCGGCCAGGCCCACTTCGCTGGCGGCGCGTGTTTCGGGACCCAAGCATGTCCTTCGCAAGGTCGCCTCATTCAAGCTGGCCAGGCCTCGGAATCGATTAATTTTGATTCCCTGAATGCCTTGGGCATCGAGTTGTTCGCGAATGATTCGGTAATGTTCTTCGCCGTAGGCCAAGAGGGTGTCTTTGTAACGCGTGGCTGAGATTTCAAACATTGGCGCACGCACAATCGACACGCGACCCGATTCCAGCAGCGGTCGCATCCAGCGATAAAAAAACATCATCATCAACGCGCCGCAATGGATCCCATCGGCATCGGGATCAAAGAGCAGGATAATCCGGTCATACCGCATGGCGTTGACGTGAAAGTAATCTTCGATCCCGGAGCCCAGCGCATCGATCAAGGCGAGGTAAAGTTCATTGCGTTCGATCGTGCGGCGAGTCGACTTGAGTGCATTCATCGGCTTGCCTTGCATTGGCAGCACCGCTTGGAACGCAGTGTCGCGTGCGCGTGCGACGCTGCGCGAGGCCGAATCGCCCTCGACAAGAAACAATTCGGCTCCCGAGCCGACCCCGTGATCGCGGCAATCGTAAAGCTTGATGGGTTGTCGAGGAAACATGGTGTCTCAGGTAGGAGGAACGATTGGGAAAGAGCTTCGGCGTCGGATCCCCAGTTTCGGCCCCTCCCCCGTGTCAGGTTTCATCGTGTCAGGTCTTACCGTGTCCGATCGGTCGCGAGCTGGCGGTGCAAAGCCGACAAGAACGGAAGCCAACAAGAACGGAAGGGGGCTACCCAACCCATTGCTAGCTGTCGCCGTGTTGGCTCCACCAATTCACCGCGTCGTGGCTCGTCCAAGGAAACTCAACCCGCAACGCATCGATGGCGGCGGCGAGTTCGGTGATCGAAGCGTAGCGATCTTCGGCATTTTTAGCCATGCACTTACCCACCAACGCCCGGATGGTTTCGGGAACTTCATCGCCGCGATGGATCCCAATTCCGATTGGTTGTTCGCTGATGATCAAGGCAAACAGTGATTCGGGGTCACATTCGGCGAACGGGGGACGCCCCGCCAACAAGTAGTAGGCGACGCATCCTACGGAGTAGATGTCCGAGCGAGGATCCATGACCGACGGCGAACGAAAGCGTTCGGGCGCCATGTACATTGGCGTGCCGGCCCAAATCACCTCGCTTGTTTGATACGTTCCCTTGTCAGGGCTGAGCGGTTTGGCAAGTCCATAATCAAACACGACGGCCCAGTCGCCCACCGAAGGATCCAAGGACAACATGATGTTTTGGGGTTTCACATCGCGGTGAACGAGATCTAGGCTGTGTGCCTCGCCGAGCGCCTCGCAAACTTGACGCAATAGGAACAACACCCGACCCATCGGTTGAAAGCCGCTTCGTACGACCACTTCATGAAGCGTTAATCCACGCAAGTACTCCATCACGCAATACGCTTCTCCCTCTTCGCTGCGGCCGTAGTCGTAGATCGTGACGCTGTGGGGGTTCGTCAGTGACGCGGCTAACCTTGCCTCGCGATCAAAACGCAATTGGTCTTCGCGATTATGGCGGTCACTGCGGAGCAGTTTCAACGCGGTCTCGCGACCGAGTTGCAAGTGCTTGGCTTTGTAGACGACTCCCATTCCGCCGCTGCCCAATTCCGAAATGATTTCGTATCGACTTAGCGGGTGTACCGCCGCTTGATCACGAGCGGATCGGCGTGCCAAACGACTAGCCGTCACCAACGCCGTCACCGTCAATAAACTCCCCAGCAAGAGGAATCGGTACCAGACAATTCGGGCTGCCGCGAAGGCATCCTTGACGTTCTTCTCAACGATCACCGCATAACGCCATCGTGGGTTCCATCGCCAACTGCCAATCACCGATTCGCCCGCATAATTTGCATACGGATCCAACCGTACCGTCGACTCCCCCAGAGTGGCGGAGGACGCCGCTTCGGTAAGCGGAAGGGCGCGACGCACGATCGCATCCCGATTGCCTCGGGTGATCAAACTTCCTGGGTCACTGACTCGCAAATGATCGACGATCGTATCGGGGGACATGTCGAATCGCGAGAGATGGAACAACTTGGCAGCATGGGGACTGACGCTGATCATTTCACCGCTACGATTGATGGCGTAGATATCCAACCCGCTGGTCGCGGACGCTTCTTGCAACATCTCGTTGAACACTTTGAATAAGCCAATCTGTTTGACCAGCAATGCGGCGACGATCTCGGAATCCCCATTGCGAATCGGCAAAATGCAAGCCATGGTGGGCTCTTCGGTATCCGTCGTGGAAGCATCGGCGTTGTCGTCCCAGTCGGCGGGGCCCTCACCGCGCTCGGGACCGTAGATCACGGTCTCGCCACGTAGCGCGCGTGCGACGTCGGCGGTGCCACGGGGCGAAACAGGTTGGCCGAGATCGGCTTGGTCTGCGCGCCAACTCGCGATCGTGGTGAAGGATTCATTCCAGACCACAAACTCGACGGTCGGTTTGCCCGAAAGAATTTGTAGCTCGCTAAGAATACGCGCTGGCAACGGCGACGTTTTTGGTTCATCGAGTGACGATTTTTTATTTCCGATTTCGACCAACGCAAGAATCGAATCGCGAATCGTACTCTGGCGCGCCCACGACTGGACCATCTGTGCTTTGTCGTCCAGGAAGCGACTGGTGGCGAGATCGATACTATTGGTCACGCCCGTCAATTCATTTTGCAACGCGGATTCGGCGTTGTTCGAAACGCTGAAATAGGTCCAACACCCCACCAGCAATGTTGGCAGCACGGCCGCTAACCATAACCACCCCGAATTGATCCGGCGGGCTCGCCGAGACTTGCTGGCCAACAACAGTGCACTGGGCGAAGTTCGGTCCTGGGATCCTCGCGACTCAAACGTTTTGGGCGAAGCGTGGGTGCGTTCGGCTCCACGCTGCGTGATTTCGGATGCGGAAACCTTGCTTTGTCCTGACCGTTTGGTATCCGACGCCGCGGAGGTCACGCTTCTTTTTTCGGAATCACGGGGCGCAGGTGCAACGGAATGTTCCTGTCCCGTCGGCTGTTTTAACCCACCGGGAGCTGGGGTGGGCATGGCGGATTCACCTTCGACTTTTGCCGACTCCGCGTCATGCTCGTTCAGTAACGAGAGAACCTCATCCATCAACTGCGGGTCATCGCCGGTTTGCGCTTCGAGATAGCTTTGTCGTTCCGGCTCGGACAGTTCGTCGGCAGCAAAGAACAGATCTCGGAGACGGGCGTATCGCTCGGCATCCATCAATCCGATTCCGACCCCGTACTCGTGTCGTGGTCCGGTTCGTCGCTGGATCGTAACTCACGACGCATCCAAGCTCGCGCCATCGCCCATTCTTTCTCGATCGTGCGGAGCCCTAAATTCATTTCGGTAGAGATTTCCCGCATCGTCATGCCGCCAAAGAAACGCAGCTCAACGATACGAGCTTGCCGTTGGTTGAGTGTGACTAACGTGTTGAGTAAATCATCGAGGGCGACGACGTCATCATCGCGGCTCAACTCGAACGTGATTTGATCGGTTAACATCCGTCGCCCCCAACCGCCACCCCGTTTCAGGGAGCGGACTTTGCGGGCATGATCGACAAGAATGCGGCGCATCACCGTGGCACCGATGGCAAAAAAATGCGTCTTGCCCTGCCAATTGATGCGTGATTGATCAATCATCCGCATGTACGCTTGGTGAACCAGCGACGACGAACTCAGGCGTTCCCGCATCGGTTCATGCTGTAGAAAACGCCCCGCCAATCGGCGCAGATCGTCATACATCAACGTAAACAAGCGATCGGTCTCAGCCGGTTCCCCTTTGACGCTTTTTTCGACGAGCTCGTTTACACCATTCATGTTCTCAGCCATGTTTGCGGGCGTCGTCTACTATACCAGCCGAGATTCTTGCTAGCCATCGCCGCACGATGTATTTCTGGCCCCAATCCGAGGCTTCCCTATCGCTTTCGTGAAGCGCGCTCAGGGGCTCGATCGCAATGGGGAGCCGACCCGCATGCATTAGCTCCGCTTGCAAAGTGAGAGGAAACGCTCAGCGAGTTGTTCAGCCCGCCGGCGGGGCAAGCCAAACGCGACACTGAATCACCGGTGTCTCGATGCCTAGCCCGCTTTTTCGGCAACCAATACCTCGCGTTTTCCACCCGCTGGGCCTCGTGTTTTTCGCACTTTAAAGCCGACGGCGGACAAGCGGTCACGGACTTCGCGTTTCACACAGTAGGTCACCAAACGACCGCCTGGGGGAAGTAGTTTGTACATCTTTTCAAACGTTGCGGTTTGCCATAATTCGGTATTCGTCTCGGGAGCGAACGGATCGAAGTAGATCGCGTCAAATCGATCTCCGGCATAATCCCAAGCCAATACATCGGCGAGATGCACTGCGACCTCTTGCTCGTCACCGGCTTGCCAGTGATGAACGGATGTCTCGGCATCATGGGGCGGACGGCTAATCAGACTCGCCTCGCCGTGGGCTTCCACTGCGCTGGGAAGCTTCACTGCCGCACGCCACTTCAAGTAGTTTGCCACGATCGATGGATTACTGACCCACGTTTCCGGCGCAAGGCTTGCGACGACTGGCGCCGAGATCCACTCGTATTCCACCGCGACATAGTGAAGTTGTGTTTTGTGTGCGATGGCACAATCGACCGTCACGAACATCCCCATGCCGGTGCCCAGTCCGATTTCCAGTACGCGGGTGCTTTGTCCACTCGACAAGCGTTCCTGGATTCCACTGTTTAGCAGATAGACGTGCCGCGTTTCGCAGAGGGCGCCTGACGCACTGTGGTAGCTGTCGCCCGTGACCCTGCTCTTCAGGGTGCGGCTGCCGTCGTCGGTGACTTCGATTTCGAGCGTGGCGACGTCACACGGCAATTTCGTCCTTTCGACTCGCTGGTTCATCGTGAGGCTCCGCTGGCTCGTTTTGAGGTTTGAATGACTGTATTTCTCACACGATGGTACCGTGGTGGCCCCGTTTTAGTCAGCTCGGATTTGCTCGTCAAAAATGGCTGTGCAGCACCACGATACGGCATCGCGAGCAACCACATGCGAACCCGCTAGGCGTGTCGCGCGCCGAGGGTACGGATCCCCGCGTTGGAGACACCATTGCAGGCATGTCCCCCAGTTTAATTCATCCGCCTAATCCAATGCGTCCCTCTTTTCAGCGCGCCGCCGCTCGATTCAATACGGCGGTGAAGTTCCTAAGCTTGGGTGCAACCGTGTGCATCCTAATTTATCGTGCTTGTTGCGGCCGATTGGGAAGGTACATCCTGATGCACGCGAGCAACTCGAGGTTCGCCGATTGCGCAAACGATGCGCAAATATCGCGCAAAGACGACAATTGCAGCAAGTAGCCTATTGAGATGTGTGACTGTTTCTGTTTACATAAGGTCTTCGTAATCTCTCGGGGGGGGTAAGTCTCCGCCTCGTTGGCATTTGGGAGCTAGGTTTTGGTATCGCAAAAGCTTGCTGGACACTCACGAAACGGTTTTATGGCGAAGAAACTCTCTGCGGCAATTTCAAAACAATTGGGAAAGTTGCCTGACGCCGAACTTGCGGAAGAAGCAGGGGTTCCCGTCGAAGAAATTCAGATTGCCCGGCAAAAGCGAGGCATTGTTCCCTATGGTTGGACCAAATGGACCAAGAAGAACATTGCGTTGCTTGGGACTCGTTCGGACGTCGATGTGGCTGCGAAGCTAGGGGTGACCAAGACAGCGGTTTCGCGAAAGCGAACCCAGCTTGGAATCGAACCCTTCGGCTACTCCCGTAAGCAACTGAGGCATCGCTGGACCAAGCCTCAATTGGCGTGGCTGGGCAAGTTATCCGATGCCGAGATTGGGCGTCGCTTGGAACTCGATGCGACGACGGTGGCGTCAAAGCGAGAATCGCTCGGCATTGATCCCGTCCGTAAAGGACGTCCTGCGCGAAAGTGGACCAAACGCGAACTTGGGTGGTTGGGAAAACTATCGGATGCCGAGATTGCTCGCCGCATGCAAATTGGGCGACGCAAGGTAATCGCAAAGCGTCAATCGCTGGGGATTGAGAACCCAACGGTGGCTGCTACCAAAGCCCGTTGGACGCCCGCCGTGGTCAAAATGCTCGCCAAAATGCCCGATTCCGAAGTCAGCGAGATTACGGGGATTCCGGTAAGTGCGATTAGCGGTTATCGAAGTCGTCATGGCATCCGCATCAACGGGAAACGTCGCACGTGGACTCCCGAAGAGATCAAAATGCTCGGTAAAAAGCCGGACGAAGAAGTCGCAGAACTGTTGGGGGTCAAAAAGGAAACCATCGCCACGAAGCGACGTCGATTGCGGATCGACGCAGTCACTTACGAACGTCGTGCCTAACCATGCCCGCCCGTTCCAAACGATGGCTGCCCGTGCCTAACGAGGGCCGCCAAGGTTTAGCAGCCTTGGTCGCCCCAGAAGTATCCGGCTACTTGATTCACTCCCTTGGATTTTAGGATCTCGCGGAGTTTAGCGGAGCCGAGTAATTGATGGGCTTCGATCTTGGATTTCACCGGCACGCGGATCAAGCGGCCTGCGATCTCGATATGCAATGTGCCGCCGTCTTGATTGGCTTCATAGCGGCACTCCGCCGTCTTCGCTTGCTTTGAGTCGTCCATTGTTTCAGGGGGTCCGTGGTTGCAGGTCTTGCTGGGCCAAAATGTGAGAGCGGTGATCGTCCCTACTGGGACGGTGGCGGCGGCAACGGGCATGCCGCGTCGGGGTGGCGTGTAAGGCGGCGAGGACAACGATTCCGCCGCCGCGTCGTGTTCGGAATGGAGAACGGCTATGCCGCGACTTTGTTCGCTGAATCCGTTTTACATCGATAGATAATCCCGCTGCGGCGACGAGCGACCGTTTCGATCGCCGACATGTGTTTCAAAGTGTACGCGATCTTCTGGGCAACCCAGCGAGGACGATCGATCCAGGAGGCCAGATCCGAGGTGATGAACTCGGACGTTCCCGCGGGGATGTTGAGCAGCGCTAACAACTCGTCCGTCGTGCGAAACTCGTGAGTCCATTCAATCGACTCCAGCTCGATATCATGAACCTTGTAGTCCTTGCGCGCGCGGCCACGGCGGCGTTTGCTGGGAATTCGCGTCTCCCGGACCTGGACCATCGGGACTTCCAACACCAGATTGGGATGCGGAAAGACGCGGGTGAAATAGATCAATTCTTCGAACACTTCTAAGACATTGCCCCGTTTGGGGCTCATCCGGCTCGATTGAATTGGGCCGCCGGGCTTCGCAGCCTTGGCGATCCGTGTTCGCCAAACCACCGGTTTGACGACACGCAGTGAATGGCGTTTTAGCAGTTTGTTTGCTTTATCGCGGATCGCCGACAACGAAGCACATTGGATTTCGATCAATTCATCATCGCGAATTGCATCGATCCGGTACTCCCCCAGTACCACTTCGGTACTGGCTTCGTCGGGCGCGTAACACCGCTTGAGTTGTTGATGCAGTGATGTTTCCAAGGGACGCTCCGCAACGAACGAGAATCGTTTTTATGGGCGTCGCCGAAGAGGTGGAGGGCTGCGGCGGCGCGGGGAAATGACCGCAGTGGGTGAAGGGGACGCAATGCCAAGTCGCGTTCGCCGCGTCGCTACTACGGCTCGATTCCAAAATCGCGGATCGTCGTTAGTACCTTCAGCTCAAGGCCTTTGGCTGCGAACGCTTCGGCGCCTCCGGCTAAGCGGTCGATGATCCCGATCACGCAATCGACGTGGAGTCCAAAGGCTTGGGCCGCTTCGACTGCTTTGATTGCACTGCCGCCGCTGGTGATCACATCTTCGACGATCACGACGCGCTGTCCCGGCTCAACGGGGCCTTCGACTTGCTTGCCCATGCCGTGACCCTTGGGTTCTTTGCGAACCATAAAGCCCTTGATCGGCAAATCGCGTTGACCGGCAATGGTGACAATCGAGGCGGTGATGGGATCGGCACCGATGGCCATCCCGCCGACGGCGTCAGGCAACTTTCCTGCCGATTCGATTACGCTCAACATTCCTTCGGCGATCAGATTGGCTCCCTTGGGGTGCAACGTGATCTTGCGACAATCGAGGTAGTAAGAAGCCTTTTTCCCACTGGCGAGTGTGAAATCGCCGGTTTGTAGGGCTTCAGCACGGATCAGGTCTAAGAGTGCGTCTCGGTCGTATGTCATTAGGTTTAGCGGGGTGAAGGGGAGGGGGCCAAGGATTCGCCGAATCGCTCTGGAGACACGTCGGTCATCGCTTCAGGGGCGATTCCAAGTGGGCGAACGGTAGACCGAATCTTACCGACGAATCGTAACCGAGGAACCCTGGGTCAAAATGCCATACAAATCGTCCGCGTAATCTGCGGCGACGCTGATGCAACCTTGCTCGGTGGGTTTAGTGGCATACGGGCTTCCGTGGATGCACAATTGACCACCCAAGTCCAACCACAGCGAGCCGTACGGGTTTTCCGGGCTGTTAGCAGGAATCGGTGCGCCGCTGGGGCCGTAGAACGGTCGCTCGGACTGTTTGTCTTGAACCGTGAAGGTTCCTGGCTTGGGGTGAGGGTCGCTGCCGACCGCGATCGGAAATCGGCCGGCGTAGAGGTCGCCGAGGAACAATGTCATCTCTTGCTCGGTGATGTCCACATCCGCTCGGAAGGGGCCACGCACCACTTTAAGTTCGGTTCCCGGCAAGACGGTGATGGGGTCTTCGATGCCGTTGATATTGGCCAGTAATTGCCAAGGAACTTCGTACTTGACCGCGATTTGCATCAGTGTTTCGTGATGTCCAACGCGATGAGGTTGTTCTAGCAGATGGCGTTTGGAGTAGATCACTTCGGCCGCCAGTGGGTCGAGGCGATTGAGTAACTCTTGTCGCTGCGCCGAGGGAACATTGGGCGTGTGATAGAAGAGACTTAGCGTCTCGAGAGCTTCTTTGCGCTGATCGGCTTGGTATTGTTCATCCGCCAATTTCAACGCGTTCGCTAATCCTGTGTTGTTCTTCCTCGGATCCGCTTCGGCGCCGCTGACCTGCGCGATTTTGTCGCCCGTCGCCGGTTGCGATTGATCGCTCAATTCGGCCACTGCCGTTCCACTTTCCGGCGCGGAGTCCTCGAGGGGCAACGAGTCGCCTCGCTTAAAGTCGGAGGTCGCTGTCAGCGGGTCCGGAACGCTAAACGTGAGATCGGTGGATTGGTAATTGGGGGACTCGCCCGCGGCATCGATCGGTGACGCTGAGCCAGGCGGCATGCTGGTGCTCGCGGATGCGAGACTCGCCTTCGGTGTGAGGTCCCTTTGCGCTGGGCTCTCCTCATCCAAGGGTTGATGAACGGTTAGACCGTCGGGGGCATGATCATCGGAAAGTTGAATCGACACTCCGCTGTTTGGAGCACCGTGGGAGTGAGCATTGTCGCTCATCGTGAAGGCGCTGCTTTGGGGAGCGTTAGGCAAATCATTGAATGAGGCGCCGAAGGTTTTTTCCGTATCGGATTGGGATGCAACCGAAGTATTGGCTCCCTGCGATGCGGATTGGGGAGTCGGAGCAGCAAAATTGCCATTGATTTCGAGCGCACCGAGAGACTCAGGTAATCCGCTTTCGATATCGAAGCCCCCTTCGTCCATGACGATTCGTTCGACTTCGGGTGGCAATGAATCGGGTGGGGTGGTCAGCGACATGTACGCTGTATACATCACCGTCATCAGAAGCACGATGATTGCCGCGGTTTTCAGCGTTTGCACGACGATTCTCCAAGGCTTGGTCGCATCATGCGACCCATTAATTGGCAATTTGATTCCGTTCAACCCGAGAAAACCTCGAGCGACTACCGCGAACCTAATCAATACTGAAGCGGGAATGCCAGAGCATTTTTTATTCGGTCGGCGGCAATCAAGCACGCCGGATCGCGTGGGCGTCAGTGGTTCAGCCCTAAATGCGACCGCGCCAGCGAATCGGTTTCCCAAAAATCGTTAGTGCAAGAGAACCCCATTGCAGCCCAAGGAACAGGATCGCGGCGAACGATTGCAGCACGACTCCTGAAACAGGTTGGCGGAAATGGCGTGCGGCCAAGGCCCTCGGTAGATGTGAGAGCACCACCGCGGGCAGTGCAATTCCTACCGCGATGGGCGAGCGGTTTAGTAACGCGACCACGAGCGCCACCAGCGGCAGCACGCTAGCGGCAAAGATCAGCAGGGTGAAAATCACAATCACACGAGGATTTGCGACACCTTCGCTAGCATTCTTGAGCAGGCCACGGATCACTTGGGGGCCATTCTGGTACATTCGGCAACGGGCCAAGGAGGTGCCGTCGATGACGTCGGTCATCAGGCTGGCCCTCCGGTAAACGCGTGGCAATTTCACTCCGTCGTGTCGGGACGACTTGATCGCTTGGTGTGTCCCAGAGGCAATGTAGGCGGTTTGGGATGTCAGGAATAATTGGCCACACCCGGCCGCATAGGCTGGATTCGTGCTCTCTCGCATGCGGTCGAAGGGCAAAAAGCAAAGCAGGATGTAGTGCATCATTGGAATCAGCATTTTTTCCAAGAACGTTTCCGTTTCCTGCTGGGGGAACGCGCTTAATAGTGCAACGTCAGTGGTTTCTTGACGCTCGATCAAGGTTCGGATGGCATGGGGCGCTAGTCGCACATCGGCATCGAGAAACAGCAATCTCGGATAGCGAGCCTGCTGGGCGAGTTGCCAGCACGCGTACTGTTTCCCATTCCAGTCGTGCGGAAGGGGGGGCCCCGAAACTCGGCGTACACGATCGTCTCTCGAGGCAATGACGTTGACGATCGAAGCGGTTGCATCTTCGGAATCGTCGTCAAGCACGATCACTTCGACAGCGACATCACGGTTTGCCAATATCGACTCGACGCACGCGGCAATCGAGGCCTCTTCATTGCGAGCCGGAATCAGGACCGAGACTTCGATGGGGGACCGATCCTCGTAGCGGAAGGAAGCCAAGGCCGCGTCCTCGGATCCCCTTTCGTGAGGTGAGGGTGTCAAGCGAAACAACGGCAAGTTGCGTCGAAACATCACCACGGTCAACAGGGCGGCGAAGAACGCGATCATTGAAAGCCAAATCACGGAAGCTTCTCTCCGTGTGATGCTTTGAATTGCGTTCCGGTCAGCAAGCTCTTCAGACGTCGCATCGAGTCGTAGAGGATTCCGGCGCCACGAATGCCCGATAGGATGTTTTCAAACGCCTCGGAATCACGCGTGACAACGGCGGCGCTGAGTTCCGTTTGCGTTTGCCGCAGCCGAGCGGTCAATAATCGTTGCCAATCCGCCTTCGTCGCATCGACATGTTCGGAGATTCGCAGGGGAGTGCCGATCTTGCACAAGCACTCCGGCAACCGCTCTTCCCAAAACGCGTACTCCAGTGCGATGGGAAGCACCCATCCATGCTGCATTCGCGAGCACAGATGTGCGGTCCCCGGCATCAACGTCGCCGCATGATCGCGGACGTCGGCGAATCGACCTTCCGGAGTTAGCCATAACGACGTCCCTTGACTCATCAAGATCGCTCGACTTTGTTGCAAAAATGCAGTCGCGCCTGCGGTTGAATTCATCGTCACCCCATAGAAGCCGAGTTTGGCAAAGACACGATACTGTTCGAGCGCCGCCGCATCGATCGGCGCAAAGAATTGACGCTGGGGGAACAGTCGTCGATTCAAATAATGAGCGGCCAAGGGATCCCACCATGAGGGATGGTTTGCAATCACGACAAGCGGTTCTTGCTCGGGAATTAAAGAGACGTTCCACGAATCGCGGGTGATCGCAATCGAATGGAAATGGCGACGCAGGTAGGGTGTCAAGAAGCGATGGAAACCCTCTTGAAGCCAACCACTCACCGCCGGACGCGAGGCCTTTGAGTCTTCGGAGGTCATCAATCAGTGAATTTCAAAATGGAGTGGTAAGGAAAGAGCGAAGTCTCGTTGTCCACGCGAACGCTAGATTATCGTACCGTCGTTGGTCCCTGCGATTCGGCAACGGTTGGGTGGACTCATCCTTCGGCGATCAAACGCAATGATCCCGGAGCGGTCAACGACTTTTCGCGATTGAGTTTCCTCTCCTCTTGCGGCGGAATCAGTTTACGCATTGCCGGACAATACATAAACCACCCAAAGTCGATAGGTGATCAGGCGGCATCAAGACCGGGGGGACGTGCAACCGCAAAAGGTTGCATCGCGCGTGCGACTGGGCTAGAACAGACGATCGTCGTGATGTCGAAATGCGAAAAACGCGTCTTCGGCGGAGCAAGCCTACTCCGAAGACGCGCCTCCAATCGCTCACCGAACCGCTCCGATATTTCCGATATTCCATCGGCGATTGAACTCAATCCCCTTCGTTCGCTCAGGATTTTAGCATGCCGATTCATCTGGATTCGCAATCACGTCGTCGTTTCCTGCAGAACCTTTCGGCGACCAGTGCGGCGGTTGCTCTTTCGACCACCCTGCGGGCAGACGAATCGACAACGGCCATGGATGACCGTTTCTTTGCCCTGCTTTCGGATACTCACATTTCCGCATCTCCCGATGGCACCGCGCGGGGGATCAATATGACGGACAACCTGAAGTCCGTGATCTCGGACATTGCGGGGCTAGAGAAGCGACCGGCGAACTTAATCATCAACGGCGATTGTGCCTTGTCCGTTGGATCGCCCGGCGAGTATCAAAATTTTGCGAATTGTGTCGCGCCACTCGATGAATTGGGGATTCATCTGCACTTGACGATGGGGAATCATGATGACCGCGAAACCCTTTACGAACACTTCGCAAAAGCACGTCCCACAGCACAACCGGTTCCGGTCAAGCATGTGGGAGTCTTGGAAGGTGAATTTGCAAACTGGTTTTTGATCGACACTTTGATCCGGCCTGGGCACGTGGCAGGGGAAGTCGGCTACGAGCAAATGATCTGGTTGACGAAAGAGCTTGACGCGCGTCCCGACAAGCCCGCGATTGTGATGGGGCACCATACTCTCCAGTTCACCCCGCCCAAACCGGGAGCACGCTGGACCGGCCTTTGGGACACCGATGCGTTGGTCGAAGCGTTACAGGCTCGGCCACACGTCCGCGCCTTGTTTTACGGTCACAGCCACGTTTGGAAGACCGAGACGATTGGCAATTTACAACTCATCAATTTGCCCGCGGTCTCGTATGTTTTCTCCGAAGAGATCGCCAATGGCTGGGTTTCGGCTCATCTGGACGAGCATGGTATGAAGCTGCAGTTTCATACCATGGATCCCAAGCATCCCCAGAACGGTACCCCTTTGGAAGTCGTTTGGGGCTAAAGTCTAGCGACGCTCGAGCCAGCGTACGTTCCGTATATCCAGCACAACAAGCAAAGCGAACGTCACAATCACGCGGTGCGACGCCGCCGGTCGATAAGCTTCTGATAAAGGAAGGCTAATCGCGATGACGGACGTAATAAACAAATCGAAACCGCTCCCCGCCGGCGCGTCGATGTTTAACGAGGAAGGTCTGAAAAAGGCTGCCGTGTTACTCATGTCGATGCCGACGAAGATGGCCGCGCGTGTGCTCGGGCAATTGCCGCCGCGCGCGATCGAGGCGATCAGCATCATGATCGCGCAAACCGACTCGTTCGGCGGCGATGAGCAAGAGGTGGTGATTGCTGAGTTTTTGACCAGCAAAGCGAGTTCCATTTATGCCAGCACCGGTGGATTGGAACGCGCCAAAGAGCTGATCAAGGAGGCCCTCGGACGCGATGCCGGGGAATTGCTGGGAAACCTTCAGCAGACCATTGAGTCGATGCCGTTCGGCTTCATTAAAAAGGTCGATTCGCAAACGTTGTTGCAGTTTATCGGTGACGAACACCCGCAAACGATCGCGCTACTGCTCAGTCATGTGCCATCAAACTATGCGTCCGAAGTGATGTCGGGGCTTGATCCGGAAAAACAACTTGAGGTGATTCGCCGGATCGCAACGATGGGACGCACGAGTCCCGACGCGGTGGCGGAGCTAGAGTTCGGTTTGGAAATGCGGCTCAGTAGCATGGTCAATCAATCGCATAGCAACACCGGAGGGGTCGCCAGCGTTGCGGAGATTTTGAACGTCGCCGAACGCAGTGTCGAGCGAAATATCATGGAATCGCTCGGACGCGACGATCCGGAATTGTCCGATGAAATTCGTCGCTTGATGTTCGTCTTCGAAGACATCTCGAAACTGGGCGATCGTGATATCCAATCGCTGCTCAAGAACGTCGAAACATCACAGTGGGCAATGTCGCTCAAGGGCGCCAGCCAGACGTTGCAAGACAAAGTGATGAAGAACATGAGTACGCGAGCGGCCGAAAATCTCCGCGAAGAAATGGAGTATCTCGGCAGCGTCCGCATCAGCGAGGTCGAAAGCGTGCAACAGAAGATCGTCGATATCGTCCGGCATCTCGAAGACACCGGCGAGATCTCACGCCCCACCGGCGAGGAAGAGGAAGAGTACGTGAACTGAGCGTGATGAGAACGCGTGGCGTGGGCGTCGAAGCTTATCTAGCATCGATCCCACGCGAATCATCTCATGTCACGCTTCGGCGAATGTTAAGCGATCCGCGGCAGTACGAGCTCAAGGGTTTTCTTCAAAGCGCCACCGCTGGCTCGTAGTCCCTGGACCTCCTTGGGCCACAACTCGATTTCAAGTCGATCGACGACGCCGTTTCGACCCACGACCGTCGGTACCGAAAGCGCGACATCGCGAATTCCGTAGCAACCGTTTTGCACTGAGCTGACGGGTAAGATGCAACGGCGGTCCAGGGCAATCGCGTCGAACACGTCTCGGATGGCAATGCCCACGGCGAAGCCCGCTCCCCCTTTTCGTTTGATCACTTCCGCACCGCTGCCACGAGTTCGGGTGAACAAGTCGCTGGCGAGGGAGGCGTTCCAGCCTGGGAATTTGTCTAACGGCAATCCGCCCACGGTCGCACTGCTCCAAATCGGCACCATCGAATCACCGTGTTCGCCCAAAATCAAGGCTTTGGTTTGCGTTGGAGGGGCGTTGAGTTGTGCGGCGATCAACGAACAAAAACGAATCGTGTCAAGCTGAGTGCCTAAACCAATGACTTGATTCGCAGGCAGATCCAACATCTCAGCGGCGACGTACGTCAACACGTCGACGGGGTTGCTGACGACCAAGACGATCGCCGATTTCTTGACGCCGGCGGCTTTCACATCGCGAACGATCTGGACGAATAGGTCGGTGTTGCGATTGATCAAATCGAGTCGCGACTCGTCGGGTTTGCGACGAAGACCTGCGGTGATGCAGATCATATCGCTATCGGGAATATGTTCATAGCCTCCCCCCACGATCGTTTGATCGGCCACGCTGGGGCTGCCGTGTTGCAAATCAAGGGCCTGCCCAACGGCGAGTTCCTGATTGACGTCTAAAAGTGCGATTTCGCGAGCGATTCCGCCACACTGGATGGCGTAGGCAGCACACGATCCGACGAGCCCACCGGCACCAATGATCGAAATTTTCATGTTGTCAGACTTCTTTGTTGTGAGTTGATTTGTGTCGTAGCCCGGGGACGTGTAAGCCCGGGAGGGCGTGTAGCGAGGAAAGGAGGCTCTTCCGCTGGCTTTCCCCAAGAGAGGCGACGGCCAGCGAGCGATGCCCCGAGGGGGAAAGTCTACGCCTGCATTTGACGGATGACTTCGTCGGTGATCAATTTGACAAGTTGCTCCTGGTCGAGCCCGCTTGTCGGAGCTTTTTGCACGGCCGCTTGGGCTGCCGCTTTGATCGCCGGCGGTGGAGTGAAGGCGCGTTGTTGGACACCCGCATCGGCCCACGAATCACGGAAGATGTCGTTGGCACAAATGTCACAGTTTTCGTACTCGGCGGTATTGCGAGGGTCTTTGAAGCCCCACTTGTCCTTCAATTCGAGCAATTCCTTGGACTTGTCCTGACCTAAGTAGGAAATGTTGCCCAGTTGTTTGGCCAGCAGCAACATGCGGCAGTACGAGTCGAGAATCTCAGACCACCAATACGCTTGCTCGACCGTTTCACCGTAGCTGACCGTGCCATGGTTCGCCAAAATGATCACGTTGGTTTTTTTGACAAACGGAATGATCGTGTCCGCAAACGCTTGCCCGCCCGGGGTTTCATACTTCGTGATTGGGACATCGCCAAGGAATACTTCGACCTCGGGCAGAACGCACTGAGGAATGGGTTCGCGGGCGATTGCAAAGGCGGTTGCGTGGGGTGGATGGCAATGCACGACGCTACGAATGTCTTCGCGTTGGCGATAGATTTCCAAGTGCAGCAGTGCTTCGCTACTACGCTTTTTGCGACCCGATAATTGTTTGCCTGTCATGTCGACAAGCGAAATGTCGTCGGGGACGAGATAGCCTTTGCAATGCATTGTCGGCGTGCATAACACTTCGTTTTCGCCTACACGCACGGTGATGTTACCATCGTTGGCGGCAGCGAATTGGCGGTTGTAAATCCGCTTGCCGATGTCGCACATGTCTTTTTTGATCTGATGAAGATTCTGCATGGTCGCTTCCCTTTTCGTATCCATTAGCCGCTGCCGTTTTCACGGTGGCGGTTTGTGAAGGTAGTCAAAGCCGAATGCGTTCACGCAGTCGGTGGAATGTGTTGCTGATTGCTGGCTAATTCAATTCGATGTCATCCAGCAACGCGACGATCGAGGCATCGATTGGCGTTTTCGCGGAGATGGGGAAAGCCGCTTCGGGGCCTTCGGCCAACGCCACCAAATCACCGATTCCTGTTCCGCATAAATCCCAGGCGACGATGGTGTCGCCACCCAGCGGTTGCATGTCGACTTGCTGAATCGACTCAACCACTTCCACGCAACGCAACTTCGCTCCCTGCATCGCGGGATGCGAGCGAGAGAGGGTGACGGTGCCAATCGTGCGAGCGATTTTCATAGGTTCTAATTTCGTGCTATTGCAACAGGCGAGCGGCGACGTTGACGGCGGCGATAAAGTTCAAGGCATGCATGTCCAAGACCCAAACCTGCGGTGAGAGTTCTTTTTCAATGCGCTCGATCGTTGCGATCGAACTTACCGCGGCGGCGCGGCGACCTCCGCTGCAAATCCGGTAAACGTCCTTCGCGGGGGTCTCACTTAAGATCACCGAAATGGAGGACGAGCCGCGGATGCCGCGACGAGCCAATTGCTCGCAAACGGCCGTGGCGCGTGCGGGATTCTCGGAGTCGGTTACCGTGCCCAGCGATTCGAGCTTTCGCAGTGAGGCGGGAGCTGACGGGGGAGTTGGGGTGACGCGAATGATCGCGATACCCCGCTGTTTCGCCTCGTCCCGCGCCGCCGGCGTGACAATCGTTTTTGCAGTCGTTTGTATTTCCTGTTCGCCGTTTTTGGCGGCCGCTAGGATGGACGACACCGAGACGACGTTGGAAAGCGAGCCGAGCGGCGGACGTTCCGCTGTTTCCGGGCCGTGTTGTTTGACTCGTTCGAGCACTTCACGAACGATCGTGGCGACCCGGTTCGGATCGATCGAGGCGTTACTCATGAGGGCTCCCGTTCGTCGATCAATCCAATCACGCTCCACCGCGCCGGAGAATCATCATGCTTGGTGATTTCACGGGCATAGGCACTTTCGCTCGTCAACATCACTTGGTCGCCTTTGCGGCATCCCAGAATGTCCAACGCAATGAGCGGCGGACCGTCGGGAGCATCGTCCACCCCCGTCGGCTGGACGATCACGAGTCGCTGGCCAATGAAGCTCTGATGCTTCACGGTGGCGCGAGTCGAACCGAGGACGGTGGCAGGTTGCATTGACGAAGGATTTTTGCGGAGGTGATGACGGTCGAGGATTGCGAAGACGACGACGGTGGTCGTCTTCGTTGATGAAACAATGCGGGTTACACCACACGCAGTTCATCGATCATGCTGCAACGACGCTCACGAGTGAACGTCGTTGGCGATGTGACGCCTTCGCCGGTGGGGCCAGCGATCGAGAAGGACAAGTAGCCTTCGCCGCCAAGTCCAAGCGAGGCCATGCAAGGACCATTTTTGACGTACAACGTGGTGTCTAATTCACGCCCCATCTTGGTCATGTTGTGGACGTTGCGTGAATGAATCATCGCGGTGTGACGGAATCCGTGCTCGTACTTCTTCGCCATCGCGATGGCGTGGTCGACGTCGCGAGCACGCACAAAGGGAAGAAAGGGCATCATTTGCTCGACGCTGACGAAGGGGTGGTGCTCGTCGGTTTCGCCAAAGACAAGTTCGGTGCCCTGCGGAACCGAGACACCGGCGGCCTCGGCCAAGACGCTTGCGTCGCGGCCGATGAAATCTTTACAGGCGGCTTCGTGTTGGTCATCGCCAACCTTGACGATCGCTTTGCTGGTCAAGCGAGCGATTTGTTCGCGGTTGAGCTGGACCGCACCGGCGCGTCGCATGGCGTCCATCATCTTGTCAAAAACGCTGTCGACGACGAACACTTCCTTTTCCGCGATGCACAGCAAGTTGTTGTCGTAAGCAGCTCCTTGGATGATGCAGCGAGCGGCGTTGTCAAGATCGGCAGTCTCGTCGACCACGACCGGTGGATTACCCGGGCCGGCGACGATCGCACGTTTGCCGCTGTTCAGTGCCGCGCGTCCGACCGCGGGGCCGCCCGTCACGCAGATCAATTTAACGTCACGATGGGTGAACAACTCGTTGGCGCTTTCCAACGTCGGTTCGGCGATCACACAGATCAGGTTGTCGATGCCCATCTCACGGGAGATCGCTTCATTGAAACGTCGCACCCCTTCGGCTGCGACCCGTTTGCCCGACGGATGCGGATTGACCACGACGGTGTTGCCGCCGGCCAGCATGCTGACCGCGTTGCCGGTGATCGTTGGCAAGCTGTGGGTGACCGGAGTGATGGCACCGATCACCCCAAACGGCGCCCGCTCGATGATGGCCAAGCCGTGGTCACCGCTGAAGCACTTGGTTTCTAAGAACTCGACGCCCGGTGAAAGTTCACCGAGGGTCTTCAGCTTCTCGATCTTGTGCTCGGGACGCCCGATCCCGGTCTCATCCATTTCCATCAAACCGAGCTCTTCGCACTGCTCGATCGAGATGCGACGGATGATGCTGATGATTTTCTTGCGATCTTCGATGGAACGCTCACGCAGTTGCTCAAATGCGGCTCGTGCCGCTGTGACGGCGGAGTTCGCATCGTAGAAAATGCCATGTTGGCCCCCGGTCGACTTGCTTGAAGAGCGGGTAGCGGCGGGCATCGGTCCCACTTCGGCTAAGACTTGGGCGACGACATTGCGGATCAGGTTTTCGTCGAATTTCATCGTTTAGATTTCTCGTGGGATCTGCGTTGGGTTCGGGGGCGAGATGGGTCGCGAACGCGTCGCTACTTGTCTCGGTCGTAAACGCTTTGTTTGTCAATGTGGACCGTGTCAACGATGCCAATGATGCAGGCGTCAATCGGAAGGGGGTTTGTCTCTGGCATCAATCGTGCGCTGCTGCCTTGCACGATCAAAACAAAGTCACCTTCGCCCGCTCCGATCGTATCGACGGAAATGAACGTTCGCCCGGTTGTCACCAGCGACTCACGCTTTTCGCCCTCGAGCCGGTAAGGCTCGACGACCAACAATTTATGGCCCGTCATCGTGCTCACCTTTTGGGTGCTGACGACCGATCCGATTACTTTCGCGATAAACATATTTGTGGGGAGTTCCTGTTTGCTTACGCGGGGTGCAATGCGGATACCGTTTGGCGAGCCACGATGATCTCTTCGTTAGTGGGAATCACCCACAGTGCGGTGCGACTTGAAGGGGCATGGAACGTCGTTTCGCCTTTGAGCGATTCGTTGGCGGCCGAGTCAGCGACGATGCCAAACTCTTCGAGTCCCGCACACACGCGGCCGCGAATCATCGCATCGTTCTCGCCAATGCCTCCGGCAAAAACGATCGCGTCGGCGCCACCGAGAGCCACCAACATGCCGCCGAGATGCCGACGAATCTCCTCGACAAAGACATCCAATGCCAATTGGGATCCGGCGTCTCCCTGCTCCGCGGCTTGTTCCACATCGCGGATGTCGCCACTGCGGCCGCTGAGCCCTAGCAGCCCACCTTCACTAGCTAAGCGAGTCAGCGTTTGTGCGAGCGTCAAGCCGGTTCGCTCGATGATCAAGGGCAACGCGAAGGGGTCAAAGTCACCCACTCGGTTGTTTTGCGGCAATCCCGTTTGAGGCGTCATGCCCATCGTCGTCATCACACTTTTTCCATGATGAATCGCCGTTAGCGAACTGCTGCCGCCCAAGTGACAGGAGATCACGCGAGCGTCGTCGCGACCGAGCAACTCGGCCGTTCGGGTGGCGATATAGCGATGACTGGCACCATGGAAACCCCATTTACGAATGTGAAATTCGTTGGCCCAATCGCGAGGAATGGCGTATTCCTTTCTGGCCGCCGGGATCGATTGATGAAAATCGGTCTCGAATGCCGCCACCAAGGGCAAATCGGCAAACCGCTGCTGCATCGCTTTCATCGCGGCGATGTAAGGCGGGTTGTGGGCGGGGGCGGCCGCGTTCATTTCCGCCATCGCTTCGAGTACCTCCGCGGTGACGCGGAAGACTCCCGATAAACGACCGCCATGAACGGCTTTAAAGCCAATCGCCGCTACCTCGGACGCATCCTTTAGGACACCGTGCTCGGGGTCCGTTAATTGGTCCAAGCAAGCTTCGACGGCGACACCGTGATCGGGCACCGACATGATTCGCTCGTCTGCCCAATCTCCGATCGAAACCATGCATCGGCTTTCCGCATCCCCAATGCGTTCCACCGCACCGCGCGCTAAACAACGCTCGTTACTCATATCGTATAAACGATACTTAAAGCTGGTCGAACCAAGGTTGGCTACGAGAACTAGCACGGCAGGCTCATCGTGGGTAGGAGGCACGGATTCCATTCGCTGCATCGATAGAACGTCCATCGATGCCGATTGTGTGTCTGAGGTTGGCTCAGACTCTAAGACAAAAAAGCCGACGCCAAGCCTTCGGCAGGACGAGGGATGATGTGGCTGCCGACCAATTCGCCGACCTGGGCGGCTGCGTTTGCACCCGCTTCGACCGCGGCACGGACGCTGCCTACGTCTCCGCTGACGACGGTTGTGACATAAGCACCGCCGATGTCAACGCGTTTTACGATTGCCACGTTTGCAGCCTTCGCCATTGCGTCGGTGGCTTCGATCAGTGCCAATAAACCTTTGGTTTCAATCAAACCGATTGCATCGTTCATGTTTCGTTTTCTTTATTTGGATGGGATTGGGGGGGAGGGGGCCGGAGAACCTGTGCCTGCGGCGGCTGAAGCGTTCACTACTTCTTAGCCGGACCGGAAACCTTCAGGATCTTGCCGAGGTCATCATGCGGACGCGGGATGACTTGAACGCTGACGACTTCGCCAATTCGGCCCGCAGCCGCTGCTCCGGCGTCGGTCGCCGCTTTCACAGCAGCAACATCACCGGTCACGAACGCGCTGACCAAACCGCTGCCGACTTTGTCCCAGCCGAGGAACTGAACGTTGGCGGCCTTCATCATTGCGTCGGATGCTTCGAGAAGAGCGATGAAGCCCTTCGTCTCGATCATGCCGAGCGCTTCGCTAACTTTTGCCATAGGAGTATTACCTTAGAAGGAGAGGAACTAACGGATGTTTTTGTAAGGATTCAATCGGTCGGGAGGTTGCGGGCCCTAGCGTTGCGGTGCGAGTCTAATGCGACTTGCACGCACAATCATCTTTGCGAAGCAACACTTCGCTTGCCGCTTCGAGATTGCACGCGTTGCCTTCGTCGGTGTCGATGTGAACTTCAAGCTTCGCAGCTTCATCGGCTCGCACCAAAACATCTTCAAACACAACACTGCAGCCATCGCTCTTGATTTTTAATTGCATGATGTCGCCGTTCTTCACACCGAAGTGCTCCGCGTCGGCAAAATTCATGTGGACGTGACGCGCCGCGCGGATCACTCCTTGGTCGAGTTGGACCGTTCCAGCCGGTCCGACCAGCACGCACCCCGGCGTGCCTTCGATCTGGCCACTGTGGCGAACCGGAGCGTTGATGCCCAACGAGATGGAGTCCGTCAGCGCCAATTCGACTTGGCTAAAGGGACGCGTTGGACCAAGCACACGCACGCTCGGAAGCATCCGCCGGCGAGGGCCCACGACCATCACCGTTTGCTTGGCCGCGTAGAAGCCGTCTTGATAGAGATCCTTGTCAGGCTCGAGGACGCTTCCCGCACCAAACAGAATCTCAACATGCTCGTCGGTCAAATGAACGTGCCGCGCCGAGATGCTGACTCGCAAATTCGGTTTGCCATTAACCCATCCTGGAGGATGCTTCGGCATCACGCCTGACGACGAACGCGACACGGGCTTCGCAGCCGAGTTGCCATTGACCGCGGCGGCATTGAGGGCGGCAAGGTCGAGAGAGCCATTGGCCGTCGAGGCCATCACGGCGCTGCGGACAAGTTGTTCGATACGGTTGCGATCGATGGTTTGCGTCATTGCTGTGTTTTGCTTTCTTGTCTTGTTGGCACAATGTCACCCCTGGCGGCGGCATCGGTTATCGCATCGCAAGGCATTAGTCCTCGCCCAGGGAGCCATCGCTGCCCAGGGAGCCATCGCTTCGCTGAATCCCACTCAATGGATCTGCCAAGATTAGTCCGACTCCGGCCGTTTCCAAGCGTTCTTTCCATTGCGAGTCAATTCCTGTGTCCGTGACCACCGCGTTTACCTCGTTTAAGCCGCATAATCGGCTCAGACTCACTTTTCCGAACTTGCTGCTGTCAGTCACGATAATGGTTTGGTCTGCGGCGGCAATCATCGCCTTTTCGCTTTCCACTAGCATCATGTCGCTATTGAAATATCCGCGTTCGTTAATGCCAGCGACCGACAAAAACGCCTTTCCCACGTTCAGCGTGTGCAGCATCGAGTCGGCCATCGGGCCAATCGCTACGGCCGTTCGCCCTCGAACGCAGCCCCCAATCATGATCAAATCAATCGACTCACTCGAGGAAAGCAAATGAGCCACCGGCAAACTATTTGTTACCACTTGGAGCGGTCGTTTCACTAAATGCCGCGCCAACTCGTAAGTCGTACTGCCTCCGTCAAGCAAAATCGTGTCGTGGTCGTCAATCAACTCGGCGGCCCTCAAGCCGATTGCGCTTTTGGCTGGCCACATCGTGTCCCGCCGGTTGCCAAACACTCGCATCGTCTCGGGTTTGCCCGTCCAAAACACACCTCCGTGCGTTCGCCGTGCATCGCCCGCCATTTCAAGCGCTTCCAAATCTCGCCGGATCGTCGATTCGCTCACCTCGAGCATTTCGGCGAGTTCACCCAGTGCCGCGAAGCCGCGGGTCTGAATCAACTCGCGGAGACGGCCTCGTCGCGATTTGGTGGTCACTTGGCGATCCTTACCACTGAGTCTTCCTAAGTTGCGTAACTTACGACACGTGATAGTTTTCTATCATGGTTGGCAGAAATCAATCACCTGGGAGACGTTCTGAAAGAAAATTTGCAAAGTAAATGCGTTGGATGCCGGTTTTGGGGCGAATGCATCGGCGTGGAAAAAGAGTCAAGTGGCGTGGGATGAGGGGGCCGGGTGAAGTGTTATGGGAGTCGATCTCGTTCTCGGGTCGGGGTAGGCTATGTGACGAAACCAAAGGAACCGATAGTGACGAATTCGGCGGGGCACGTGAACGCAATGGACCCCGATGAGAAACCCCGCCGCATTGGCGAGACGTGATTATCGAAACAAATCTGACCCACACAAACGAGCAAAGATGAGCACATTGAAGGGTAAGCGGGCCGTGGTAAGCGGCGCTTCACGAGGGATTGGGCGAGGGATTGCTCTGCAACTAGCCAAGGCCGGCGCCGATGTGGTGATTAATTACCGCAGCCATCCCGAGGAAGCTGACGAAGTCGTCTCGGAATGCCAATCGCTCGGTGTCCGCGCATTCAAGGTTGCCGCGGATTTAGCGTCCCAGCAAGAGACCGAAGCTTTGGTCGATCAAGCCAACGAGATGCTCGGCGGTTTGGATATCGTGGTCAGTAACGCAGCCTATAGCGATCGGCATACGATGTTGGCGTCCGACATGGACGAGTTTCGTAAAACGGTCGACATCAGCATGTGGGGGGCGTTTTATCTGATCCGCCGCGGGGCGCAGAAGTTGGTGGACGCAGGCAACGGGGGCAATTTAATCGTCATTAGCAGCCCGCACGCTCATTTGGCGATGCCCGGTGCGATGGCCTACAACATGTCCAAGGCGGCCAACGACCAAATGGCGCGAACGGCCGCTTGCGAATTGGCTCAGTACAACATTCGTTGCAATATTATTCATCCGGGCTGGACCAATACGCCGGGCGAACGCAAGTTCTTTAGCGAGGAAACTCTCGCAGAACAGGCTAGCAAGTTGCCCATGGGGCGGCTTGGCGAACCGGAGGAGATCGGGCGTGGCGTCGTCTTTTTATGTGATCCGGCGAGCCAGTACATTACCGGCAGTACGATCACGATTGACGGCGGTATTCAGTTGCCGTTCGGTGAAATGTACCGTGTCGATGAGGCCGCCAAAGCGGTTTAACCGGCATTTGACAAATGACGTGGAATTCAAGAGGTCGCTGCGTTCGCCAGAATCACGCTCCACCGTCTGGCGACGTAGCTGCATCAAGCGAATCACGCCCTTGCCCGTCGTCTTCGATCGTGGGGGGGGGGGGGGCTCGTTGGCGCTCATGATTCGTGACTGCCTGAAGTGGCGGTCCGAATGCGTAGGCTTCGGGGGGGGGGATGCCCTTGGAAAAAACGCACCTCCCAGAAGAGAGGTGCGTTTGGATTACCGTTTGTTCGATCCCAGCGTGATCCAGCGGTGCGCTGAAACGTGACGGTTAGCCAGCCATTCGCGAAATGCGGTTGTGTGGCTGAGAGAGTTCTTCGACGGAGGCTTGATAGCGAAACTGCATCAAGTAGGCGTCTTCGACGGTGTCTTCGTAGAAGTCGCGAAGTACCGAGATCGCTTTGAAGCCAACCGATTTGAAAAACAATTGTGCTTCGAGGTTGGTTTCACGCACTTCCAACATGATTCGGTTACGGCGTTCGTGCGAAAGTTTGCCGAGCAATTTGCCGAGCATGGCGTGTCCAACCCCTTTGCGACGACCCTCGGGATGAACGGCGAAGTTCAGAACGTGCAGTCGATTTTTATGGAGTTCGTAGATCATGAACCCCACGACTTGCTCGTCCAGTTCGGCGACCATGCCAATGCAATTGCGTTGGCGAAGGCAGCGGATGAAGTCGTCTTCGGTCCAGGCGAACTCAAAGCTTTTGTTTTCAATGCCGAGGACCGCCGGCATATCGCGACGAATCATCCAACGAATGTGAGTGTTTACAGCCTGCTTGGTATCCATGCTGGACTCCTTTCCACCTGAATGAAGCAAATTGCCTCGGGGTGGCTTGCCCTCATGGCATCCCCAAGGTGCGAATTAAGTGTCGTCACCAACGACAAGCGAAGATTAGCAGATGCGTTAAATCGCACCAATACAGAATGCGTAGTGGTGAACAATTTCTTGGAAAGGATTGGATCGAGTGCGAGATTTGCAGGGAAAACGGCATCCTCAAGCGGCGGATCCCCCCGCGCCAATGACCGGCGTGGCGTCGCGTTGTTCGCGTCGGAAATCACCCTGGGGGTGGTACTAGGAACGCGGCTTTAGCCTATCGCCTGCGACAAATCCTGCTTGAGATCGTCGAAGGATTCGAGTCCAACGGACAATCGAATCAACCCATCGGTGATGCCGAATTTCTCGCGATCCGCTGCGTCGTAGCTGGCGTGTGACATCGTGGCGGGTTGTTCGATCAACGATTCCACCGCTCCCAGACTGACGGCGAGGTGGAATAGCTGGGTCGCTTCGCAAACCTTGGCCGTTTGCTCTTTGTCTGCATCGAGTTCGAAGGTCACCATCGCGCCGAATCCGCCGCTGAGAATTTCTGCTGCCAACGCATGCTGCGGGTGGGATGCCAATCCAGGGTAGAGAACCGATTTGACGCGGGGATGCGTCTGCAACCACTGCGACAATCGCAATGCGGTCGCCGATTGTTCGCGGACGCGCAAATCGAGGGTCTTCAAGCCGCGTGAGATCAAAAAACAACTGAGCGGATCGAGCACGGCTCCGGTTGCGTTTTGGATGTAATACAGTTGGTCATAAAGCGCTTGGTCGCTTACCGCCAACGTGCCACCCAGGCAATCGCTGTGTCCACCGAGGTACTTGGTCGCCGAGTGCATGACGATATCGATACCACTTTCGAGTGGCCGAATCAGCGCGGGCGTTCCGAAGGTGTTGTCGACCCCAATCAAACAGTTGTTTGCCTTAGCGACCTCGGAAAGCTTGCCTAGATTTGGGATCGATAACCGTGGATTGCCAATCGTTTCGGCCCAGATAAGTCGTGTCTTGTCGGTGATGGCCGACTCGACCGCAGCCGGGTCGGTGATATCGACGAGGGTCACTTCAATCCCCGAGCGATCGCAGATTTTGTGCAACAAGCGGTACGCACCCCCGTACAAATCGCAACCCGCGACGACATGATCACCGCTGCGGAGCAGCATCGTGACACAGTGGATTGCCGCCATGCCGGAGGAGAACGCGAGTGCACCGCAACCACCTTCGAGTGACGCCACGGTGGTTTCTAAGTTGCGGCGGGTCGGGTTTCCGCTGCGGGAATAGTCAAATTCACCCCACTGGCCTGCGCCCGGTTGGCGAAACGTGCTGGCCAGATGAATCGGAGGAACGACGGCGCCGGTTGCAGGATCGATCTGGTTGCCGACATGGATCGCACGGGTGCGGAAATCGGCGTTCTTTAACTCGTCGGAGTGGTTCATGATGAAATCAATACTTGCGTGAATGACGCCAAGATTCTCGGCGAATGGAAGCTCGCCCATGGTGCACGTCGCGGACGATGCGTGGCAATCGGGCTGCGAAAGTGCGACCGGCGTTTCGCAACCTCGTTTACGAGACGACGAATAGGAAGCCGGACACGACGGGGGGGCGCTTGTGAGTTTTAAAGCGGGGTCATTTCATAACCTGACGTATCAGCGACGGACCAACACGCTTGATCCGGTCCCTCGCTGATGCTTCGGGTTATGATTCCCTAGACGAACGGCCAAAGTGGATCTCGTTAAAAATCTACTACCTGAAACCCAAGTTGCGGCAGCTCGGCTAGGCCAAGATGCGTGATGCATGAAGTCGATTAGGCTTGGAGCGCTTGCTTCAGGTCAGCGATCAAATCGTCGGTATCTTCAATGCCGCACGACATCCGGATCATGTTGTCGGCAATCCCAAAGCGAGCTCGATCTTCGGGCGTACAGTGATAGTAGCTCATCACCAAGGGTTGTTCGATCAACGACTCCACACCGCCCAAACTGGCGGCAATTCGTGGGATCTTCGCGGCGTCGACGATCCGTGACGTCGCTTTCCAATCCGCATCTTTGACCGAGAAGGTGATCAAGCCACCAAAGCCTCGCATTTGCGCTGCAGCGGTTTCGTACGACGGATGCGACTTTAGACCAGGGTAGTAAACCCGTTCCACTCGCGGATGCGATTCCAGGAACTGGGCGATCGCCAGGCCGTTTTCGTTGTGCCGCTGCATCCGCAGTGCAAACGTCTTCAACCCGCGTTCAAGCAGGTACAAGTTGTGAGGTGAGTTCACTCCACCGAGCACGCCACGCAGCGAACGCACCGATTCCAATTGCTCGTTTCGCCCGCAGATCACGCCAGCGAGCAAGTCGTTGTGACCGCCGAGGTATTTGGTCGCCGAGTGCAAGACATAATCGACGCCGTACGCGATGGGTTTGATGTTGAACGGGGTCGCCAACGTCGCGTCGATCAACGTCTCGACTTCGTTGGACTTTCCAACCGCTACAAACTTTTCCAAGTCAATCGTGGTCAAATGAGGATTGGTCGGCGATTCGCTGACCAACATCTTCGTGCGTGGGGTGATCGCAGCTTCGAGTGCCTCGAAATCGCCGGTCGGTACTTGGTGCGTGACCACGCCGAAACGCGACAGATGTTTTGCACAAAACTCGCGACTACGGTGGTAGCATTGGTCGAAGAAAACGATCTCGTCGCCGCTGCTAAGTTTCGCCATTAACAGGCCGACGATCGCGGACATGCCCGAGCTGTACAGGATCGCGGATTCGGCGCCCTCGAGCGCCGCCAGCTTGGCTTCCACGCTTTTCTCGTTCGGGTTGCCGTAGCGTCCGTATTCTTCGCGGTCGTCTTCGCCGTTGACGAAACGCAACAAGGCGTCGGTCGACTCGAAGGTAAAGGTCGACGCCGCGTAAATCGGAGCGGTGATCGAACCTTCGGCCTTTTGCCGCTGTTCGCCGCTGTGCACGCACTGAGTCGAGGCGCCCAGGGTTTGCTCGTTGACGAGTCCGCGAGGAGACGCCTTTTGAGTCGAACTCGGGGTTTGACCCGAACTTGGGGCTTTTGATGAGGTGTCTGCTGGCGAAGGGTCGCACTTAGCAGGCACGGAGTCACTTGGGCGACCGAGATCGGTCGCGCTAGAATCAATCGTCATATTCTTTGTCATGGCTCTTTAGCAGGTCAGGCTGCAAGCGGCCGCAAATCCCAATGTGACGAGCCTCCGCCGAGGGTCGCCCATTCACGTTAGGTCTAGGCTATCCGCCTAGGGGCAACTCGACAAGGCTTTTCCCGAAATTCCATCGAAGCTGGCCGTGTGGCGGATTGTTCGACTGACAGAACCGCCAAGGTTTCACATTTATCCCCTGTTACGCCGACCCCCCTGTTGCGCCGGACGATCTCTGGTTCCCCCCCGGTCGTGCTTGATGGGCGTCCACTTCACACGGTAATGGCCCAACGAGCTCTTGCCGAGCATCATTCCGCCTCTCAAGCTTCGATCCCATGACTGCTTTTGCCAATGCCGAATGGATTGCTGCTACGCATGCAAAGGAACCCTGGTAAGGTTGCCTAGATCTTCGCGGGGCTCATTTTGACAGACGATCATTTTGACGGACGCTGTGTTTGACGGATACTGTGTGTGACGGACGCTGTGTGTGACGGACGCTGCGTTGCAATGGGATTATCAGCCCCGTATCCAAACGAGAGGCCGCTGGTGCGTTGGACAGAACAACTCGGCCAAGGCTATTTCATCGGTTCTTTCTGGTCGATCTCATCGAGCTTGAATCGGGTCGTCACGACCGAATGCTTTTCGGGGCCAGGACGATATTTGATGTAAGTGGTGGCGACAAATGTCCCATCCGGAAGCAACTCGAAGCCGGAATAGCCACAATCTCTACCCGCGTTGCTATGCAACAGTTTGATCCGATACTGTCCCTGGCGGTTCGAGATGACATCCTCATATTTCCCGACCCAGGCAATAAAGTGTCCGTGGGTCTTTGAGGTCGTTGTTGTGTCACGCATCACGATCACGAGGCGTCCATCCGGAGCGTAAAGCATCTTTGGACGATGACCGGTCAATGCTGCGGGAAGCGGTCGAACCTCGCTCCAACTCTTCCCGTTGTCATTGCTGACTGAAAAAAGCGAGTGGAAATCCTCGTTGCGAAGCACCATCAAGAGTTGCTTTGCATCGGGCGATCTTATCACCGCTGGCTGGCCCCAACGCGACTGAGTACGGACCACCGGACGTTCGGGTGACCAAGTAAGGCCACCATCACGCGACTCGGCTTCCCAGATGTAAGGTTCAGCATCGGGGCGATTGAGGGCAAAAGGGCCTCGGCGATCGCACCACATCACCAAACGCTTGCCGTTGTCAAACGACATGATCGTCTTCGGCGCACACTCAGCCGTTAAGCCGGTGTCCTTCATCGCTGTCCACGTTACCCCGCCATCTTCCGAGTACGCCTGACGAAGTCGTCCAGGAAAGTCGAGGCCACCGAAAACAAAGATGCGTCCCTTGCCATCGGGATCGACCAAATAGTGGATCGTTGGCGTTGTCTGGGTAACTTGCCGCCAATTATCAGGCACATCAAGTAAGCCGCCCCACGTTTTGCCGCCATCATCGCTACGGGCAAGTGGGCCGAGGTGACCGGCGTGATTAATCGACCACGCGCAGAACATCGTCTTGCCGTCGGGAAGCAAGACCGTGCAGGGGTGCCCTTGATAAATCTCAGAGGTGCCTTGGGCTACGAACGAGTGACGCTCTGTCTCGCCTGAGATGTCGATTGTCGGAATCGAAACGGTTTCTGCTACCTCGTGACTCGGTCCTGCTTCGCTGCCGCAAACCGACGTTAAGGTGAACCCGAAAAGCAGGATCGCAACGGAGGTCGTGCGAAGGGGGGCACGCATCGTGATGAGGAGCATTTGATTCCTGTTGGTTGCAAAAGGTGCTGTTGAAAAAGCAGGCTTGCCACTGCCACGCTCAATCACGTGACGGGGCGCTTCGTTGTTGGTCAAACGAGATACCAACTTTAAACCAAAGGTCAAGTTGCTGCGTTGGGACGCATCTTTACTGCAGGATATTCGTGATTCAGCGAGGCCTCAAGGTGAACTTGATCGAGTTTGGGAGCACGCTGTGCTTGTTGACGACCTGGAGAAGTGCTTGTTGACGAACTGGAGTGGCACGACAACGACGACTTGTCCTCGCTTCCCCTTAGCTCGTCCGTTTGCGGCAGCGGAGGTTGGATTGACGCAGAATCACACGTCGAAAAGGCCACTGACAATTTGGCCGCTAAAGAGTGAGCCCAGCAGAGTGAGGCCAGCAGAGTGGGGCCAGCAGAGATGGGCGAGGTGGAACCTGCAGCCTGAAACGCTGGGCTCCAGCGGCGATGCGGATGCGGCAGGGGGAGATTGAAAAAGGGTAAATCGGTTTGGGACGTGGGATGGTGCGTTTGGTGAAACGCTTGGTAGCCGATTCCAGGGGGGAAAACGAAAAAAGCGGAGCGAGTCTCTTTTTAGAGTCTCACCCCGCTCATTCGGAACACTAACGTCCTACGGTATTGTCTAGGCTTCCCTTGCGTCGGGCCTATTCAAACCGTGTTTCTAGCAACCGCAAGCTGGAGTTGCATCGCAACCGCAATCTGAAACGCAACCACAGTTGTGGCCGTTGAACAGACGGTTGAGCAAGCCACGAACGGGGCCTTGAGTCGCTGGGCAGCAAACTGGAGCCGCGTCGCAGCAAGATGCTGGAGCACAAACTTGAACAGGAACTTGCTTGCAGACAACTCGAGCAACACAACGAGTTACGGTGTAAGGCTCGCAAACTTTACGGCACTTAGCAACCTTGATCGTTTTGGTGAAGCACTCTTTCTTGTAAGTCGTGCAGCAAACGGTCTTGGTGCGAACTTCAGGAACCATGGTGCAGACCTTGTAGCAAACTTCCTTAGTGCGGCACTCAGGTACCATTTTGCACACGGTGTAGTTCACGGTCTTTTGACGGTTTTCGCAAACCATCGTGCAAGTCGTGTAGTTGACTTCCTTGGTGCGGCATTCAGGAACCATTTTGCACACGGTGTAGTTCACGGTCTTCTGACGAGGCTCGCAAACGATCTTGCAAACCTTGTAGCAAACTTCCTTGGTGCGGCATTCTGGAACCATCTTGCAAGTTGTCCAGTTGACAACCTTGCTGCGGCACTCAGGAACCAATTTGCAAACGGTGTAGTTTACAACTTTGGTACGGCACTCAGGAACTCGCTTGCAAACGGTGTACGGGATTTCACGAGTGCGGCACTCACGAACGTACTTGGTGCAAGTGATTTCTTTGGTTTCGCAAGTAGGAACCCAAACTCGCTTGGTGCAAGTCGTTGGGCAACCTTGAACACATTCAACGCGGCAGCTGCCTGGGCAGTAAACGCGACGGCATGTCGAAGGGTCGTAAGTCCAGGTGCCTGGCTCACGAACGGTGCGACGCATCATTTTGCCAGGGATCGTTTCGGTAACGGTGTCCCAGTGGCCACCCTTGACCGTAACGGTCTTGGTGTACTGCTGAGGAACGACAACGCTGTAGTTCTCAGTGCGAACTTTTTGTTCTTGCACGGTGTTGTAAACCGTGTAGTTGATCGTACGCGATTTTTGCTCACGAACAGGAACCATCACGGTGTAGTTGACGGTTTTGCTGTGATTTTCACGAACGGGGTTCATGACCGTGTAGTTGATCGTCTTTGTACGAGTTTCCCACACTGGCTTGCGAACGGTGTAGTTGATCACCTTTTGGTGAGTCTCGTGCACCGGCTTCATGACCGTGTAGTTGATCGTCTTCGTGTGCTGCTGATAAACAGGCTTACGCACGGTGTAGTTGATCACTCGCGAGCGAGTTTCGTGAACGGGCTTCATCACGGTGTAGTTAATCGTTTTGGTACGATTTTCTACGTGAGGAACGTTCACGGTGTACTTAACTTCACGGCTGGTTGTCACAGGAACCATGCGGCTGCTGGTGACTTCTTGATCTTCGTAATACACTTCGTTGCGTGTGCGGTAACGAGTTTCTTCAACTTGCTCGTAAACCGTCTCGCTGACGTTTCGCATCACGGTGTAGGAACCACCAGCGACAGCGCCGCCAGCAGCACCAGCAGCACCGTCGACGATTGCTCCGTCGTCAGCGACTGCACCTTCAGCAACCACACCACCTTCAACAACTGTATTTCCACATCCGCTACAGCCTTCATAGCTGACGGCGCCACAGTAAGCAGCGCTGGCGGAGTTAACCCCGAAAACGATCGATAGGATCGTCAACGTAGGCAACAATAACCTTTTCATCTTCAAGTCTCCACGGTAACAATACGGGTTTTTGGACGTAGCTTTCCGGGGCCAGAGCACTAGCAGCTGACCCGGCATCAAAATTCGTGGGGTTCGTCACAACCGTCTTCCCATGACCGATTTGCTTCGGTTCCACCGCGTAACGCACTACGCAGAATGGAGTTTGTTTCGATTGAGCAGACTTAATGCACAAGCGAGACGAATCCTGATGCACAAACTTCATCGACTACGGGTGAACAGTTACCTACGTAAAGATGGTGGGCAAGGCAAAAGATTCCGTTTGAGCTGACCTGTTGGATCGAACGTGCTTTCCGTATCGAATTTGACGGTTGTAACGGCATCGCATCCCCGTATCGACTTCTCTTCGCTGGCCAAATTCAGGCGACAAGCGTGAGAATCGTTACCACCGCTACAACCATCACGGGGTTGCCCGTTTCGACACTCGCGTTCCCTCGACGCACCGTTGTGACGGAGCAGAAGGTCGGATCCCTGCCTTTAAGAGACACTGTGGATCTAGCTCTTTTGGGGAGGGCTTGAGTCAGAGTCTTGGCAAAAGCAAAAAAAGGCGAAGGATGGGGGCTGGTGGTACCCCGCACGGGCGCAGGGCAGTTATAATCGCTACAAAGGTCGTGTCGGACATCGCTTTTGATTACGCGAACGACTCGCTTTCTCTTCTTGTCAGCAGTCTATTTGAGCGAAGGTTGTATTTCCTTCGGGTAGGAACGGAGTTTTGATGCTCAACCAACGCAACCTGCGTTCCCCTGCATTTCCTTCGGCGCGTCCCGCCGCGGAGGGTTCTCCGTCTCCCGACAATCGGTCTGGAACGAGTGCTGGTGAATCTGACCGGTCGCAGGGTTCGGATGTACTTGGCCTAGAGCAAGAACCCTCCGTTTCAAAATCGCCGATCTTCGAGCCCAGGGAACAAACGCAGGTCGATCATTTTGTGTTGACCAAGGAACTCGGTGGGGGGGCGTACGGACGTGTTTGGTTGGCCCGTGACTTGCAACTGCAGCGGAATGTCGCGATCAAGTTTCCACGCTTCGACTTAACGACGAACCAGAGTAGCGCAAGGCGATTTCAGCGTGAAGCAGAGATTGCGGCCGGCTTGAGTCACCCGAATTTGATTCCGATTCTTGAAGCGGTGTTAACGCCCGAGAAAGCCTACATCGTCTCGGAGTATTGTCCGGGGCCCACGCTGACGCAGTGGATGAACGAGCAGGACCGCCTGCTTCGCGTCGACACCGCCGTTTCCATCGTCGCTCAGATTGCCAATGGCTTACGTGCGGCTCATGAACGCAATTTGATGCATCGTGATATCAAGCCATCCAATGTGATCATTAGTGATGACGCAATGGGGCGACCGTTCGCCAATCTAACGGACTTTGGCATGGCGCGTTCAATGAACGATGAACGCGATGTAAACGAAACGTTGATGGGGACCCTGATTGGTAGCGCACCGTACATGTCGCCCGAGCAGGCGTGTGGTCGTGTTGAAATGCACGGCTTTCATTCGGACGTCTTTTCATTGGGCGTGGTGCTGTACGAATTGTTAACGGGAGTTTCACCGTTTACCGCAGCGACTCAAATGCAGGTGATCCAACGTGTGATGGATTACGATCCGCCGCCGATTCGCAAGATCCGTCCCACGGTTTCGCGTGACTTGAGTGCCGTGGTCCAGCGATGTTTGGAAAAGTCGCCTGCGCGCCGTTATCAAGATGCTGGCAAGTTATATGAAGATTTGATCTGTGTCGCTCAGCGGCGGCCCACGTCGGCTCGCCCCATCGGAGTGATCGGTCGGGCAACGCGATGGGCTGCGCGAAACCCGTTGGTCGCGATGTTTGCCTGGATCGCTGTATTTGGAGTTTTGTTCGGCATCGCAAGTCTATCAATGTTTGCCTTGAAACAGCGTCAGCACGCCGCCAAAAGTCTGGCTCATGCGAACGAGTTGCGATTGGCGCTCGATCACGCTGAAGACTCGCGCGAACGTTTGTATGCCAGCCGATATGACAGCGATTTGACGATGGCGTACCTGATGTTCAATCGCGGTCAATATGGGGAGGCACGTCGCTTACTTAACCGACAACTGCCGAGCGAAGGCGAACGTGATTTGCGAAGCATTGAGTGGGATCTGCTCGATAGCGAAGTCTCGGCAAAGTATGCGCTGTGGGGAAAGCATCAAAAGCGGGCTGGCAGGTTGGTGGGGTTGCCCGACCAGCAGACAGTGGTTTCCTCCGGAGACGACGGGAAGCTCATTTTCTGGGATATCGAGACGGGAACCGAACGTCATCGCTTGGATGGGTTTCAGGGTCAATCCACCGCCATCGCAGCCTTGCCGAACGGCAAACTTGCAATACCGGGCCCCGAATGGCCGCTTGGTTTTCGCGGCGTCATCGTGATCGATCCCGCGACCGGCCAGACGGAGCAGGCGTTACAGGTTCACCCCACCACAATCAGCTCGATTCGAGTGGCTGGCGATAAATTGGCTTCGGGATGTCGCTACCATGGCATCAAGGTATGGTCGTTTTCGAAACAGAAAGCGATCGCGATTCCGGGGCGTCTGAGAAACTCGAGCATTGGTCTGAGTTCGGACGGAAGCACACTGGTGAGCGGCGAAAAAGAAGTCAACTCGCTAAGATTTTTCGATACGGAAACCGGCATTTTAAACCATGAATTTGTGTTGCCGGCCCCGGCGGTTTTGGTTCAGTGCGGACAACAACACGATTGGGCAGCCTACACGGTCCAAGGAAAGCAGGGCTTCGGTATCACGCCGATGCAAAAGTCGGAGTCCAACGGGGAGAGTTGTTGGGTTTCGGCAAATTCAATTCCGTTGGCGCTGGCGTTTTCGCAACACGATACTGCGATCGCGATTGCCGACTCCCATTCGGGAATCCAGTGGTTTAATCGCCACAGCGCGGACGGGGATGGGGATTCGATCGGGGTATGGGAATCCACGGCATACGTTTCGGGGGCGGGGGGGCGTGTCACCGACGTAGAGTTTCTCTCAGCGGATGACGTGTTGACGACGGCATTGGACGGTGCCGTCGAAAGGTTCTCGCCAAATCGCGTCGGCCATGAACGCTTCGTTCGTCCCGCCACGCGGAGCGAGTGCGTCGGTTCCGCAATCACGTCAGACTTTCGTTCGATCTTAGTGGTGACGGACGACAACGTTGTTCAAGTTGGCGATTTGCCCGATCAAGCCGAAGCGGGGGATCCCCTTGATTCCCAAGGGAACATCGCGGTGGCCTATCGAGATGTTTGGAAAGCGAAGACTCCGATTCGTGCGATTGCCCTTTCGCCAGACGACAAGACCATCGTTTTGTCTGATAGTTTCGGACGATTGATATGGCTTCGCGATTGGCGTTCGGGTGAGCCCACGGTGCATGTCACGCCGCTTCCCAAACGAGGGAGGAGGGATTTTTTTGCCCAACTGCGTTTTTCACCTTCGGGACGCTATCTGGCCGTGGGCGGGGACTCGGATGTCATGTTGGTGTTTGATACTTCCAACTCGCTCGATCAACCCGCGTTCCTTCGCGATCACGATAAAGAGACACATTGCTTTGCCTTTTCATCGAGCGAGCGAGAACTGGTGTATTGCGGGGATGGTGAATTGGAACTGCTTGATCTCGAAAGCGGGCGATCACGGATCTGGCAAACCACTTCGGAGCAAGCCAGTTGTGTTGAGTTTGCACCGGATGCAAAACGAATCGTGGTGGGTTGGCAAGACGGATCCTTGTCGGTCTTTGACCTCGAAACGACGCAACTCGAATCAGTGATGCAAGGGGGTGCGAGTACAGGAGATTACGCAATGCGTCCATCGGCGATTCGGTTTCTTTCAAACGATCGACTCTTAATGATGACGCACGGAGGTACACTCCTCTTTTGTGATTTAGACAAACGCCTGCAATTAGGAACATTTACAGTTTGGAAGAGTGTAAATTATCAGAGTCATTGTGATGCCATTCGGCTCAGCGATGACGCGACGCAATTGATTGTTTCTTGTAACGCCTCCGGCGATTCGCGAGTCTGTCGTTGGCAAATTTCTAATCATCGCCATCATAAGGAAAGCGGAAACTATGCAAAGCATAAAACGTCATCTGTCGCTCCACCAACGCAGTGGTCAATGGAAGCGAGGTAGGTCCAAGCTTGATTCTTCTGGGTTCACGTTGGTTGAGTTGTTGGTCGTAATCGCAATCATCGGTGTGTTGGTGGGTTTGTTGCTGCCCGCCGTGCAATCCGCTCGCGAAGCGGCTCGAAGAATGTCTTGTAGCAACAATATGAAACAATTTGGGCTCGCGTTTGCGAACTATCACTCGGCCTTTAAAAAGTTGCCGCTCGCATGGTGGATCGAAACGCCACCGGCTGCATTCAATGGCCAACCTTGGGGCGTTTCCTTGTTGCCCTTCATGGAACAACAGGCGCTGTATGACGCCTATGATCACAATGTCTTAGGAGCGGATCAGCTTAGTCCTGCGAATGTTGCGGTACTGCAAACGCCCATCGCCGGCTTTATTTGTCCGTCCTCTCCAGGAGATGCCCAAAGTCGAAGGTATACCCTCGACGGAACCGGCGAAGGGTTGCCGTTTACCGCGACCAACCTTGCGCCGTCGGACTATTGTCCGGCCACGGGCGTGCTGGGCACTTATCGGCAGCACGCCTATCCCGGTGGGGCGCCCTCGAGTACCAGTGGAGCGTTGGAGACGTGGGCGGGGACTGGGGGCAGAGGCCCGGAAAGCAACTTCGCAAAGTTGACCGATGGGCTCTCCAATACCATCTTGCTCGGTGAACGTACCGGCGGTCCGGTGGTCTACAGCGGAAGACGCCAAGATCCGGTGGCGACGACCAATTTAATGGGTACCGAAGGTGGCGGTTGGGGAGATATCCTCAATGGTGAACATTGGTTGCAAGGCTCGCTGCAAGGAGGACTGTCATGGCCGCCTCAAGGAGGTCCGTGTGCAATCAATTGTACCAATGCGCGAGGCTATGGATACTATAGCTTTCACCCCGGTGGTTGCCACTTCGTGTTGGCGGACGGTTCGGTGCGGTTCTTTACCGATACCGTTGCACCTAAGATCTTGGCGGCATACATCACGCGACAAGGGGGAGAAGTCATTGAATCAAACCAGTAGTTTTAATGCCCTTCGTTTTGATGCCCGATTGGTTGCCTTGGGGTTCCTGGTCTTTGCTTGTCTCGGCTGCTCGGAGTCGACTCAGCGTGAGGGGATGGTGAAGATCAAGGGGCTCGTGCAGGTCGATGGAGCTCCCGCCGAAGGCGTCTTGATGACGCTGCATCCCCAAACCGGAGATGCTTCGATCTCGACGGGTACCACGGGCGAAGATGGCTCGTTACAAATCTCGACGTACACCCTCGGGGATGGCGCCCCGGCGGGCGATTACATCGTCACCTTTACCTGGGGCAAGTATGATCGTGTAAAACGAGCGTATTTAGGGGACGAATTGGGCGGCCGCTATGCGTCGCCCAAGAAGTCCGAGGTCGTGTGGAAGGTATCCGCGGGAGAGGAGTTCGACGCGGGGACCATCGACTTGAAACGCTAGTCCGATCGCTAACCGGATTCGTAAACGACGCGTTATTCGATCACCGTCGCGACACAGTCACTACCTTGGGCTGTCGCGCCGGGATCGAAATGCGTTCGTCGTGCGAATCCAATCGCCAATCCCTGGTCGTCTGCAATCTTGGTCACGCTGGTGAGCCGCACGACCGTTTTGCCATCCGCATCTAGCGTCGTTCCTGGCGCGGGAAGCGTTCCTTCAATCGACAACCGAACCCGTTTCTTTTGCACTTGCCCAAGTGCGTCCAAGCGAGCGACCGTTTCTTGGCCGAGGTAACAGCCCTTGGTGAAGGAGATCGTAAAGTCTTCGCGGTTGATTTCTTGCGGCAGATTCGAGTCGTCGATATCGATGCCGTACCAGGGATAACCCGCGACCGTGCGCGCGTGATCAAACGAGCTCTCGTCACCCAGTTTTGTGGTCAGCCCTTCGTCGAATGTCGCCATCGCCGCATCCAGATCCCGACGAGCCACCAAAACCAGCCAACTGGTGTCGTTGAGCCAGCGGACGCGATAGGTGCTGCCCGGGGTCTCGCCTAGCGAACCGTCCCACCACGTCAGCGGATCTTCGTGAGGTGCCGACGGCAAACTGGCAAACAAGAATCCGACGAATTCCTCGTCCCGGATCGTGACCGCCGCATCCTCGCGAATGGTGTAGCGATCCGCGTGAGCAGCGAAGGACTCGCTTTGCCGATGCGCGGCAAGTCCTGGGGCTCCGATCAAGCGAAAGCCATCTTCGCGGCGAAAAATGTGGAAATGAGCGAGTGTTTTGCCACGTACATTGGTCACGAAACTTTCACAGCCTTGGCCAACCTCAAGCGATTTGACGTCGTTGGTGGTCAAGTTGTGCAGGATCGCAGTGGCGTCGGCGCCGAGGATGTCGACGACCGAAAGCGATGATAGAAGGTGAATTTGAGTGGTCGTCATCGAAGCCGGTTGGGGGTTAGGGTGAGCGGTGGAGCGGCTCGGTACATGAAGGATGCATTCTAGCGAGGGCAGGGCACTTCGCCACCGCGTGTGCCCACCGCGTGAGTGTCCTGCGCGTGTATCGGCGATCCGATGCTAACCACGCCGGCCGCTGACACTCGCGCGAACCGTTGGGGTGCGCGAGCGCTTCGGGCGGTTGCGGAGAATGCCCGATTGGTTGACGGCGATCGCGGCGGGGCGACGTCGGGGACGGATCGGGACGCTTACAATTCGATGCCGGATTTGCCGTCCCAACGCACGAAGCCCTCGATCGCGGCATACTCGGCGAGTCCTAATAAATCGTAGCGTTGGGCTGTATCGGCGTTGCGTGCTTCGGCTCGCTGCCAGAATTCTCGCAGATCTGAACCCGGAAACAGCGCGCGGTCCTTTTGAGATTCGTGTTTGAAAATCGCCACTCGTTTTCGCTCGACTTCCAACGGGCTCAGTGGGACCGCCATTTCGATGTCCTCGGGGGCCCATTCCTGCCAAGCGCCACGGTACAGCCAAACCGCACAGGCCTCGAACCAGGGATCGTTCTGGCACTCTTGGCAGGCCTGCAGAATCGCGCTCAAGCAAACTCGGTGGGTGCCGTGTGGATCGGACAGATCGCCTGCGGCATAGATTTGATGCGGCTCGATTTTACGCAACAGGTCGACCGTGATTTGAATATCGATGTCACTCAGCGGCGCCTTCTTGACTCGTCCAGTTTGGTAGAACGGCAAGTTCAAAAAGTGCAGATTTTCGTCCTTCACGCCACAGCAACGAGCTCCTTCGCGAGCCTCGCCACGTCGGATCAGGCCTTTGATTCGTTGGATTTCGTCGCTGTCGACTTGCCCCGAACGTTTCTTTCGTAGGAATTCGTCGACATGGTCTTCGAGTTGTTCGAGTCCCTCGGCATGAATCTGGAATTCGCGGCAGAAATCGCCAGCAAACTCCGCAAAACGAATCGCATCTTGATCAAATACAGCGATGTTTCCCGAGGTTTGATAGGCGATATGGGTGTCGTGACCTTGATCGACCAAGCGGATCAGCGTTCCGCCCATCGAGATCACGTCGTCGTCGGGGTGCGGCGAAAAGACGATCACACGTTTGGGGAAAATGTCGTCGCGGTGCCCCGGTCGATCGCCCACCTGTTTCGCGTGCGCTGGCTTGCCGCCGGGCCACCCCGTGATCGTCGATTGCAGATGCCGAAAGACACGCAAGTTGATGTCGTAGGCGCTGCCATGATTGGCCAACAGGTCCTGGAAACCCGCTTCGTTGTAGTCCGCTTCGGTTAACTTCAAAATCGCTTTGCCCAGTCGGGTGGCCAGCGAGATCACGGCACGCCGTGTGGTTGCGTTGTCCCAAGTGATCTGGCTGACCAACCACGGCGTTTCAAAACGGGTCAAGCTTGATGCAGCCGCTTCGTCTAAGAAGACCACGGCGCCCTCGTGGCCTTGCAAAAACGTCGCGGGAATTGCTGGTGTCGCTTGCTGTTCAACCGCTTGGAAAATGATCGACGCTTTGCCTTCGCCAAAGCCGAGCATGAAGATTTGCTTCGATTCGAGAATGGTGCCGACGCCCATCGTGATTGCATGACGAGGAACGTTTTCGGCGCCGAAGAAGTTGCTCGCCGCATCGATTCGCGTGACGCGGTCCAAGGTGATCATGCGGGTGCGGCTGCTGCGTTCGCTACCGGGCTCATTGCAACCGATATGGCCATTGCGACTGAGCCCGAGGATTTGGATATCGATGCCACCGGCCGCCGCAATTTTGGCTTCGTACGCCGCACAGAATTCGGCGACCTCTTGTTTGTCGATCGAGCCATCGGGAAAGTGGATGTTCGACGGGTCAATATCGACGTGGTCGGTTAGGTATTCGCGGAGGAAACGCGAGTTCGATTGCAGTTCATCCGGTTGCATCGGAAAGAATTCATCGAGACTAAAGACAACGACGTTGGCAAACGAGAGCGATTCTTGCTGGTGCAAGCGGACCAGTTCTTCGTACATTCGCGTTGGCGACGAGCCGGTCGCTAGTCCTAAGACGCACGTTTGTCCCGACTCCGCGCGTGCGCGAATCAGAGCCGCGATGTCGTTGGCTGCCGCGATGCTGGCGTCCGACGCTTTGGCGAACACTCGGCAGGGGATTTTTTCGCGAACCGTGTTGTCTGCTGTGTTGATGATTGCTGTCTCCGTCATCATGGAACTCCTTTTAGAACCTCAAACATTATAAGAGATCGCGAGCCACCATGGCGGCGCCGATCATCCCCGCTTGATTGCCGAGGGTTGCGAATTCAATCTTCATGTTTCCGCCAACCTGGACCAAGGTTGTCTCTTTGACACTGTGCCGAATTTGCTCGAGAAACTGCAGGCCCGTTTTCGTTTCGCTGCCGCCAAAGGTCATTGCCCCGCCGAGTAAAACCACGGCGGGATCGGCGACTTGGCCCATCATTCCAATCGCACGGCCCACATAAACGGCCGTCTCGGAGATGACGTTTTGGCAGATCACATCGCCTCGCTCCGCTCGACTGGCGATTTTCAAGGGAGTGATTGCGCCGGCGTCTTCGCCGCTGGCTGCGATCATACGGGCGATCACGCCGCTCGCGCCGGCGTAAGTTTCCAGGTGTCCGCGACTTCCACAAGTGCAGGGGAGTGCCTCGGCGGAAAAGTCGATCGCAATGTGCCCTAACTCGCCGGCACAGCCATGGTCCCCGCCGTGGGGATCGCCGCCGACCACCATCCCACAGCCGACTCCCGTGCCAAGCGTCACGAGGGCTAGGGATTGTCCACCGAGAGACCGCAAAGCGTGCTCGGCGTAGGCCGCCGCGTTCGCATCGTTGACCACGATCGAGGGCAAGCGGGTAATTCGGGCAAGTTCGTCACGCAGAGGAACCCCCAGCCAACCTTCGAGATTGACGACTTCACGGAGCACGTAAGCTCGCGTATCGAGGACCCCTGGGACCGCCAAGCCGACCGCCGCAATGGGCCGATTGCCTACGAATTCAACCGCGTGCTGGAAAACATTTTGCGGAGTTTTGAGAGTGCTGGTCGCCGTGCGGTCTGAGTCCACAATGCGACACTCCCCATCGACTAAACCGAGTTTTACATCGGTCCCGCCGACATCGATACCAAGATACAAGGGGGCAGGATCGGAAACAGGCATGTCGAAAGGGGGCAAAGGAAACGCGAGAGGGCATTCGATAATCCGAATTCGTGACGCTCATCATAGTCGCATGCGCGATCCCTGCGGCATAGGTGGCGTTGTTTTCCCAGAGCTCGACAAGGTCCCAGTGGCCGACGAGGGTAGGTGTTGACGAATGTGCGAAAACGTTGGATTGCGCGGCTTGGTTTTGTCGTCGGGAATTTTCATGGTCGCGGTTGCCCTGTGGTGGAACTCAGCAGCGACATGGGATTCCAATTGCGATTATGATGAATGCCGATCGCGTTCTTCACACTCTCCCCCCCATTAACCTCTCGAATTTGTCAGCGAGTTTTTACGCATGATTTCTCGGATCTTCGTTGCTGCGACCTTTGCCCTTGTCTCCTGCTCATTCGCCGCTGCGGAGGAGGCGGAAACCGCGGGCCCGGAAACCGGAAAATGGGTTTCGCTGTTCAATGGCGAAAACATGCAGGGGTGGACGCCTAAAATCCGCAATCACAAGCTGGGCGATAATTTCAAAAACACGTTTCGCGTCGAGGACGGATTGCTAAAAGTTCGTTATGACGGCTACGAGAAATTTGACCAAACGTTCGGGCATCTGTTCTACAAAGACGCCTTCTCGCACTATCGATTTCGCGTTGAGTATCGATTCGTGGGCGACCAGTGTGCGGGCGGGCCGGGATGGGCGTTCCGCAACAGCGGGGTGATGATCCACGGTGAACAGCCTGAAGCGATGAGCCTCGATCAAGATTTTCCCGTCTCGATCGAAGTGCAATTACTCGGCGGCAATGGAACGGATTCCCGCCCCAACGCTAACTTGTGCACCCCCGGAACCAATGTGATCAAGGAGGGCAAGCTGTTCACGCCCCACTGTGTCAGTTCCTCGTCGGAAACCTTTCATGGCGACCAATGGGTCACCGTCGAGATCGAAGTGCACGGCAACCAATTGATCAAGCACATCATCGACGGCAAAACCGTGCTCCAGTACAGCGAGCCTCAGCTCGACCCACGCGACCCCCACGCAAAAGAATTGGCCGAGAAACAGGGAGGGATTCAGCTCAACGGTGGATCGATTTCCCTGCAATCCGAAAGCCACCCGATCGATTTCCGCAAAGTCGAAATCATGGTGCTCGAAAAATAGAGTCGGCTTGGAGTGGTTTGACTGGATTGGAAATTAGGGTGCGAGCCGTGGCGGAAGTCGTCAAGGCTTTCGGCGAATCACGCTGCGAATCGAAATTCTCGCGTGTGTTCGGCTACCCTAAAACTAGAGTTTGGCAAACCATTGCGGCCTCGCTACTAATTCAAGTCGACGCCATCGAGAAGTTTCTCCGCTGCGTCGCTTTTGTTCAACACGTAGTAGTGAATTCCGGGAACGTCGTTCTTGATCAGGTCGATTGTTTGCTCTCGAGCATGGTCGACTCCGATTTTGAATTGCGAATCTTCGCAATCGGTCGCGTTCATTGCATCGCAAAGCACGCTGGGGATAGCCGCTTTGCACATCGACGCGATCCGCAACGCTTGCTTGAAATTCGTCACCGGCAGAATGCCTGGGACGATCGGTACCGAGATTCCTGCTGTGACACAATCATCGCGGAAGCGATAGAAATCGGCGTTGTCGTAGAACAATTGAGTCACGACGACATCCGCGCCAGCGTCGACCTTTCGCTTTAGATTATCGAGGTCGGTCTTCGCATCGACCGCTTCTTGGTGCACTTCGGGATAACCGGCGACCAGAATGCCGAAGTTTTTGAAGCGGCTTCGAATCAGTTCCACCAGTTCGTTGGCATAACGCAATCCGCCTTCGACCGCTTGGAATGTTTCGGTGCCCTTGGGCGGATCCCCACGCAGGGCCACGATGTAATCGATCCCTCGAGTCTGGGCTTCGTCTAAGTAGTCTTCTAATTGAGCCACCGTCGAGCCGACACAGGTCAAATGCGAAGCGACCGGCAGCCCCGTGATTTGTTTGACTTGCTCGACCACGTCGAGCGTCGTGCCACGGGTCGAACCGCCCGCGCCATAGGTGCAAGTGAAGAACGTGGGGTTAAATTCCTTCAAACGCTTTACATTCTTCATCAACGTTTCGATTCCCGCCTCGGTTTTGGGGGGGAATAGTTCGAACGAGATCGCACAGCCAGACGAGTTGAAATGAGACTCTAGAGACATTAATACTTAATTCACGGGGGGATTTCCAAGGCTAGCACCCAGAGCGAGCGTCCGCATTGTAATCATATGCTCGGCGGGTTGAATCCCCTCGCTTCCAAGTCATTTGCCCCGTTCACGCTCGCTGCGAGTTAACGAGATTCGCCCGCAAATATGAATCCCGGCATGGGAATTAGCAGGCAAACTGCGCCGATTGTGGGGTGTTCGCCTTGGGCCTTGTTGACCGCCCTGTATGTTGACCGCCCTGTATCGCGTCACCATTCAAAATTCGCGTGATCGGTTCAGTGCGAGGGACGCTTCGCACCAGGCCATTTGCTGGGAAGGGCCGTTCCTCGTACCACGACCCCTTTTTGATTCCAGCCCAAATAGGCGTGAACGTCGGCGGGGCAATATCGTAACGTCAAGCCACAGCGGCGGCGATCGCTCCGATTCGGCGAGGATCCGTGCAATAGCAGGTCGCTGTGAAGCGATATCTGCCCGGCCCGCAGTGGCGTCAACGAGGCGGTTCCATATCGCTCGGGATGATCGACGGTTTGGTTCAACACGTTGCCGGTACTTGAATCGCTAACCGCGAAATCAATTAGCCCGTGTTTGTGTGACCCGGTGAAAACTTCCATGCAGCCGTTTTCGGCGTCCGCGTCATCGATTGCAAGCCATGCGGTGACCGCTTTGCTAGGTGTCAACGGCCAATAGCTACAATCTTGGTGCCAATCGACCCGTTTTCCGTCGCCGGGCATCTTGCAAAAGAAGTGTGAGCCCCAACCGATGACATTCTCGCCGAGCAAGTCGGACACGTAAGCCACAATCCGCTCGTTGGTCAAAATATCCCAGGCCAGTGTGTGTTTCAGATGGGCGCTGCTGATCGAGTAGCTGTCTCTGCCTGCTGCAAGCGTCTCCGCCAATAGGCTGTCAAAGTGGCTGCGAATCGAGGCGATCGCATCCGCGGTGTAGGCCTCGAGCGGTCCGAGATAACCGTTTGCGTTCCACTTCGCAATTTGCTCGGAGGAAAGCGTTTGCGGTGAATCGTTGTCGGTCGGAAAGAAATCGATCACCCGCGGTTGAGAACCAATCGCCTCGCGGTCGGGAATGGTGTCAAAGTCGTTTTTGTTCATGGGGGCCATTTTGAATCTAGGATACTGGACTTTCGATAAGTCGCCATGTTTTCCTGCGCGGCGACGTATGCGGGGGAAGTCCGAGTGGAAGTCGCGGTGCTCCTCATCGGGTTCTTGTTGGCCAGGTAATCCCCTCGACCGATCGAGTCATGTCACCCGAAGCGGTTTCGAGCGGGCTGAGCGCGAGCAAGCGAGAGGGCAGGGCAGGGGGGCGATTCGCTGCGACGCCTCCGTCTTGAGTGTAACTTGATTCTTTTCAGGCTCTTGGTTTAAACCACTCATCCCACGTTGTGCAGGCCGCCCAGTTGGCCCAGTGTGCGGGACTGTGTTTTTGCTAGCGTCGCAATGAGCTCGATTTTTCGTGAAACATTGCAAAACTGACTTGGTCCTTTTTTGCAAGTTTCGTTAAACTTCCAGGCCTACGCAGCCGAGGTGAGCTGCCCACACCGACAAAACCAGGCTTTGCAAGCAAAGCTTGGGGTGGCGTTTGGGTTGGTTCACCGCCATGCCACAGTTCGCAAATGAATTGAACGAACTGCGGCTGCGACGTGTTTTGCAGGGACGCCGAGACCCGCGGTCTTCGCAAAACGGTTATGCCACGGAGCCTATCCCAGGGAGGGAACCCATGCCGGGCGAGTCGTTCCGATTTATTCACGCCAGCGATTTCCATCTCGAAGCCCCCCTTGGGGATCTCGACGCGATCCCACATCACCTTCGCGAAGCGATGGCCGACGCGCCACGTCGAGCGGCGAAGGCGGTGTTTGAGGCGGCTTTGGTCGACAACATCGATTTTCTCGTGTTGTCGGGTGATCTTCTTAATCCCCAAGCTGCCGGTCCGCACGGGATGGCGCTGTTGTTGGATTACTTTGAAAAGCTGAACGCCAAAAAGAAACCCGTGTTCTGGGTTGCCGGAACTGCGGATGATCCCCAAAAGTGGCCCGAGGCAGCGCCGTTGCCCCCCAACGTCACGTTGTTTCCCAAGAACAAGGCGGTAGCAATTCCCGTGGAACGTGCCGGGCGAACCATCTGTGTCGTCGTTGGCCGTAGCAGTGAAGGGCGTTCGACACTTCACGTTCCCAGCTACCGCATCGATCCTACCGATGAATACACCGTTGCGATCGGCTACGGTTCCTCCGATGCCGACGCGTTGAAGGAAGGGCGATTCGATTACTGGGCACTTGGCGGCAAACATAATCGCCAGCAGGTCGACGGCGGTGCCGAAGGTGCTGCGGTTTACTGTGGTTCACCTCATGGCCGCTCGCTCGACGAGCCGGGGGCCCACGGCTATTCGATCGTAGACGTCGATGCCGACCAGACGACACGGGTGCATGATGTTGATTGCGACGTCTTTCGCTATTGCCAAGTCGAAGTCGATGCCGCCGAGATTGCAGCGGTCGGAGGTATTCGCAATCTGTTAGGCGAACGGATCGTGCGACTCCAGCACGACCATGGCGGGCGTCATCTGTTGATCGGTTGGGATATCTCGGTTAGCAGCGGCGAAAGCTTGCATGCCATTGGTGATTCCGAGGAATTGCTGCAATGGCTCCGTCGTGAATATGGATCGGGAACGCCAGCGGCTTGGACGGCGTCGCTTGTCGTGCGTCCGCCCAAGCACTACCCCAAGTCGTGGAACGATGAAGACACGATTTTAGGCGACTTTTTGCGGGCCGCAGAAAAGCATCGCAAGAGTGACGCACGTGGATTGAATTTGTCTCCGTTCACCGAAGAACACTCCGGTATCCAGAGCACGACCTCGTCGCTGTTGGCCGACGTTTCCCCTGCGGCACGCGAAGACATCCTTGACCAAGCTACGCTGTTGGGCGTTGAGCTTCTGCGTGGCGGCAAACCAAATTTGGTGCATGAATCATGAAGATAAAAGACATTCAAATTGACGGTTTCGGCGTTTGGACAGGGCTCTCGGTAGACTCGTTGCCCGACGGGATGACGTTGTTTTACGGACCCAATGAGGCCGGCAAGACCACGTTGATGCAGTTTGTGCGTGCGATGTTATATGGATTCACCTCCGAGCGTCGCCAACGTTACATCCCACCGGTTCACGGTGGGACACCGGGGGGAGCAATCCGCGTTTCCGGTCCGGGCGGTGGTTACCAGATTCGTCGCACTAGCCAGCTCACCGATGCGGGGATTACCGGGAACTTGACGGTTACCGGCCAGGATGGCCTCGCCCAAGGACAACATCGGCTCAGCGGTTTGTTGGGCCAGATTGACGAGCCTATCTTTACCAATGTGTTTGCGATCGGGATTCGCGAGCTGCAAGAATTGAGCACGTTGGACGGTACCGACGCGGCCGACGAGCTTTACAAATTGTCGAGTGGCCTGGATCGCGTTTCGCTGGTCGATGTGCTCCGCAATTTGCGGGACGGGCGCAAGAGCATGATCGGCAAGGAGAGCGTCGTCGATTCCGAGGAGACGGCGAAGCTAGCGGGGATGGTCCGTAAACGCGAAAAACTTCGCGATGAAGTCGAGCAGCTCACTCGCCGCGGTCGCCGCTGGAGCGAACTGGCGACCCAGCGTCGGTCTCAGCAACAGGAAATCGAAACTTCCTCCGAACGTATGCTCGCTTGGGAACGCGAGGCTCGTTGTGTGGAGATCGCATCGAGCGTGTTCGAAACCTGGACTCAACGCGACGACTTGAAGAAGTTGATTGCGGAAACCGAAGGGCAGTCCGAACTGCCCGACGATGCGCCTGGGCAACTAGTCCAGATCGAAGCGATGGTCGAGGACAGCAAGTCCAAGATGGAGGAGGTAAAGGCAAAACGGCGTGCGCTGCGCGTCAAGAATGAACAATTGCCGGTCAGCAAGCGATTATTCGACCTGCAGGGCAAGATTGAAGCGGCGTCCGAGCAAGCGACTTGGGTCGAAGCGCTCGAAGAGCAAATTGAGCGACTCGATGGCCAAATCGAAAAGGCACGCAAGCAGCTCGAAGTGGATGCGGATCGGTTGGGGATGGACGCCTCGGATACCGCCGCCGTTATTGACGGCGATCTGTCGATGTTGCCCGATTTGTCGAAGCAAACGCTGGCGGCGTTGTCGGCTCCGGCGAAGCGGGTCAAGGAGCAATTGTTCTTGCTCAAACAAGCTCGCAGCGAAGGGGCCGAGCATAAGCAGCGCGCCGAAAAAATGGGATCGCAGTTGCAGGGCATTTTGTCTCGGGCCCGCGCGACCAATTTGCAGCAAGCGATCCGCGAAGAGAATGAGTTGATCACCGCGCTTCGCCACCGCAGCCAATTGGGCGAGCATATCGATAAACTCAAGCGTCATTACCGTGACCTCGAGAAAGAATCGGTCAACCTGACCACCGACGAAGCGTTGCCGATGGATCGGCTTGTTTTGTTGGCTGTCCCCTTTGTGTTCGGCAGTCTGTCGCTGGTTTACGGGATTTCCAACCTGCTGGGGTTGACCTGGTTTTCTCCCGACCCTGACCCGACCGCGGGGATGTTTTGGTTGTTCGCCGGATTCATGGCGATGATGACGTATTACTTTGGCAAAGAGAACGGAATGCGTTCGACTTCGCGCGATCTCGATGATTGCGAACGCCAAATCGACACGTTGCGCAAACAGATTCGTGAGTTGGAAGCCGAGCGGAACGATGCCGATTCTTCGCTGCCCACGAGTAGCGAGTCGCTCGAATTACGCATCCGCGAGAGTGAGCAATTGCTAGCGGAATTGGAAGCGATGCTGCCAACCTATCACAATCACGAAGCGGCGTTGCAGTCGTACAAGACGGCACGCACGCGGGCGACCGAGGCTGCCGATGGTTTGAAGGATTCACGCCGCGAGTGGGCGGCAACGCTCAAACGACTGGGGCTTAGTGAGTCGATGTCGCCTTCGAGTGTTCGCGGTTTGAGTGATGGCTACGAGACACTTTTGAATAGCCGCCGTCGTTGGGATGAATTGAAAACCGAACGTGAGCAGCGAAAACGCGAGCGTCAAACCTTGGCGCGTCGCATCGAATCGTTGTACTTGGAAGCGCTCGATCTGCGTGACCAGGTAGCCGGGCGAACGCCGCCCGATGGGGTTGAGGAAGACGACGTCGACGATTCCCCGGCTTCGGCCCGACCAAGCCGCGCACGTTCGAATCCATTGGATCAATTGAATCATTTGCATGAGGAGCTCTCTCGGCAACAGCACTGGATCAAGCAACGTCGCAGTTTAAAGGAGCAGGACCAGCAGCTGAAAAAACAGCAAAGCGGTTACTTCCGCGCGATCCAACGTGGCGAGACTCAGCGTCGAACGTTGTGGGCCAAGTGTGGCGTCGCAACGCCGGAGCAGTTCTACTCGCTGGTTGATAGCAAAGCGAGTTTGGCTGAGATGCGCAAGGAGTATGCCGAGCTTGACAAGCAGGTTCGCTCGATCATCGGAACGCATGTCGACTATGATGCGGTCGCCCGTGAACTTGATGGGGCGAAGCTAAGCGACATCGAGCGTCGCTTTGATTCGCTGACCACGCGAATGACCGAGACCGAAACGCGCGTCGCGCAGCTAAGGACACAGCAAGGTGAGTTGGCTCAAGAGATGAAGCAGCTCGGCGAAGACGCTCGTCTGGCGACCGCCCAATTGGAGTTGGCGTGTGTCGAGCGAAAGATTGCCTCGTCCGTTCGTCGTTGGCAAACGCTTGCAATGGCGAGCTGTTTACTCGAAGACGTTTGCGGAACCTTCGAGCGTGAGCGTCAGCCCGAAACGTTGCGTGAAGCGTCGTCGTTCCTCAATCAATTGACCGACGGAAAGTACAACCGGATTTGGACGCCGCTCGGTACGAATCAATTGAAAGTTGATGATGCCGAGGGCAATGCGTTGCCGTTGGATGTGTTGAGTCGGGGGACGCGAGAAGCGGTTTTCATCGCGCTGCGATTGTCATTGGCTGCGGCCTACGCTCGCCGTGGGGTGATGTTGCCGCTGGTTCTCGACGATGTGCTGGTCAACTTTGATCGCGATCGAGCGGTCTATGCGGCTCGCACCTTGAAGACGTTCGCCGAACTCGGGCATCAAGTCATGATGTTCACTTGCCACAAACACATCGTCGAGATCTTCCACGAGATTGACGTCCAAGTGCGTATGATGCCGCCGCAAGGTGAACCGGGACGCGCTGAGATTCTTGTTCCCGAAGCGCCGAGCGAAGAAGAAGAGTACGAAGAGGAAGAAGAATACGAAGAAGAGGTCGTTGCCGAAGAACCGGACGAAGAGCCAACGCCCGCACCGGTCGTCGTGGTGGTGAAGGAAGAGCCTAAGCCAGCGCCCAAGGTCTTGTACGTCCGCAAGAAAATTTCGAAGCCACAACCCAAGCCTGAACCGGTCAAGCCTGAACCCGAAGCGATCAAGCCTGAGCCTGAGTTGGTTAAGCCTGAACCGACGCTGGTACCACAGGTCGAAACGCCGGTTGCCGAAGTGCTTCCGGTCGAGCCGCCGAAGCCCGCGCCACGCCGGGTTGAGCCGAAACGCGGCAGACCGATCGTGATCGAGCCCGAGTACGTCGACGACGAGCCGGAGTATTCCGATCCCGAGCCCTCGATCGGCTGGGCATGGTTCGAACGTGAGCCTGAACGGCGGATTGCTTCGTCCGAGGACGAGATGGCTGCGGTCGCGCGTAGCGAATGGATCGAATCGTCGGAGATCGATGACGGCGACGAAATCGAAATCAACGAACAGGTCCAGAGCCAGAAGGATCCTTGGTGGCAGGCCGCCGCAGAGTAGGCGGGGCAGGGGAGCGGTCAGCGTCGTGTGATGCCAGGATTAAGCGTTGGGGTTGGATGTCACGCAAGCCGTCACGGCTTTCGTAGTCTTTGCCCAACGGACTGGAACTCATAGCAATTTCCGCTACCTACGATTTGGACTTAGATATATATATCCCGTGCTACGTCCTATCTCTGATATTTTGGGGAGTCGATCTTGCTAAGATCCTTCCGCACCCAAGAGCTGGATGGGGGGACATTGCTGAGCTCAAATAAGTTGGGGATCCCGACTGACACAGTCGACGAAGCACTCGGTTTTCCCTGCACACGATGCTTTTATCTTGATACGCTTTTATCTTGATGCGAATGCGTCTAACCGCGGGGTCCGTGGATGGATCGCACGGTGGCTCCGACGCAAACGGGGTTACGGGTAGGGATTCGGTCACGCCAAGCGATTCGCCTGAGTGACGGATAAACACTCGCATTGTGAAAACTTTAGCTTTTCTCTCTTTCCCTCGCGCTTTAATCGCTGTTAAAGTCGCCCCGTAGATCGGACCATACGGACATGGCCGAAGTCAGAGGTTCACGACTTTTTCACATAGGCGTCACGGATGATGCGACCTAACTGGACAATGCTGCTGGCTGCGGCACTGGCGGTTCCATTGGCGATCGAGTTTCGAGCAGTAATGGCACAGCAGCCAGCCCCACAGACTCAGGCTGGCGCAAACGGAAACGTTCCCTCCTACGCACAAGGCGGTCAAACGTCTGGTAAGGCAACACCGGCACCGCAAGGTCAGGTGGCAGCGCAAGGTCAGGTGGCACGCCAGTCAATGCAGAATCAAACTGCGGCCCCGGTACAGAACGCCCAGCCTTTTGCTCCGCTCAATGCCGCCCAACAAGCTCAACTTCAACAGCTACTGCTGGCTTGGCAACAACAAAGCCAAGGCACACGAACGCTGGATTGCAAATTTCAACGCTGGCATTACGACAATCTTGCCGCCCCGGTTGGCCAGCATGCGACTCGGGCCGACGGCGTGATCAAGTATGCTTCGCCCGACAAGGGGTTGTTCCGCGTTGACTCGCTCGTCTTCTACAGCGGCATGGAAAATGGCAAGCCCGTTTACAAGCCGCAGTCAGGTTTGTTTGGCGAACATTGGGTCTGCAATGGAAAGCAATTGATTGAGTTCGATCGCAGCCAGAAGCAATGTAAGATTCAAGATCTTCCCACGGAGATGCAGGGCAAGCAGATCTTCAACAGCCCGTTGCCGTTTGTCTTTAATCTGGATGCCGTCGAGATCCAGCGTCGTTATTGGGTTCGCCAAGTGGCGGCTCCCAATGACAAGCTGGTGCTGATTGAGGCGTGGCCAAAGCGTCAAGACGATCGGGCTCAGTACAAGATGGTTCAGATCGCGTTAGAGAAAGAGACGTTCTTGCCTCAGGCGTTGATCATGTACGCGCCCAACTTCCATGCCAAGAACGCCCCGAAGTGGGACCACTACGAGTTTGTTGACATGAAGCGAAACGGTGTCGGCAATGCGATCTCGAACTTCATGGACAACTTTATCCAAGAGCGACCACCAGCAGATTGGACTATCTTCCGCGACACGTTCAATCCCAACGCTGAGCCGCCCGCTCAACAAGCGGCGAACCCTCGCGAAGGCCAACTCAAGTAGAACGGCATCGTTCTCGTTCGCAGCGGAACCATTCATCGAAAGCCCAGGGCATTGCTCTGGGCTTTTTTCGTTGGTTAATGCAGATCGGCAGGAATGATTCGGCGTGATCCACATGAGCCGAAGGGTGCGAGGCCGGCCGATTGCTCAAAAACGTGGTGCGCATTTTGAATGATGTACACAAACAAAATTATAAGCCGACGCGTGAGCGAGGGGCTTTTATGAAGGAGCCCTCGCTTAGGCTTTGGGTTATGAAATATCCGCGTCTAGTGCTTCGTCTCGCCTAGGGATTGGGGTTGAAGCTATTAGCCGCTTTGGCGTTAGCCACGGTTCTGTCGCTAAAACCGTGGCTAACGCCATGCCGCTAATCCCAGAAGTAAAGTTTGACGCAGTACTAGTGCATTTTTAAGAATGACGTGAGATGCAAACCGTAGCTGCGTTCGCAAGAACGCGGTCCCCCGTCGGGCGACACTAGCTACATAAAATTTAGATGCTCTCGCCCCGGTCGTGAATCCTTTTCGTTATCCACACCTTCAGTCGCGTTAGCAACGACCGCAATGGTTACCGTTGGAGTTCGCTTCGCTCGATCGCTGGATATTGACTGAGGATCCCTTCGGGATGATGCTCAAGCAGCCGTATCGGTCCATCTTGGCATTTACGGCTTTCGGGACTGCAGCGAGCCACTCTCCGCCATGCTTAGCGGTCAGGAGTCTTTCGGGATACTAGCCGCTTTGGCGCTAGCGGTGGTTCCCGCGTTCAACCGGAGCTAACGCTGGACCGTGGAAAAGTTGGGGTTGTGGGTTTTTTGGTTTGCGCAATTTTCATCCCGACGGAATGACAGACAGTAGCCGGTGGTTTGAGCGCAGCGAACACCACCGGAAGGCCAGCGTGGATGTCCCAACCGACCCCGCCGGGTGTCGCAGACCGAGCATCTGCGACACCCTGCGGGGTCGGCGGTGTACTACGGTTCGGATTCCGGGGATGTCGCTACGCTTATCCCCGGCTATTTTCTAAGAATCCCTTCGGGATGATGACAAAGCCTTCAGGACAAAGATCGCGGAACAAAAATGCCTTGATGAAATGCTCTGTCCATACCAAAGTTTTAGCAGCCCAGGCTAACGCCCAAGCGGCTAATGGGATTTTTCCCAAGCATTCCTGCCTACGTGCTTACCACGCAAGCTAATGCCGCACGTCGAAAACGGCGTATCGGCGGTTGTCGAGGCGTGCCGTCGCTGCAGTCTGGCCTTGAAATACGGCCCATCGTCAAGTTCAGTTTCTTGTGAAACCAGTCTTGTTTCACCTGAAACTTATATCGTACGGTTCGTTGTGGCTGCGACGGAATGCAGTCGGTCTCTAATAGGAACGTGGACACGGTGGGAAGGATTCTTTGCGTGGTCAATCAGAAGGGAGGCGTGGGGAAGACAACCACCGCCGTGAACCTTTCGGCCGCATTAGCAATGTCCGGAAAACGCTCGTTGCTGGTCGATCTCGACCCGCAATGCAATGCCACCGGGTCGTTAGGCTTTGAGCCTAGCGACGGACACGCGATCATTGGGACCGAATCGATCGAAAGCAATATCGTGGAAACGCAAGTGGCGAACCTATCGATGTTGCGTGGCAGTCGGACGCTGCAGGATGTCGATCGTTTAGCCGACGCGGGTGAGACTGAAACGTCCCAGGTGCGAAAGCACCTTGATTCGATTATCGACCAATACGATTTCATCTTGGTGGATTGCCCACCGAGCGTGGGTCCGCTAACGCAAACCGCCTTGACCGCCAGCACTGAGGTGTTGATGCCGATCCAGTGCGAATACTTTGCGATGGAAGGACTGACGCAATTAATCCAGACAATAAAAAAGGTGATCGTCGCCACCGACGGCAGACTGACCTTTGGTGGGATCCTACTAACGATGTATGATCCCTATCTCGAATTGACCCGAGAAGTCGACGAGGAAGTACGCGATTTCTTTGGCGATATTGTGTTTGACAGTGTCGTGCCTCGGGATGTTTCGCTCAGCGAAGCACCGAGCCACGGCAAAACCGTGTTTGAGTATGCACCGCGATCCCGCGGCGCGTTTGCTTATACCCAGCTGTGCATGGAGGTGCTCGAGCGTGACTAGTGCAACAACGAAGGATCGACGTTTAGGGAAAGGGCTAGCCGCGCTATTGGGCACGCCCCTGGATGACGATGGGAATCCCGTTCATGAAGCAAGCGACCTCGGTGGTCCCCGGGAATCTGGTGGATCGAGTAAGGTCCAATCGCTCGAGATTAGCGTCGACGAAATCCAGAACAATCCGTTTCAACCACGACGCGAATTCAATCCAGAGGAAATCGCATCACTGGCGGAGAGTCTAAAGAACCATCAACAGCTGCAGCCAGTGTTGGTTCGCATTGTCGATGGCAAGTACCAATTGATCAGCGGCGAACGTCGGCTGCGAGCGACCATTCACGCAGGATTGAAAACGATCCGTGCCGAGGTGCGTGAAGCGGACGATCGTTTGGTCGCCGAATTGGCGATCATCGAGAACTTGCAACGCAAGGACCTCAATCCCATTGAAAAGGCGTTGTCATTCAAACGCTACATCGATGAGCACAAATGCAAACAGGACGATCTGGCGCGTCGCTTGAGTATTGACCGCAGCACGATCGCCAACCTGATGCGACTGCTCGAATTGCCCGACGCGATTCTCGACTTGTTGCAAGCTGGCGAGATCAGCGCCGGACATGCTCGGGCGCTATTACCGATTGGTGACGAGGAAATTCAAATTCGCACCGCCGGTAAGATCATGGAAGAGACTTGGAGCGTTCGCGCTACCGAGACGCATGTTGCGGAGTTGTTGAAGGCCGAAGAGGATGCCGAGACCGGCAAGAAGGTCGTCAATGCAACCCGCCAAAAGCGACGATCGATTTCGCCTCAGATCGAAGCGATGCAGCAAGAGATGCGAATGATCTTCGGCACCAAGGTCGAGATCAAAAGTTCAGCACGCGGTCGCGGCAAGATCACCTTGCACTTTACGGACCCCGACGAATTCGATCGACTGCGTGCGATCCTCGCCGACGCCGCACAACCACCGCGTCTGAAGGTTGCCGGCTAAGACGCTGCGGCAAATGGGTTGTCGTCCTTGCCGCAGGGCAGGGCGACACCGGGGCAAACGTCCCGACGCGGATCACGAGGCCAGCGCCGAAGGGAGCGGCCTCAATCTGGATCCCCTTCTGTCGGATCCTCTCATCCGGATCCCTCTCGTCCGGATCCCTCTCATCCGGATTTTTGGCAGAGCAGGGCAGGGTCCAGCGAGAGTTGCCCCCCAATGGATTGCGGGGCCCCAGCGTATCCCAGCGTATCCCGGCGTTCAAAAGTGGACGCGCTGCGGCTGTCACCGTATCTCTGGTATTTCTTCCACAATGCCATCTTCTTTGGTAGCGGTGCGATGCCGCCCGGTCGCAGTAAGCGACGAAATGCGCTGGAGAAACAGCGAGCGGCCCAGCGCCGTACCACTACCCAAAACACCCCGTCAATGTCCGCCCCGATCGTATGGGGCGTTAGGCAGTTGTTTTGCCCAGACGAGATGCGGCTCGGTTGGCGAGGGGCTAAGCGTGAGCTCGATCTGCGGAGTTGTTAATGCATGTCGCCATTGGGGGCCTCTCTGGCCGGGATGGGGACGGATTTCTGGCTCGGCAATCGTGCAGCTTTGAAAGCCGTGTGTTCGCTCTGTGGGTGGTCATTTCGGCCAAAATTGGCTGCGTTGACACGCGGGTCCAGAAAAGTTTGTCGGCGGGGACGCTACGTTGCCGCCGGTGATAGTTTGGCCCCGATTTAGTTTCCCGCTCGTGTTTCACGGGTGGTTCCCTAATTCGAGATTCTGAGCCACACTTTGGCAATGAAATCGATTGCTGAAGACCTGCTGCCTTATCAGTCAGGCGAATTGACTACTGGATCGCACACGCTGCGTTTTCTCGACGAAGGTGCCGGGGAGCAGACGCTATTATGCGTCCACGGAAACCCAACGTGGAGTTTCTATTGGCGGTCGATTGTCGAGCGATTTAGTGCGAGCCATCGGGTCGTCGCGGTGGATCATTTGGGCTGTGGCCGAAGCGACAAGCCGCCGCGAGGCATGCACATCGACAATGGCGAATTTCCCTATCGATTGTCGGATCACCGTGACAACTTAGTTCAATTGATTGACAGTCTGAATTTGAAACGAGTCACCCTGATTGCTCACGATTGGGGGGGGGCGATTGGTTTGTCGGCGATGTTGAAACGGACCGATCGACTCGAGCGGATCGTGCTGCTGAACACCGCTGCGTTTCCACCGCCGTATGTTCCTTGGCGGATTGCCGCCTGCCGAATCCCACTGCTCGGTAGCGCTGCGGTACGTGGTTTGAATGCGTTTGCCGGGGCAGCGATTACGATGGCCATGTCGCGGAACAAGTTGTCCAAGGATGCGGCTCGTGGATTGCTCGCTCCATATAATTCGTGGGCGAACCGTGTGGCCAACGACGCCTTTGTTCGCGATATCCCGATGTCCGACAAACACCCGACGATGGCGACGCTACGCCAACTCGAGGCCGATTTGCCCAAGCTCGCTGAACTGCCGTCGCTGTTGGTTTGGGGCATGAAAGATTGGTGCTTTCGGCCGGAATGCCTGCGGCGATTTCAACAGGTTTGGCCTCACGCCAAGACGGTCGAAATCGCGGATGCCGGGCACTATGTGATCGAGGACGCAAACGCAGAAGTGGTTTCCGCGATCGCCGCGTTCCTTCAGGACAGTGATAGCAAGGATTGCTATAGCGATGGTCAATGATCCACTTGGCGTGGTGCGATCGCAGGTGCGGTCGGTTGCCGATGCGGTTCGCTGGTCCCTCCTGTTGGAAGCGACCTCCCCGAAAGCAGGGAATGTGTTCCCGGGGCAATCGTTCGATGATTTGAGTTATGGTGACTTCGTCGTCGCCGCTGAGATTGCGGCCGAGGTGTTTGCGTCGCCGGGACGCCATTTCAGCGAAATGGTTCTCGGTGCGGTGCGGCAAACAAAATTGGCAACGGGCTCCAATGTTAACTTAGGCATTTTGTTGTTGATCGGTCCGATCGCGGAAGTCGCTCACCGCGATCTCGACTGCGATTTGCAAGCCGCCGTTGCTTCACTACTCGAAGCTCAGAACCAAGACGATGCCGCTTGTATCTTCGAGGCGATACGCAATGCCACCGCCGGTGGGCTAGGCGAAGTCGATGAGTTGGATGTGCGCGATCCGGCTACGTCGGGGGACGATTTGATTGCGGCGATGCGATTGGCGGCCGATCGGGATTCGGTAGCGTCTCAGTATGCCAATGGGTTCAAGGACTTATTTGAGCGCGTCGTGCCTCGTTTGGAAAAGGCCATCGACGCGAGCGGCGATATCCTGGGCGGGATCGCCGATGCGCACCTCGAGTTGCTCGCCAGCCAAACCGATACGTTGATCGCGCGTAAGTGCGGCGCAGCAGTGGCGGAGGAAGTGACGCGTCGGGCAAGCGAAGTCGACAAACTTGATCGCACGGCACGCCAGCAGTTCGACGCTTATTTGCGAAGTGACGGTAATCGTTTGAACCCGGGAACTACTGCCGATTTAATCGCCGCGGCGTTGTTCGTATTGCTCCTGCGGCTAGAGTGAGAACTCGCCGCTTGCTTCTCGGGGCGATGGAATGCTTGCTGGTAACGTCGCTAACGTCCGTTGCCTCGACGTTGAAGTTGATTGTGAAACTCGTCGTGAGCCAATCTCAGTGGCTTGATCAGCAACGCGTTACGACATCGCCAATGATGCATGCAATCAAAGTCATCACCCGAAGCAGAACTTTTGAAGTGGTGCTTTTGTATTTTAGCGGCAAGGCTTCGGAAGTTTATCTAGCCTGTTGAGCTTGTCATTACCCACACCTTCAGTCGCGATAGCGACGACAGCAGCGAGCACGATTTGCCTTCGTCGCTACCGCCACGAAGGCACTCCCCTTTCGGATCGGTTCTAGGGGGCTCGGCGATCAAAGCTGTGCGGTTACAAAGCTGTGCGGGTACAACGGCCCGCCCGATTTTCTCATTGAGTCCTGCGTCGCAATTGCGTTGTCGTTGTCGATTGGCGAGACGACTTGAGTACAATGGTCGTCGCGTCGATGTTTGAGCCCACTAACTGAATTGAAAAGACCATCTTCATGTTGTCGTTGAAATACCATCGTTTTCTCGCTCCATGCGCATTCGCCGCTTGTTTGCTACTCAGTAATGTCCCGGCGCTGAGCCAATCGGACCCGGCGAAGAGCGAATGGACGATTCGCACCATCGCGGGGACCGGGGAAGCCGGCTTCGATGGTGACGGGCCCGCCTTGGCGAAACAGCTCGACAACCCGTTCGGAGTGGTTCGTGGACCGGACGGTGCGATCTGGTTTTGCGAATATTCCGGACAACGCATTCGCCGCATCGATGCGACCGGCCAAATGGAAACGATCGCAGGCAATGGTCAAAAAGGATACTCCGGCGATGGCGGACCCGCGATCGACGCGACCTTCAACTTGCCGCATGAGATTCGCTTCGATGCCGCAGGCGATCTGTATGTCGTCGACATGGGGAATCATGCGATTCGCAAAATCGACATGAAATCGCGGACGATCTCGACGATCGCTGGAACAGGCGTTGCCGGATACGCCGGCGACGGCGGGCCAGCTCAGGCGGCTCAGCTAAACAAGCCACACAGTATTCAATTTGGTCCCGATCGTAATCTTTACGTTTGTGATATCGGTAACCACGTGGTTCGCAAAATTGACATGCAATCGGGCAAGATTGCGACGTTTGCCGGCACTGGGAAACCGGGCGCGACGCCCGATGGTTCGCCAATATCCGGCACGCCTCTGAAGGGCCCCCGCTCGATCGATTTTGATCAAGCCGGAGACCTCTGGCTTGCCACTCGCGAAGGCAACCAGGTCTTCAAGCTCGATAGGAAGACACAAACGATCCATCATCGCGCAGGGACGGGAGCAAAAGGTTTCACGGGGAATGGAGGTCCGGCGAAGCTAGCGACGTTGAATGGCCCCAAAGGAATTGCGATCGATGGTGACGGGAATGTTTGGCTCGCCGATACGGAAAGTCATTCGGTTCGGATGATCAACGCACGAACTGGCAATCTCGAGTTGATTGCCGGTACCGGCGAAAAAGGGGATGGCCCCGATGGCGACCCGCTGCGATGTAAACTGGCCCGACTGCATGGCATCTATGTCGATCATGATGGTTCCATTCTGATCGGCGACAGTGAAGCTCATCGCGTCCGCGTGTTGCAGAGGCAAACACCACGACGGATCGAGTTGGTTGCTGGCGGGGAGGTTGACGCGACCGAAGTCGACGCTCGTACCGCACGACTCTTCGAGCCCTACGGCGTCGCTTTTGACAAGATGGGATCGACGTGGATCATCGAGATGAGCCAGGGGAATCGGTTGCTGAAGATTGACCCGCAGGGCAGTCTGCATCACGTGGCGGGGCAGCGTGAGGCAGGTTTTTCAGGCGACGGTGGACTCGCGCTGAACGCACAATTCAACGGCCCCCACAATTTGGTCATCCGTCCTGAGGGCCAAATTTTGATCGCCGATACCTGGAATGGACGTATTCGCCAATTCGATCCGAGCACAGGCAAAATTGGAAGTTTGGCTGGTTTCGATGTCCCCAGCGAACGCGCCAGGAAGCGGGGAGCGTATTGCATCACCTTGGATTTCTCTGGCACAAAGCTACACGTTGCAGACCTTGGTCAAGTGCATGAAATCGATTTGACCACGGGCATCGCTCGCGTGGTCGCGGGCAATGGAACCAAGGGAGTGCCCGTTGACGGGACCTTGGCTACCGCATCACCGCTCGTCGATCCACGTGCGGCTGCAGCCGACCGACTCGGCAATCTTTACATCTTGGAGCGTGGCGGACATGCGTTACGAGTGGTCGATGCGGATGGCAAAATCAGAACCGTCGTGAACGCTGCTGGGACGCGGGGGAACAACGGTGATGGTGGCAACGCCTTGGCCGCGACGATGAACGGGCCAAAACATCTATGCATCGACAACGACAACCGCGTGATCATCGCCGATGCTGAGAATCACCTGATTCGTCGCTATGATCCGAGCACCGGGACGATCGAGCGAATCGCCGGAACCGGCGAAAAAGGCTCTCAGGGCGTTGGCGGTCCTCCCTTGGAATGCCAACTCAATCGCCCGCATGGCGTGACCGTTCATCCCGAAACGGGAGAGCTTTACATCACCGACAGCTACAACAATCGCGTGCTAAAGATCGTCACGGAGAAATGAAAACCCCAGAGCAAACGGTGTCATACCAAGCGAGTCACCCCAGTGCGCCGATGTCCCTGTTTAATGGTTTCTCAATCGCGACTGATCGTAGCGACTTTCGTGGGCGGCCAAGCAGAGCAGGGGAGAGGTGAACGTTCCCGCGGCGTTGCCCCGGAACACGGCACGCATCTGGCATCGATTCGGACCCGCCAGGCTTCTCATCGACGTCAGCGTTGAGAAGCCTGGAACGAATACATCAGCTAGCGCATTTACATCTTTGATGTAGCTGCCGTCGCGTTCGCGGTGGACCACGTTCTGGCGAACGCAGCAACTTTTTTTACCTACGACATTTCTCAAATTGCTCCAGCGGCGTCTTAGTTCGCCGCGGCTGCAGGCTGAGCTGCGTCCGCAGGTTGAAGCGTCACGTGCTCCAAGACACGATCAAAGAATGCTTTATGAATGTGCGACGGTGCGGCATGACCCATCTTGGGTTCATTGATCATCTGTTTTTCACCTAACAAAGCGTTGTAGGCGGCGTAGCAACTCGACGGTGGACAAGTCCCGTCGATGAATCCGACACTCATGATCGCTTCGGCACGGCAACGCGAAGCGAAGTTCACCGCGTCGACGTATCGCGAGGCCTGCAACGGCTTCGGTTCGGGCTTGCCATCGGCTCCACGCGGTACGAGCTTGGGCCAACCGTTGACCCGTCCCACGACTTCACCGGAGTGATCACAAATCGCTGGCACCCCGCTTGCAATCAAGGTGACGCGATCATCGAGTCCACCCGCTGCGAGCGCCTGGCCACCGCCCTGGCTATGCCCAATGACGACGACATCGCGGCCGTTCCACTCCGGTTGCGAAGTCAAAAAGTCGATCCCTCGCACCAGTCGTAAAAACATGCCACGAAAGTAAACGGTGTCGCGACTCTCGTTGCCGGCGTTTCGGTAACTCCGCAGTGGTCCGGCGCTCAATTCAGCGTAGTATGCGGCGGGTTTCCCGTTAGGAATGCCGTGGGCATTCATGTCCATGGATAACATCCCCGCAGCGGCACCTTTGACCGCGGTGCCGAGACCCGAGCTGCGGACACCGGCACCGTGCACCCACAAAATCGCTGGCAAGCTTTTGGGCTTGGCTTGTTTCGGTTTGCAAAAATAGCCCGATACTGGAGCCCCACCGAGACAAGGAACTTGAACGTCATAGGACGCGATGGAGTCGTTGGCCTGGTCGACGGGCGTCAGAGTTGCATCGGCCGGGACCTCGGCGAGTTGACGTTTTTGCTCGGCCCAATAGGCATCAAAGTCATCCGGGACGGGCATACTCGGTTCGATCTCTGTCACCGAAAAACCAGCGCCCACGGCGGCCTTGATCGGCTTGCCCTCGCTTGGCGTATAAGTCACTTGGCAGCGTAAAAATCCGGGCCGATCTGCTTTCACCACAATTCGCGCAGGTTCGCTACCTAACGCCAATTCTCCTGCGGGAAAACCGCCCGTTTTCCCGCTTTTCAGGAAATCGTCGATCACGTACGAGACCTTCCCTTCCTCGACCGCTTGTTTCCCGTTTTTCAGTGTTACGAGAAAGGTCGCCTCTTCACCCACCTTGTAGAGCGAATCCTCGTGATCGGTATCCACGCTCAGCACGAGTGAATCGGCAGCTTGTAGAACGCCGTACATCATTGATGCATGAACACATGCGATCAGTAATAAATAACGGCTGTAACGCAACGGAAGACAACGCATCGAGACTCTCTTTGAAATAGGGATGGAGGTAAGGAGGGATTTCGGAACGCGAATCGAAAACCATTCGCACCGAAAATAAACATGGGGAATGCATCACGCACCGAGAACCGCGGCCAGCGCAGTCACCGCGGTGCGGATTCCGGCTCTGGTTTTGATCCGGACGGGCAGCGAGTATAAGTTACCCGGCGGAACCGTGTGAGTCGCGTACGAGTTTAATCACAAAGATAAAACCGTGGCGTGCAAAAATAACGCGGGTATCAGGCGTAAGAATGAGGGGGGAGATACCTTCAATTAGCGAGCCGAGTGAGCGCCGTTTCCTCTGCGCCCGCTGCTGTCACGAGAGGGGCTCTCACCACGACATGTGCTACTCCACGCGGACACGCTCCGCCGCAATCTGTCCCTCCCCCCTCGCGCCGAAAGGCCAGATGGTCGCCGTGCGGTCGGTGCTATTCATTTGGCGATCACTTTGATGTGCCAAGCACTTCAACTCGCCGATGCACCTCATTGACGATGTCGTTTTCGATCGTGGGTGACCAAGGTGCTGGTAGCCCGAAATAGACCATCGCCCCGCCGCCTTCGTATCCCCCTTCGGCAAGCACGCGGCGCGACGGAATGTAGGCCATCACATCGTTAGCGTAACTGGCCACCCAGGTTTGACGGCCTTCCAATTCCGCTTTTAATCGTAATGCATAATCGACGACCACTTCTCCCCCGAGTGATACAAATTGGATTTCGTCGCCGATACTCCATACGCTGATGGGATACGGATGCGTTGGAGCGAGTGGTTTGCCGGCATCGAGTTGCTCCAAAAGTAGTTTAGCGCGTGCTACCTCATACTTGTTGGACGATTTTGAGTTTCGCTCGATCTCATCGCGTTGTGGTAGCGTTCCAAACGGCAAGTCAAGTTCAGCAAACGTGGTGCGTAGGGTTCCGGATACGGGATGCATCTGAGAGGTCAAGAGCACGGAGTCGACTGCGGTGGCAAGTCGTTTGCCGTAGTGCCTCGCTAACTCGACCGTTCGTCGCGGCAGTGGATTTTGATCGGCCCCACAACCTGCGAAGAACAACGCGACGCAGTCCGGATGATTTTCTTCTAACTCCATTTGAGCGAACCCGGGATAGTCGCCCGACCACAAATTCAGACTCAACACCGTCGCATGACAGGCGTATCCAAACAAAACCGCCGTCAATTTTCCCTCCGCGTTGTGTGCGGCCAGCACCGGGACATCGTGGTCCACGGGGCCTCTCAATGTGCCGTCGACTCGGGCCTGTGGCACTTTTGACTCTGGCACATTCTCGCGGCGATTGACCGCAAACGTCGACGTACCGCTGCCCCATGCCAACTGGCTTGGTGCAAGTTTGCCAATGGCTTCTTCTGTTACCGCTACGATCTTCGGATGCAAGGTGGCGACCCACGCCTCGACCGCTTGATGTTGTTTCTTAGGCAGCGTGTCATAGAGCACCGAAACCGGTTCTCGGCCGACAACGGGCCCGGTATGGGTGTGGGAGGTGCAAATGACGATCTGGTCTCGTGACAAACCATGCTTGGCCTTCAATGAATCACAGACCGCTTCGGTCAACCGGCGATCGATGCCCACCAAGTCCAACGTCAATACGACGCAGCGATGCCCTTCGCCATCCTGGATCACCAACGCCTTGGCCCACAGTTCGGTAAGTTTGCCTTCGGCTGGACTCTCTCGTGAAGCATAACCCGCCATCGCGATGGGCTCGTCGGGCGTGATGACCTTCTTCGCTGCTCCCACCTTCCACGTCAACTCTGCGGCCGATCCAACCGCGGCAAACATGACCACGATGATCCCCACCAAACTTAGACTTCGTTGCATCACTTCGCTCCTTGTGTTTTGGAATCATTCGGAGTGTGTTGTAAAACACGATCGATCACTCGATAGGCTTCCTGACGCATTTCGGTTGGGAAGTCATGTTCACAATCAGGCGTCAATAAAACAAGCTCGTCGCGAGCCTTGAACAGCGAATAGATGGTGCCTGCGACTGGAATTGCCTTGCGCACGCCGTTGACATCAAAGTTGGAATCGTGAATTGGCGAGACGGAGACAAAGGTCCGCGGCGCCAAGGCTGCCACCAACTCATAGAAATCAAAGGGAACCTTGTCGGGGTTCAAATCATAGTCATCGCGAAGCTTGGGCATGTAACGATCGCTCGTCCATCCCTTGATGTCGCCGCCATAGTAATCATGGAACGGGCACCATCCGCAACTCGAAACGATGACTTTGACTCGTTCGTCAAAGACGCCCAAAAAGATTGCATTGTGTCCGCCAAGCGAATGCCCAATGGCGCCAATCCGTTCGGGATCGACAAACGAAAGTTTGGAAACAAAGTCGATACAGCGGCGATGATTGAAAATTCCTTTCATCGTTCCCGAGACGTACGCGTCAGCTGCGAAATCATATTGGTTGTATTGACCAAATGACGGATAATCCGGGGCCACCACGACGTAGCCGCGTTGGGCGAGCTCAATCGCATATTGCCGACCCGGTCTGCCCCCTTCGCCTGCGACGATCCGCTTACCGGCGGCACCGGTGGGATGAAGTGCGATTACGGCGGGTAACTTCGACGACCCAATGGATTTTTGCATTCTCGTTAGATCAAAATCGTCGGCGACCGATGACGGAAGATAGAGATCGAGCGGTAAGCGATCGGTGCCGTCGACTGCGATCGTCATCGTGATTCGTCGCACGTCGCCCAAACGCACATCTTCATTCGGCTTGGGGGCAAAGTCGGGCAGGTTTTCAAACGTCGGCATTGGACCCATTGCTAACTCTGCACCCGCGATGATTTGTTTTCGTCGCGCAGCCCAGTCGTCGGTCGTCTGAATCGGACGCACCGTTCCCTCGGTGTCGCTGAAAACGCTCAAGTCGGAATGGCGGACTTCGGTGGATGCGTTCGTGTTGTCATCGCCAACGGTGTCAGAGGTTCGCACCGTCCCGTCGATCAGCAGCAACAAAATCAGAGCGAAAATGAACCTGGATGGCGAGTTAACCCTCAAGAGAGTCGCCGAATGAGATTGACTTCGAATCAACATGCTGGAGTTCCCAGGGGTGAGAATCAAAAGGGGCGAGAGCGGTGGATTATAGCGTAGTCCGATGCCCCCTGGGGCGTGAAACATTTGCCCTTGTGAATCCAGACGAGGTGAATCAGGATAGCGCCGCGAGACGTCAAGGATGGACGCGTGAGATACACTCCAACCGGAACCGCGTCATAGCGGATTTGACAGACGGAATTTGACAGACGGAAACGTAGTCGTACACGCAAACAACGAAAGAGACATGGCGAAGCAGCAGCGAGACCGCGAAGACTTACTGCGTGATGGACACCAAATGACCTCTCGTGGCGAGACGACGATCGATGCGATCGCGGTGACAGTCGGCTTCCGCGCTGGGGGGCAGGCCAGTTTGTATTGTGGTGCCGACCCGGTCTTTCAATTCAATGCTCAGCACCAATTGCGGCGAGTGTACTTTGCGAACGAACGCTTCGCCGCTGAATCGGGACGCTTGGTTCGCCTGGATCGCGAACAGCTCGGGGGCAAGGTCCAGTTCGTTCGCTGCGAAGTCCCGCCCACCGATGTGCAGGCGATACTCGCATCGCTTCGTGGGTGGATCGATATTTTGCGTGCCGCTGCGTCGAGCGACGGCACCGCTTGGCGAGTGGCGGACGAGCCTAGCGAACGGTTCATTGTGCAGCTGCGAGAGTGGATGGATCGACTACCCCAATCGATTGCCATTGCCGCAGGCCCCGGGGCCTAAACAAAGCGGGGGACTTCTCAATTCGATGACGCCGCTAACGCATGGGGGCACGCTAGCAATCGTCCAATGCTAATTGCCGCCACGCGGCAACCATCGACGCGGGGGTGACGCCCGTATTGGTAGCCTTTTTGATCGCCCGCAGCGAGCGTCAAGTGGGCGGATCTCAACCGCAAACGGTCATTTGAGAACGTTGCTGCACTGTCCCCCTCTGCCTCTTCGGTGTTGGACGTTATGGTTTTGATTCGATTGTTCCGTCCATCCATTGAGTAATGTTTTGAACGCGCCTGTTGCTTCGACTGCTTCCTCGACGTTTGATCTGCGTTTTGGGTTCGGCTGCGCCATCGCTGCCCACACCCTGTGGGGGCTGTTTCCGATCTTCTGGAGGCAACTCAATCACATTGATGCAATGGAATTGGTTTGGCACCGAGTTCTGTGGTCCTTTGTGCTGCTGACGATCATCATTCCGCTGCTGCTTCGCAAGGGAAACCTCGGTGGCTTTCGCGAGTTCGCAAACGCGCTTGGCAACCCTCGCGTTTGGGCGATCTATTCCCTGGCCGCCGGGTTGATTGCGATTAATTGGTTCACGTTCATTTGGGCCGTCAACAACCATCGGGTTCTCGAGGCGTCGCTGGGGTACTACATCAACCCTCTCTTGAATGTCACGCTCGGCGTACTTGTCCTTGGGGAGCGGCTCGGACGCATTCAGTGGTGCGCGGTGATGGTGGCTGCGGTTGGCGTTTTGGTGATGTCAATCGCCGGGGGTGGGGTACCGTGGATCTCGTTGACGATGGCATCCTCGTTTGCGTTTTACGCGTTGATCAAAGCCAAGGCTGGCTTGCCTGCCGTTCTGGGACTGTGGTTCGAGATGGCTGTCTTGTTCTTGCCCGCCCTGTTTTTTATCTCGTCCAAGGTGATGGTTGGCGAAAGTGCGTTGGATGGTTCGCCCCTCACAGTAAAGGCGATGCTGGTGTCAGCCGGATTGGTGACCATTTCACCGTTATTGCTGTTCGCCGCGGCGGTGCGACGAGTCAGCCTTTCGACCATCGGCATCCTCCAATATATCGGCCCTACGCTTCAGTTTGTCGTCGGTGCGTTTGTCTTCGGCGAAGCGTTGGATCAATGGCGAATTATTGGGTTTGCATTCGTATGGGCAGGCTTGGTGATCTATCTGCTCAGCCCAACGATCCGGCGGCGTTTTGGGCCTCATCCGGTCCCCTGTACCAGCAACTAACGCGAGTGCACGCGTTTCATTGACGTGCAAGTGAATTCGGTCAGGATTTGTGCTAACTGTGTGCCCCCCCCGGTGGTCTTTGGCATCGCCGTCACTTTCCGTATCCGACGCGTTATCGCTGCGGGAGGCATCACAGGTGCACCCGATGCGAACGGTTGGTTTAGAAATGAATTGACGTCGGAGTCCGGCAAGCGTCGATGTCCTCATGGTGTGCCTCTGTCGCCGGTCTGCAAACGCCGACAGGACCTCGATTTTTCGTTTCTCCATCCGCTGGTCATTCGCGTCCACAAACGTGGTGAATCTGTACCGCTAGGGCTTTAACTGTCATGACAAAATATCGCCATCGCTACTTTTTCTTTGGCTTGCTATTGGTCTTACTCGGCGTTCAATTTCGCATGGTCGACTCGTTTGTCTTGAACGAATCGACGACTCGAACGCTGGCCCGGTTCAGCCAAACCACGACCGCCACCAACACGTCTTCGATGGTCGATTCGATTCTGTTGCGTGTGCATCCCAAGCCGATGAAACGTGTCGAGCCACCGCGCTGGCTTGGCCTTTCGATGATCGCGTTTGGCACGGTGATCACCTTGCACGCGTTTGCGATCCCCCGAGAGTAAGCGATTCGCGAAACGTTGGTAGGTTGGCTCTTGCGTTTGGGGCCACTCCATCGTTCTGCTCGATCGTTCCCGCCCCATCGTTCCCGGCCTGCATGGAAGCCGTCATCCGAGGAACCGTTTCATCTCCTGAAACTGTTACCACTGCGACATTCCATCATGCTGCTACTACCGCTCTTGCTTTTGTGGGCACGTACACCGATGTATTTTTCGCGTTACTTGATGGGGTGTTTGATCCCAACGACGTCCCTCATCGCTGTGTTGACGCCGCTGTTTGTGGTTGCGATCGATGGACATGTCGTCGCATCAGACCGCTCTACCAGTGACACGGCTGGCGTGGTACCCGACGGCGATTCCGATCGCGTGAGCCAGCCTTCCGCACTCGATTCCTTGTCGCCCGGCGGGAAGGTCAATCATCCCGAGAACACACACTACAATTCTCTTCGTCACCAGTTGCGAGATGGATCGGTCATCCCCCCGATAACCGGCCAGATATCCATGTCGGGGCGGCGATGGTTGTTTACGCCCGTCCAGGAAAAAGGGACGCAGGCTGTTTTGCCAGGCAACAGCCTCCGCCAAATCAACATTGAGTCTCGAGAATCACTACGCAGCAACGCTGCATCGGTCGTCTTCGAATCGTCCCTTCGATCGTTCGCAGAAACCGCCTCGGAAAAACCGTCCAACCCCGAAGTGAAGTCCTATGAGCTCGTCGAGAATCTTGTTCTCGAACGTGTTGTGAACGCAATTCGTGCCGATGCGAACGACAACCAATGGACCATCACGGCACAAGCGACCGAGTTCTTTAAAGACAATCGCTTGATCCTGTTGACCGCGCAGCGATCTGGGAAATAGAGGTTGCACGGGGATCCCCAAACGCGTTGGAGGCCTTTCAACCGATGTTGCCGGCGGGGCTTGTTTTGATCCCAATCAGCACCGCAACGGCATGACTATGTGGGATCCATGATCCCGATAGTGACAATCAATGCGATGAAGGCGCACGTTGCAACCGCAGCGATTCCAAGCAGGGTGCCGCCGATCACCCAAACCTTCTTTTCCGTATGGGTGCCGCGTTTGGGGGTCGCCGAAACCAACGCGTTGGTCAAGAATTGGGCGCCGATCGATCCATACAACAGCGGGGTGAAGTACAGCAGGCCGATCCCTTGCAACGGTCGACGGATGTCATGGGTGAGCCAATGGCTTACCAGCAGTGTGGAAACCACCACCGCAGCCATAAAGCCGAGGGCGATGGTGACCAGTGACAACGTCGCTCGTGGCCAACCTTGTTGACAGCGATAAATGCCTCCTAGTGGCGGTATCAACAAGACGCACGCCAACGCACATCCAAGCAACGCAGCGGCGCCGGTTGCAAAATAGGCGACCACCAACATGATGCCACTGAGCACGCAAACGCCGACCCAATTGGACGTGCGAATTTGTTCCTTGGACAACGCTAAACGACCAAACGGGCTGGTTCGCAATACCAAGTTGAACAGCGGGCTTGCCACCCAAGTCATCAAGGCAAACGCGATATACAGAATCAGCAACGGTTGCAGCAACGGAGACCACTCGGGATGCTTAGCGGCAAATCCCGAAAGCAACTGAAAACCAATGTAGGCGCCGATAATCACACCCCACTGAGCTTTCTGTTGAAGCTTTTGCATCCACAGAAACCAATTCAGCATGATCCGATAAAGGAAGTAACGCGACTTCATCGCTTCGATGATTCCAGCACGCGCCCAATCCATTTCGGGATTCAAACGGAGCGATTCGCGAAAATGCTCCATCGCTTTCTCAGGTTGATTTTGTTCAAGCAGCGTCCAACCCATGTTAGCGTGCGCGTACTCGTCTTCGGGTGCGCGTTTGAGTGCCGCGCCGATCGCCTCTTGCGCTTCGATCTTGCGTCCTAACTTCACCAACGCCATGGCGCGTAGATTGGTGCACGCGGCGGACTCGGCATCGAGAGAAAGCCCGGTTTGGGCAGCCTCGAGCGTCCCTTTCCAATCGCTTTGATTGAACCGGATTTGAGCGAGTTGTGCAAAGAAATTGGGGTTGTAGGGATCCAATCCGATCGCGGTCTCAATCGCGGTTTGGGCCGCAGCAAACTGGTTGCGGTTCGCCATCACCAAGGCTTGCGCATAGAATGCGAACGCTTGATCGGGAGCTAAATGAATCGCCAACTCGGCTTCACGTTGTGCCTCATTATCGTTTTTTGTGTTGGAAAAACAGATCGCCAGCACGGCATGTGCCACTGCGTGATTGGGCTCCGACGCCAAGACTTGTCGGAGTTCATCGATGGCTAACTCATAGCGAGCTTGGTCCAACAGCATCAAGGCGCGTTGTAAATGTGCATTCATAGATTCAAATACTTTAACACGTCGTCGTAGATGCCGCCTTGGTTGGAATAGATCGCGTAATTCCGCGCCGTTGAAAACCACTCACGCGTCGTTGGGCTGAGGGACTTCGCTGCCCCGATCAAGTCTTTCGTGACCAGCGGTTTTGGGATGCCTTCCTTCAACGCAATGCGTAATTTCTCTTCAATCGCTTGGTCGACGACCGCTTTCATGTCGGCCCCCGAAAACTCAGCCGTCTTCTTAGCGATTTGCTGAAAATCGATTGAGTCTTGTGGTTTCCCTTTCAAATGGATCCGCAACACCTCCGCCCGCGCATCGTTGTCCGGTGGCGGGACAAACAACACTCGATCAAAACGCCCAGGGCGACGAAATGCCGGGTCAACGTGCCAAGGAGCGTTGGTCGCAGCCAAAACCAACACCCCTTCGTTGGAGTTTTTGACGCCATCCATCTCCGCTAAAAATTGATTGATCACGTGTCGCCCGGCACCGCTGCTCATGTCGCTGCGGCGGCCGCCGAGTGCGTCCACTTCGTCAAAGAACAACACACAGGGTTGGTTAACGCGGGCTTGCTCAAAGATCTGAGCAAGATTGCGCTCGCTTTGGCCCGTCCACATGTCCAACACATCGCTGATGCCGACGGAGATAAAGCCAGCTCCCAATTCGCCAGCGGTGGCGCGCGCCAAATAGGTTTTTCCGCATCCGGGGGGACCGTACATCAAAATCCCCCCACCGATTTTTTTTCCGTAGGCTTCGTACATTTCCGGATGTTGAAGCGGGTACAAGATCTTTAGCCGGATCTCTTCTTTTAGCTTGTCCATCCCTCCGACATCATCAAACTTGATCTTGGGACGTTCAATTTCAGAGACAACGATTTCGGGTGAACGCTGGCTCGATTCGCGACTCCGCCCTTCGACCACGTCGCCGTCTTGATACGCTTCACCCACGCCCAATTGATCTCCGAGTATCGGATCGGCGCAGGCGGGATCGCGTTGGATCCCCTCCTTGTACTGAATCACCGCGTCACGCACTTTGCCTTCGCCCAATAACAATTTGGCCAGCACGATGAACGCTTTGGCAGGCGCCGATTCCGAGCGGCAAAGATCTTCTAGGATCACCATGGCTTTGCTCTGCTCGCCGAGCGAGAGGTAGGCCGACGCCAATCCATATTTGACCTCTCCATGATCAGGCGAAAGGCTCAGTGCGTTGCGATACTCCGCCGCGGCCTCTTCGAAACGGCCAAAACTGACCAACGTCTGGGCGAGGTGAACTCGGAGCGGCAGATTGTTAGGCGAAACCTTCAAGGCCTCACGAAGTCCGTTGAGTGCTTCGTCTTCGGGCGCCATGATCGATCCTGGGCGAGTTGGTCGGGGGTCAATGAGTCTCGCCGATTGTACGAGCTGCGCAGTGGCGTTCCTAGTACGTGGCTAGGCGTACGTGGCTGGGCGTACGTGGCTGGGTAACGAGCTGTTCCACCACCCGAGGGCACCGAATCATTCGCCACCCTCGTTGCTCCAACCGTTGCACTTCGCGGCACTCCATCGCTCAGCCAACGCGACCCGCCGTATGATTCCGTTAGTTCGCATCCTCCGTGCTCAACGTGGCCTCCAATACTTGCTCACGCTCGGACACCTTGCTGAATTGCTTCCACCCCCACGCCAACCAGCGCAACAATGCTGCAGCTAACCACAATGCCCAAACCAACATGAACAGTCGGTAGAACCACACCGAGATCGAGACCACTCGAGTCAGCGGCAGCTCGGCTCCCGTTCGTGGGGTGAACCAATGCAATTCGCTGCCCCATGATTGGTTGCCCGCGATGAACATATCGGGATGTCCGAGCAGCCCTTCGCCCACCACGATGAACAAAATGACAAGCGAGATCAGCGTCATCAACACGATCAAGCCTTGCAGCAAGTAATCACGCCAATGGTAATGGCGATCCAAGGGATGCTCGCCTCGCCACCCTAGCAAGAACAACCACCCCACCACGATCATCGCTGCGGGCAAAGGCACCTGGGTCAAACCAATCGACAGTAACACCCACTCGAGCCGGTTCAGCGGTGACATCGGGAGACTGCCCAACACAAATGCGATCAGGATCGCCACCGCCAAGATGGTCCAAAATCGGACGGCCGGCCCACGCAGCGGGCCGTCGACCCACAGGATCCAGCGGTTCTCGGGCATCACCATCGTGGTGGTCACGTTCGAAGCATCTACTGGCAACGTGACTAACGAGGAGCGCGCCGTCATCTGCAACGGCTTCGCAGTACTCCACCCTATGGCTACCGTTTGCCGTCCCGGTCTTGCTGGAATGATCAAATTCGCTCCGTCTCGCTGAACGGGAATCGCTTGCTGATCAAGCGTCAATGAAGTGATCTCAATCTCAGGTTCAAGGGCAATTACGAAATCGTTTGCCAAACTGCACTCAAGTTCGAGCTCCATTTCGCTGGTGCGTCGACGATCGCCAAGTGTGGTCGAAAGGTTCACACGTTGCGCCGTGACGGTATCACCCACGACCGCTGCTGGGCGACTGAATTGGATCGTGGCGGTTTCGCCCGGCCACGGTTTCCAGATCGGAACCAAGGCCTCTTGGTTCACCGCAAACATCGGGGGTAGCCCCGAGATCGAAACGTTCCAAATCGGTGAGGTGATTAAATGCCATCGCTCGACCCAGCGATCGGTGGATGCGGCCGTCAACTTGATTGCAGGGGTGGGTTGGAGTTCACTCACCCAGGAAAATTGGGCTTGGTTTGCCCCCATCTGTACGTCGATGGATTGGTCTTTGACCTCTCGTCCCGAGCTGAGCACGTTCTCGCCTTCGATGAGCGGAACCTCAAGTGAAATCGCTTTTCCTGTGGCAGAAAGGCGTGTTACGGTATTGTGAACCTTCCAAACCAAGCCGATTTCGAGTTTTCGATCGATGACCACCACGGTATTGAAGGCGGTGCGGTCGTACGCCGCCGCTTCGTCGCTCGGCGCTTGCTCTTTGGCGAAAAATACTTGGTCGGCGGGCACTTGATTGGGACCGAGCCCGGTGACTTTCCATCCCGGAGCCTCAATCGATACACGCCGTGGTTTCAACAGGAACGTCCATTCCCATTCTGCTGCGTCGCCGAGCGTGCCTTCCACCGTGATGTCATGAATCCCTTTGGGGACCACGATCCAAACGTAGCCTTCGTGACGGGAAACCGTCACGTCATTGTTACCGTCCATGGTCACCGAGATGGGAGACCACGCTGGCAAACGTCCTGGCAAAGGTACCGCGACATCTGCCGCCGCATGCAGCGTGACGTTCATGGTCAACCGGTTGTCTAGGATCTTCAGCTCCACCGCCGGGATGTCGGCCGCATTGGGAAATGCATCCGAACGCTTCAACAATCGCTCGCGAAGGGTGCGGAGCATCTCTGCTGAAGGAATTGGCTGAGGATAAGACTCGGGCTTCTCAGCCGCAGCAGACGCCGGCTTCGCATTCTCATCGTTGCTGTTTCCTTCTTGAGCGGAGGCAGAAGCCGGCAGGAGTGTCAGTCCCAGTAAGGCGGCCGCCGCGGCTTTTCGGATTTTCCATCCCGCCCAAGGCCATGGGGGGGTTCGCTTGCGAAGCAAGATCGCCGCCAAAAGAATCAACAACACAAGTCGCACACCCGTGATGACACGGTTCACCGTCAACGAGACCAGCACGGGGTGGATTGTTTGCTCCGCTGCAACCGGGCCGTTCCAAATGCATACCACATCGTTCCAACGCCACTGTGGCTGAGCCGGACCGGTTTGGATCATGGCCTGAGGGTCGTAATTCAAATTTGATTCGTCGGCGGACTGGCGTTGCGATGATTTGGATTTGCGTTCGTTACGACGGGACTGGGATCTCCCCAAATATCCACCGGACGATTCGACCAAGTCAAATTCAGTCACTGACTTCGTCTGATAATCACGTTTCGATCCGATGCCACTCCACACGAACAATCCGCGACTGCCGTACGACATGCCTTGGGGTTCGAGTTGAGGGTAAAGCACGTTTTGCACCTGAGTCGCGATAAAAGGAACCAAGCAAAACAACAGGATCACGGTCGTCACGGCTTTCCATACCGTGATCCATTTCTTCAGCGTTCCTTCCCCGACGACCCGCAGCAGTGCAATCGGCATCAGTAATAACAACCACGTAATTCGCGGTGCACCGGGCTCATGGTAGGACAACGCGAACGCCACCAACGCGACAAACCCACCTACAAACCCAAACAAGCGGAACACCGCCAGCGAAAACACTAGCAGTAGAAAAAGGTCCAACAACGACCATGCCGTTAACCAATCGCCGCGGACCTGGTCCGCTCCGAAAACCGCAAACACACGCCAACCAGGCGGAGTGGTTAACGTCACCTTAAGTGACTCGGCATTCGCGTCCCAACCGGTGGCCGATAATTCGTCATCGAGCGGGACACGCCCAACCGCTTCCATTTGTAAGTTGCGACGACGGATCTCGCTGCCGCTAACGCCTGTAGCGGGATTAACGGTGATCAGTTGCCCTTCGCCATCGACTCGTACCGCGCCAAGATCATGACCATCGGCCACATCCAAACGCCAAATTTGTTGCATTTGTCCATTAAGATGGTCGAGGTAAGTCAACGAGTTGCCGTCTTCATCTAGCCACAGATGCCGAGTGATATGGAGGCCTTGGCGTGTCTTGGCTCCCATGCCTCGCATCTTTTCAACGAGCGAAAATGGTTTGCTGACGTCCCATTGATAAACCGGCAAGCCTCGCCAGTCCGCTGGGAACGTCGTTTGCGAAGCGTCGACCATCGGCAGCCCTTCGATCTGGGAAACCCGGAAATCGGGATCCGTTTGCAATCCGACTAACTCCATTGCGACCAACGGGTTGGCGTTGGCCGCGAAAGTAACGTCCGTTGCGTCATGGGTGCGAAATGCATTGAGAGTGATCGTCCACTTGCCTGCTCGGACCTGGGCCTTGATCGCCCCGAGTTCGTCGACCGCGACCGGGATCGGACTCTCCACCGTCGCCAGTTGCCATCCTAACGGAAGGATCGAACCGAGTGATTCCTCACGGCTCTTACCCGAAACCGTGATTTCGATGCGAGTCCGCAACCACAATGGAATTCCGTCTTCAATCTTGCGATACACCTGCAGCGTTAGCAGATCTTTATCGGTCGCCTCACTACGCGATCGCTTCAACCAAACCTCCCCCTGAGCGTCCCAGGTCGGATTGGCTACCTCGGTGCCTGACACGCGAAGCGTCAGCATGCCGATTTCTTTGGGAATGTGGATGCGTTGTGGCATGGAATCCCAAAGGAATTCCCCCGACAACACGCTGCTCCCTTTCGCCAACTTGATCGCGGGGGAGCCATCACGCTGGACCACCACGACCGGTTCGTTATCGACGCGAACGTTGGTTGGCCAGATCGAGGGAGTCCCTGGTAACGTCACCCATGTGTCCTCAAAACTTTGAACACGAAGCTTGAAGGAACCTCCCCGTTCGTCCGCCGTCAACTCGAGTGTCGAGGGCCAAACACAGATGCTCTCATCAGCGTTGTTGTACAACTTCGGGCAGTCACGATTCGTCGTGTCCCAAGTGACCCAGTCCTGCCACGGTTTCAGCACCTCGGGGATTGCCGCTTCGTCGCCGTATGCCGTGGACCGCGTGCACGGGGGAGTTCCGAGTGCGACCAACAAAAATAGTGGCGTAACCATCGAACAAAATCGTCGAGCCAATAGACGGAAGTCACACATGAGACGCTACACCGGTAGGGAAACTGGGCATTGGGGGGCGACAGAGATTTAAGGCTACATGCCTCCAGAGCCCCCGAAAGCGAATAACTTCGCAAGAAACGATAAAAACACTTCATTGGGTTAGGAAGGGACGAGTGCTTAGGTGGAGATCGCGTTGGAAACGCGTAGTGAGCCACCCCTGGGCCGATCGACGCGAACCGGCCTAAGCGAGCGGATCTACGTGAGTTGATCTACGTGAGTTGATCTACGCGAGCATCGTCACCCAATAAGCCAAACCGGCGGTGGCGATGCATCGGGGTTTGGCGGAGGGGAAACGATTCGAAAACGGTTCGCTAACCAACCGTTTTGCTCATTCGCTCGGCCAGTTTGCGCAGCGTTTGACTGGCGTCGTTCTCCTCCAGTTTGGCGTGGATTAGATGCGGCAAGTCTGTTTGATTCCACGCGGCATCCAAGGCGTTGTTGAACTCCGCTTTGGTGGAGACCAAGTGACTTATGCCTCGCCCGTAGACCTTCATCAATTCGCCATAATTCCACTTGGCCACTTCGTTGTACTTCCACTCCCCTTCGTGCAAGTAACGCTCGGTGCCATACCCATGATTGTCCAACAAGATGACGATAGGATTGTGACCTTGGCGGATCAACGTGCTCAATTCTTGACCGGTCATTTGAAAGGCACCATCGCCCACAAGCACGACGATCCGATGATCTGGCTTGGCGGTCGCCGCGCCTAGTGCTGCCGGGATACTGAATCCCATCGACGTGTAGTACGCCGGACTCAAAAACTCACTGCGATCATGAATCGTTAACTCCGTCGCGGCGAACAAACAATCCCCTACGTCAGTGATAACGATGGTGTCCGCGTCCAAACGCTGGTTCAGTTGACGAACCATCCAACTTGTCTGTAGCAATTCGGTCGCCGCTTCCTCCGCTGTCTCCGTACTCGTCCGCGCGACTAAATGCGTCGTGTCCCGCGTGGTGGTCGTGGGGGCGGCCTCGATTAAGCCGGCCAGGTACGCCTTCAAATCAACGTTATGAAAGTGATGGTGAGAAATCCGCAGCGTCTCGCTGGTCGCCAAGATGCAGCGGCCAGGATCCAATTTTGCCGTAAAGATGCCAAGATTGATGTCCGTTAAAAAGGTGCCCAACATCAACACACAATCGCTTTCTTCGACGAATCGGGTCACTTCCGCGTCCCCGATCGCTCCCTCATACAATCCGATGAACAACGGATGCCGCTCGCTTACGACACTTTTACCAAGCATCGTGGTGGCGATCGGCATGTTCGTCGATTCCGCCAATTGAATCAATTGATCTTGCAAACGGAAACGGTGCATCTCGACCCCAGCTAAGATCACCGGGTTCTGGGCGTTGGCTAATCGCAGCACCGTTTCGCGAATCGCTTCGTCCGTCGCTTCCTGGTTGTGCTGGAAACCGGCGCCGGTGTATCCGTGTGCCACCGGCGGGATCACGTTGACCATGTCTCGTGGCAACTCGATGTAAACCGGTCGCTTGTAGCGGTCGCATGCATCGAGCACTCGGTCGATTTCTGAAAACGCGGTTAAGGAATCGTTGAGCTCGGTTCCCGCGATCGTGAACTTTTCGAAAACGTCGTACTGTGTTCGGAAATTGCGGACCATGTGGTGCAACAAGGCCCCGGTGTTGCGTTCTTTTAAACCTGGCGAACCCGTCAGTACGACCACGGGCGACTTTTCGGCGTACGCTCCGGCGATGGAGTTGCAAATGCTTAACCCACCGACACAGTAGGTGACGCAAACGGCCCCCATCCCTCGGACCCGGGCGTAGCCGTCCGCTGCAAAGCCCGCACAATCCTCTCGCGTGCACCCGATCATGCGAATCGGACTCTTTTCCAATTCGCTGTACAACGCCAAGATATAATCCCCCGGAATCCCGAACATATCGTCAACGCCGTAGTCCTGTAATCGCCGGATCAAATACTGTGCTATCGTGACGTTCGCGGTAGCCCGGCGGGGCGGTTCATCGGTGTGAATGATCGTAGAGGCTTGACTCATCGTAGATTCCTTTGAAGGCGAACGTAGATAAGACGTACCCCCTTATTGTACGAGATCGTAGCCGGCTGGAGACCGTTTTTCAGTTTGGGAAATGTCGTCTCCCCAGCGGGGTATCGAAGATGAATCGCATCGCACGCAGGGATCAAAGTCACGTCGTAGGGATTGGTTGCGTTGCGTTACCCGAATTTTTCGTTGTCGCGGGTTGATCTACAAAACGTCGCTACACGCCGCACTTTCTCGCAGCGAATTTGGCTCCTACAATAAGCCCGCTCTCAAACGCTCCCCCTCGATTCTCATAAAGTCGCCCTATTGAATTCCCGTCCCTCCTCCTCGCACGATCCCAACACGGCGTCCTCACGGGCTTATCGACGCACCACCCCTTTGGTGTCGCGGTTGATGGGGATGGAAACGGAGTATGCAACGTTGGTGGCGGATCCTCAAAATCTATCTACAGAGGATTTGCCTGCGTCACTGTTTGTCTACGAACAAATTTGTGAGGCGATTCGCCGTGATCAGCCCACTGCAAAAGGAGTTTTCGATCAAGATCAACTGTTTTTAGCAAACGGAGGTGCGGTTACGTTTGAATCCCATCCGTTGATGTACGACTCGCCTGGTGGTTTGATCGAGATCGCGACGCCCGAGGTTCGCAGCCCCGACGAACTGCTCGCCTGCCAGCGTTCGATTGATCAATTGGTTGCCGAAGCAACGGCCGCTGCCGAGACCAGTTACGATCTTCGTGTACTAAAAAATAGCGCTGATGCGCTCGGGCATGTTTATGGATGCCAAGAGAATTACGAAGCCGAGGTGGCGAGCGGTGTGTGGCTCGTGATCTACCGCGTCTTTGTTCTGTTGTTGTGGTCGATGCAAGTCGTCAATCTGGTCGTGTCCATGCCGCTGTTGTGGGCGATGGTGTTTGCGGGATGGATCGCCCGGCGACGACGAGGATCGGCCAGCGACGGAGACAACCAGTCCGTTGTGGATGACGAGGGATTCGACAGCGACGATGGCGATTGGGGCGACGCGGACCAGGGGCAAGACGTTAGGATGGCATTTGGCTCGGTACCGCGTTGGGTGACTTGGACGGTCGTCAATCTATTGCGTTTGATTCACTTGCCGACCTTGTTCGTGCTTCGCTTCGTCGTCCGCCACGTCGCGTTTCGGAAGCAGCGGCGGTACTTATCTGCCTTGCTCGCGTCACGGTTGGCGTTGTGTGGTTCAGGCTCACTGGACCATGACGGACGTTATCGCCTGAGTGCCAAGGCGATGGCGATTGACACCATCACCGATATGGGTGGTTTTCGTGGCGAGCGTCCCGTGTTTGTATTCGGACATTGGTTGGCTCACTATTGTGCCAAGACGTTTTTGTCGTTGGTCTCCACGCGAGGCATGCTTGCTCGGCGACAACGGTTACAGATCGGACTGTCTGATTCGAACATGGCAGACCATGCCGAGTACGTCAAATTTGCTTCGGTTTCTCTCGTGCTCGACATGATCGAAGCAGGCGCGGTAGCTGAGTTGCCCATTTTGAAAAAGGGCGTGGCGTCGATCCATCGTATCGCCAGCGATTGGAACTTGGTGTCGCAAGTGCCAACCTCGCACGGTGAATTATCAGCACTGGAGATTCAGCGAAAGATTTTGGCGGCAGCCAAGCAGTTCGTTGACGGCACCTCTGACCAGTGGCATGGGGAGGCCACCACGGTGATCCAACGCTGGGAATCGCTGATCACGGTCTTGGCTGAGTTTCGGCAGGACCATCGACAAACCGCTGCCGCAGTCGGCCGCGTCGATTGGTTAACCAAACGCTTTTTGATCGATGCGTTGGGTGAGAATGCCGCCTGGACCGACAAGAAGAAGGTCGACTTGCGTTACCATGAGTTATCTGCGGACGGTTACTTTTATCAGCTGTTGCCAGCGAAGCCTGAGGTCATGCTCGTCAATCCGGACAATGTGCGACGGCGTCGGCGTTCGCCGCCAGCCGGAACGCCGGCGGCAAGGCGAGGCTGGATGATTCGTGAATTCGCCGGTGGGGAGGAGTGGATTCAGACCGACTGGACTTATGCGATGATTGGTCGCGGTGGCAAACGCAAGCGAGTCAATTTCGATTTGTAGTTGTGCCAGTCGATTGATTGCTGGGTGCGGGAGATTGTGGTGATCACGTCGATGTTTTTGTGGCTCAGCGGAAAGGGAGGGTGAGCAGCCAGAAGGAATGAATTGGCGTTAAAACCAATACAAACGGTGAACCGTGGGGGCTGTGGAAAATTAAGCGGCAAGGAATGGCCCAGGGGGAGTTGACGGATTCGTCAGTGGACGCAAAACTCTGCGTATTGCCGAGCGAAGACACGACAAAAGCGGCCGTGGCGGAACTGGCAGACGCGCTAGGTTGAGGGCCTAGTGGGAGTTAATCCCGTGGAGGTTCGAGTCCTCTCGGCCGCATTAGAAAAACCCCGTGATTCACGGGGTTTTTTCGTGCGCGGACCGAATCGCTCATCGTCGGCAATCCCACCAAAAATACTTGGCAAAAATACTTGGTGCCACCCACTAATTTTGGTGCCACCCACCAAAATTTGACAGGTGACGCGTTCGCTGGGTCTAATGGCAGTAGTCGATTCGTCCCTCGAAGTCTCGGAGGTGTCCGATGACGCGACCGCCTCGTGCCGAACAATTCACGCCCGATGAAGTGTGTATCGTCCATGCTGTACAGCGTTGTGTACGACGCGCCTACCTAGCGGGCGTCGACGCGGCCACCGGGAAAGATTATTCCTGTCGCCGCGAGTGGATTCGCAGGCGAATGGAAGCATTGGCCTCGGTCCTCGCCATCGACGTGCTTAGCTACGCCGTGATGAGTAGCCATCTGCACCTGATCATCCGCAACCGGCCCGATGTCGTGGCCGATTGGACCGACAGCGAAGTCGCCCTCCGCTGGCTCAAAGTCTTTCCAG